>JBDIAJ010000189.1:0-6468 GCA_039812345.1 Nostocoides sp. | reverse complement strand
CGTCATACCGGTATGCCGTCCGCCTCCCTGCCGCGCAGACCCCGGTGAGCGCCCTGATCGCGGCCCTCGCCGACACCCTGCGCGCGACCAGCCCGGACCCGGCGGCCGCCGCCCGCCGGCTCGGCCGCGCCAGTTCCGCCGCGGACGCGCTGTCGCCCGACGGGGCCGGACAGCCGCTCGACCGGCTCACCGCGGTGTTGGCCGATCGTGGGTTCGCGCCGCGGGCCGGCCGGGACGGAGGCCTCGACCTGCGCTCGTGCCCGCTCATCGAGGCCGCGCGCACCGACCCCGCGATCGTCTGCGGTTTCCACCAGGGCCTCCTCGACGGGCTCGCCGATCGCCTCGACCTCGGCGACATCCGCCTGCACGCCTTCGCCGTCCCGGGCGCCTGCACCGTGACCATCCACCCGACCACCCGGACCACCACAACAGAAGGAAAGACCATGTCCGAGAACGCGACTCCAGAGCGCACCCTCCCCCTCACCGAGGCCGCGCACGGCCACGACTGCGACTGCCACGACGGCGACGACCAGTTGCCCGAGCTCGACGCACGCGCCATCCCGCACGCCATCCGGCACGGCTCGGTCTTCGGAGCCGTCGGGCAGCTTCGTCCCGGCCAGGCCATGGTGCTCGTCGCCCCGCACAACCCGCTCCCGCTGCTGAAGCAACTCGCCGACCGCGAGGGGGATGCCGTCGAGGTGAGCTACCTGCAGGAGGGCCCGGACGCCTGGCGTCTGAAGCTCGCCCGCGTGCGCTGAGTCGACGGGGTCGGGGGCCGAGGCGGGGTCAGGCGGCGGGGGGAGCCACGCTCGCCTGGACCCCGCTGCGGGCGATCTCGGCCGCGACCATCCCGGAGGCCTTGAGTTCCTCGACCTTGGCGGCGACCGCCGCGACCGCGTCGGCGTCGAGCGTCCGGGGCAGGCCGACCGCCTGCCGGATCTCCATGAACGCCGGCTCCACGACCCGCCGACCGGTGCGCGCGGCATACTGCGTCATCGGCTGGCGGATGCCGGCGGCGGCCTCGAGGCCCTGCCGCTCATAGACCTCGACCGGGTCATCTGCGGCCACCACCTCGGCCCGCTCCAACGTTCGCCGCAGAAACAGGTCGTATGCCGATCCCCGGCGCGCGCCGATCCGCACACCCGCGGCATCGACGTCGCCGGCAGACGCGAGCCGGTCGAGGTGCGTGACGAAGACCCCCTCGATGACGACGTAGGGCGCGGTGAACACCACGTGCTCCTCGCGGTCGGGCTCGTCGGCGAGAAAGCAGAGGTCGACCTCGCCGGCGCCGATCGCGGCATACGCATCCCGGGCCATGTCGACGCACGTCATCGCGAGCGGCACCCCGAGCCAATCGGCGAACGCGCGGGCCAGCGCCACCGTGACGCCCCGCGGCTCGTCGGGAGTGCCCTGCGCGAGAACGGGGTTGCCGAGGTTGATGACGCCGCGAAGGGCGCCGGTGGGGGCGAGGCGAGCCGCGAGCCGGGTCATCCCGCGAGTCAACCACGGCCGCGCGCCCGCCGCCGAGCCCGAATCAGAGCCCGCGCCGCGCCCACAGGCCGAGCCTCGGGCGGATTCACAGGATTCCTTCAGGTTCGGCTCAAGGGCGTTCCGGGTTCGTCGCGGAGGATCTCGGGTCATGGTCCCAACGGCGACGACCGCACCCGCACCAGCGAACGCCCGTGGAGCGGAGGTGTTCACGATCGACCAGATGCAGGCCATGCGCCTTGCGGTGGACTGCTTCAGGCTCGACTACGCGTTCGCGATCCGGGCGGTCGAGACCCGGTTCAGCATCCTGCGGGACGAGTTCCTCCTCATGCACGATTACAACCCGATCGAGCACCTGACCAGCCGGCTGAAGTCGGACGCCAGTCTCATGGAGAAGATCGAGCGCCGCGGCATGGCCCGCGACCTCGATGAGATCCGGCGCACCATCACCGACATCGCCGGCGTCCGGGTGACCTGCAGCTTCCCCAGCGACACCTATCGGCTCTTCGAGATGTTCGCCCGCCAGGACGACATCGTCGTGCGTCAGGTCAAGGACTACATCGCCACGCCGAAGCCGAACGGCTACCGCAGCCTTCACGCCATCGTCGACGTGCCGATCTACCTCTCGACCGGTCGCGCGGAGGTCCCGGTCGAGATCCAGTTCCGGACCATCGCCATGGACTTCTGGGCGAGCCTCGAGCACAAGATCCACTACAAGTACGACGGTCGGGTCCCGGCGGAGCTGGTGGCCGAACTCGAGGACGCGGCCAGCACGGCATACGCGCTCGACCTGCGGATGGAACGCCTGCACCGGCAACTGCACGGCGACCCCGCCGAACTGCCCGCCGTCCACGCCGACCCGGTGCGGCGCGCCCACCCGGTCTGACCAGCGCCCTCAGGCCGGCTCGACCGTCCTGACCATGACGCAGTTGCGCAGCCCCTTGGGCCGGTCGTAGGTGAAGCCGAGCCGCTCGTAGAGCCGCCGGGTGCCGTTGTAGATGAACGACGACGAGATCTTCTTGGTGTTGTCGGTCAGGTCGTGGGGGTAGCTCTCGACCCGCCCGCCGCCGGCCCGGGCGATCTGGTCGAGCGCCCCGGTGATCGCCAGCTCGGTGACCCCCCGCCGGCGATAGCGCCTGTCGACGAAGACGCAGGTGATCCGGTAGTCCGGGTCGGCGGTCTTGGTCGCGTCATACTCCTTGCGGTGGTGGATCGAGGGCAGCTCCTCGGGCGTGCCGTATTCCGCCCAGGCGACCGCCTCCTCGCCGTCCATCACCAGCGCGGCGTGGGCCCTGACCTCCTCGACGTAGGCCTTCTTCAGCGCCCGGTTGGCCTCGGCGCCCTGGCCGCGCTCGGGCCCGTCGGGGTGGAACCAGATGCACCAGCAGCCGCCGAAGATGCCGTTGTGCCGCTGCACGAGGGCGTCGAAGGCGGGCCAGGTCTCGGGGGAGAGCGGCGCGATGGTCAACGACTCGGTCCCGGTCATACTCCACCGTGGCCGCCCCGCCCGCCCGTCGTCAACCCCGCACCGGCGAATCCGAGGTCGCCCACACTCCACGACACCCCCGATGCCGTATGCCGCGGCCTCACCTCAGTTGCGGTAGCGCCCCTTCTGCCCGAGCCAGTAGCGCTCCTCGCGACTCCCGCGTGGGGCCGCGTTCGCCTCGCGGCGCGCCTGGTTGAAGCGGTACTGCCGGTCGGCCTCGGTCGCCGCGGCCCGGCGTTGGTCGCCCTCGCGGGCCGCGTCCTCATAGAAGCTGCCGCCTGATCCCCCGGCGCCGGCCGCGCCGGCCGCGGCGGCGATGGGCCCGAGGATGCCGAGCATCTTCAGGCACACCCGGAGGATGAACACGCTGGTCGCGGTGGCGAACAGGAAGCCGGCGGCGACGCCGTATCCGGCGCCGACCCGCACGCCGATGAGGTGGGCGCCGAGCGCGCCGAGGCTCACGGCGGCCGCGATCAGCGACGCCGACGTGAGCCAGGCGCTCCCGCCCGCGGACCCCGCGACGCTGGGCGGGGATGACGTGACCGGGCCATACCCGGAGGCCGCGAGATCGTCACCCCGGACGGGCGACAGGATGGCGAGCGCGGCGACGACGACCAGGGTGGCCAGAGCGGCATACGGCAGGATCACGGCCCCGGGAACCGCGGCCTTCGCGGCTGGGCCCACCCAGATGAGCAGGGCGGACGTCGCCGCGGCGTGGGTCGCGGGGATGCGCACGCGGCTGCCTCGACCGAAGAGGAGGGACGCCACGGCGATCACGGCGAGGGCCACCGCCGCCCATGAGGCCAGGCTCGTCTGGCCGTCGCGATAGGTCACCGCGGCGGCGATGCTCAGCAGGGCGAGTGCGGTCGGCCGGCGCCGCATGACCCACAGGGCGAACCCGGCGACGAGGATCGATGAGAGGACGGCCATGGGCAGGTCCGGCGGCGGGGCCGTCGAGGTGCTGCTGTAGACGAGCTTCTTCGCGCCGAGGCTCGACAGGAGCCACGGCAGCGCGGTGACCCGGTCGACCGTGCCCGTCCGGGGACGCTCGACCCGGAATGCCGCACCGCCGGCGCCGAGGACGCACACGACATACGTCGTGAGGACCAGCCACGGGCGCTCCCGGAGGGTCGACGCGCCGACCCGGCGATCGTGCACCGCCACGGCGACCAACGCCACCAGCCCGATGAGTCCCACCACGGCTGTCATGTCGACATCCCCTCCCTACGGCCACCCCTGGCGACGCCGCCCGCGACCACCCGCCGCGCTCGGCTACACGGATACTGTATGGGCGGCCCCGCCCGCGGGTGCGACGGAGACCCTGCTCGATTCCGCGCGCGAGGAACGACCCCGGGCCGTCCGGCGGTCGACTCAGCCGCCCGCGACCGCGTCGAGGACGGTCGACAGGGCCTCCAGCGCGGGCGCGAGCCGCTCGGGCGGGAGGTAGCCGAAACCGCGCCGCATGACGCGCGCGCTCTCGCCGAACCAGGTGCCCGGCGCCAACTGCAGGTCGCGGCTGGGCAGCAGCTCCCAGAACGCCGACACGGCGGCGTCGTCGAGGACGTCGGCGCGTAGCCGCAGGCAGCACAGGGCGCCGGCGTCCGGGCGTACCCACTCGATCCGGTCCCGCTCCCGCTCGCACCAGGCCTGAAGCTCGCCGAGCGCCCGGGCGAGGATGGCGCGGCGCTCGCCGAGCACCCGATCCCGATGCCGCAGAATGGTTGTCGCCAGCGCCTCGTCGACGACGGACCCGGAGATGACGAGGTTCATCTTGGCGATGACGAGCCGCTCGCGCAGGTCCGGATCGGGCACGGTGACCCACCCGGTCCGCAGGCCGGGCGCCCCGAGCGCCTTGGACACCGAGGCGCCGGTGACGATCCGCGGGTGGAAGGCCGGCGACGCTGGCCGCCGGAGGGGCGTCGCCATACGTCGCCTCGCGGTAGGTCTCGTCGACGAACAACCAGGCGTCCGGGCAGCGGGTCTCCATGGCGGCGAGCAGCCGGAGGATGGCGTCGGGCGGCGTCGCGACGCCGCTGGGGTTCATCGGGGACGCGAGGCTGACCAGCGTGACCCGCGGCGACAATCGCTCGGCGACCGCGTCGACGTCCAGTCGGTAGCCGTCGTCGAAGCACAGGGCGACCTCGGTGACATCCGCGCCGGTCCCGGCCAGGCCGTCGCGGCTCGGGGGGAAGCAGGGGGTGACGATGACCGCCTGGTCGCCGGGTCGGCATACCTCGATCGCGAGGAGGTAGAGGCCGAGCGCGGCGCCCTGGGTCGTGACGACCTGCTCCGCGGGCACGGCGCAGCCACGCGCCATCTCCTCCCGAAGCTCGGGGGAGCCGGCCGAGGATCCGTAGCCGAGTTTGAGCGACCGGAGGGAGTCGATCCCGGCGAGGTCGAAAACCTCGCCCAGGGTCAGGTCCGAGGAGGTGCTCTCGGCCAGGTTGAACGGGCGGTTGACGTCGAGCAGGGTGACGATCTCGTTGCGCGGGAAGCGACCTCGCCAGGCGCCGTCGTCGCTCACGGGCGGCTCCGGCTCCGGCTCCCACAGCTCGATCCGGTTGCCCTCGGGATCCTCGACCCAGGCGAACCGGCCGATGCCATGCATCGCCTGGATCTCCCCGGGCACCACGGCCCCGCCCTTGGCGGCGTGGACCTGCGCGATCAGCGCGTCGAGATCGGGAACGCGGAAGTTGAGCATGCTGCCCTGACCGGACGGCCCGAAGTAGTCCGTCGACTCCTCGAAGGTCGCGAACACCGTCGGGCCAGGTTCCGGCGTCCACATGCCGTGGGTGTCGAGATCGAGGCCGAGCACGTCGCGGTACCACGCGAGCAGGGCCTCCGGATCCCGCGCCCGCAGGAAGATCCCACCGATGCCGGCCACACGTTCCATACGGGTCAGCCTGCCATGCCGACCGGCCGGGGCGCGGTCACCCGCAGTCGTCGCACACGCCGGTCGCGGGCAGCTGCATGAAGCAGCGCGGACAGAACGCCGCGACCACCTGCGGTGCCGCCGCCGCCGGACGGCGGGGACTCGCCGGCGCGCGCCGCGTTCGCGACGGCGTGCTGCGTCCGGTCGCCGCGGGGCGCGCATACCACCCGCCCGCCGGCTCGGGGGCGCCCGCCCAGCGGTAGCACGCGATCCGGTCGTCGGCCGCCACCCGCTCGCGCTCGCGTCCGGTCGCGGGCTCCGGCCGACCGAGCGCCACGAGAACGGCGTCGTATGCCGGTCCCACCTTCCCGGTGCCGGCCTCCACGACGAGCGAGACCAGCGGGGGCAGCTGCGCGGCCAGGCCGTCCTCGGCCGCGCGGACGAGGAACGGGCCGAGCCACTTCGCCAGCGCCGGGTTGGCGTGGACACCCGTGCTCGCCTCGATCGCCTCCGCGAAGTCCGCCTGTGTGATCAGCCCGTATGCCGATCCCGCCACCCCCGTGAGCACCTCCCGGGCCGCGGGCAACCAGAGCGCCTCGCTGGCCGCCCGGCCGATCGTCAG
>JBDIAJ010000188.1:0-6497 GCA_039812345.1 Nostocoides sp. | reverse complement strand
CAAAGGGACAGCGCCCGCGAAGCGGGCACCGCGCCTTCCGGGGGGAACACGGGGGGCGAAGCCCCCCGTGGGTGGGGGAACACGGGGGGCGGAGCCCCCCGTGGGTGGTCCGCAACGACCGAGCGAAGCGCAGGTCGTTGCCCGCAGATCCGGCGAGCGAAGCGAGCCTTGGATCTGCGGAGCAAAGGGACAGCGCCCGCGAAGCGGGCACCGCGCCTTCCGGGGGGAACACGGGGGGCGAAGCCCCCCGTGGGTGGGGCGGAGCCCCCCGTGGGGGGCCCCGGATTTCAGCGCTTGCTGTACTGCGGCGCCTTGCGGGCCTTCTTCAGACCGGCCTTCTTGCGCTCGGGCACGCGGGCGTCCCGGGTGAGGAAGCCGGCCTTCTTCAGAGCCGGGCGGTTCAGGTCGGGGTCGACGCCGTTGAGCGAGCGAGCCACGCCGAGTCGGACCGCACCGGCCTGACCCGAGGGGCCACCGCCGTGGACCCGGACGAGGACGTCATACGCGCCGTCGAGCTCGAGGACCTTCAGCGGCTCGTTGACGATCTGCTGGTGGACCTTGTTGGGGAAGTAGTTCTCGAGCGTGCGACCGTTGATCGTCCACTCGCCGGTGCCGGGGACGATGCGCACGCGGGCGATGGCCTGCTTGCGCCGGCCGGTGCCGCCGCCGGGGGCGGAGGCGGTGGGCTTGCGCGCCGGCTCACCGGAGACGGGCCCCTCGGACTCGGAGGTGTACTCGCTCAGTTCGACGTCGTCGTCGGCGAACGTGTCATAGGTGGTGTCAGTCACGGCTGTTCCTTCTGTCTGTCGATCGGCGCCGTTACTGCGCGACCTGGGAGATCGTGTACGGGACGGGCTTCTGGGCGGCGTGCGGGTGCTCGGCGCCGACATAGACCTTGAGTTTGGTCAGCTGCTGGCGGCCGAGGGTCGTCTTGGGGATCATGCCGCGGATGGCCTTCTCGACGGCCTTGGTCGGGTCGCGGTCGAGGAGTTCGGCATACGTCTCGGACTTCAGCCCGCCCGGGTATCCCGAGTGCCGGTAGGCCCGCTTCTGCTGGAGTTTGGCGCCGGTGAGGGCGACCTTGTCGGCGTTGATGATGATGACGAAGTCGCCGGTGTCGACGTGGGGGGCGAAGGTGGCCTTGTGCTTGCCACGCAGCAGCGAGGCCGCGTGGGTCGCGAGACGACCCAGGACGACATCGGTGGCGTCGATGACGTGCCACTGACGCGTGACATCGCCCGCCTTGGGGGTGAAGGTACGCAACGTCTTGCCTTACGTGAGATTCGGATCGGGCTCGTATGCCGCGTGCTCCCGCCGGGCGGCAGCCCTCGCGGTTGATCCGCCCACCAGGGGCGCACGGCACAACAGCCATCAAGTCTACGGGCGAGAGGCAGTGCCCTCAAATCCCGGCGCGTATCCGTCCGTACCCCTTCCGACCTGCGAGGATCCCTCGCGAACTCAGGATCGCAGAATACTTGTGCAAACATATTATGCAAAGGTATTGTGTGATCTATGAGCGACTCCGCCGACTTCATCCGCCTCGATGCAGCGAGCGTCAAGGTGCTCGCCCATCCCCTCCGGTCCCGACTGGTCGGCGCGTTGCGGATGCACGGGCCCTCGACCGCGACCGCGCTGGCCGCGGCCCTCGGGACCAACTCGGGGGCCACGTCTTACCACCTGCGCAGGCTCGCCGACGTGGGCCTGGTCGTCGACACCGGGGACGGTGACGGCAAGTCGCGGGTGTGGGCGGCGGCCTCGACCATGACCCAGTTCGAGGTCAGCGACTTCGACGGCGATGACGATGCGGCGACGGCGATGGGCTGGCTGACGCGAGACTGGTTGCGGCACTTCACCGAGAAGTTCGGTCGCTGGCTCGATGTCCAGGGCAACTGGCCGGGCGTGTGGCGGAACCGGGCCAGCATGAACGACGACATGGTGGTGGTCACGGCCGATCAGCTCCGGGACATGCACGCCGAGATCGACACTGTCGTCGAGCGCTACCGCCGCGTGGGACAAGGCAATCCGGACGCCAAGCGGATCGCGGTCTATCTCGTGTTCTATCCGATCGACATGGACAGGGCGCCGCGCCGATGAGCACGGCCACGCGGCATACGGCAACGTCACTGGAACACGCGACGCGCGTCTTCTACCTGCTCAACTTCACCCGGTGGTTCCCGGTCGGCTTCGTCGTCGGCATCTTCGTCCTGATCCAGACCAGCCGCGGGCTCAGCATCGCCGAGGCGCTGACGGCGTCAGCGATCTCCGGCTTCGTCTGCTTCGCCCTCGAGTTGCCGACGAGCGGTTTCGCCGATGCGTTCGGGCGGCGCGCGGTCTATCTCTCCGCGGCGATCGTCAATGTGTTCGCCGGTCTGGCCTATCTCTTCGCTCAGAACTTCTGGCAGTTCGTCGGTGCGGCGGCATTGATGGGGGCCTTCCGGGCCCTGGACTCCGGGCCGCTGGAGGCGTGGTTCGTCGACACCGTGCACGAGTCGAATCCGGGCGCCGACGTCGACCAGGAGCTGTCCCGCGCCGGCACCATCCTCGGCGTCGCGATGGCGACTGGCGCGCTGCTCAGTGGCGGCCTGATCTGGTGGCACCCGATCACGGCGTATGCCGCGATCGACCTCGCCGTCGCCGTCTTCGCGACACTCAACATCGTCCACCTGGTCGCGACCATGGCCTTCCTGAAAGAGCGCCCCCGTCGGGCCTCCGCGGAGGAGCGGGAGCGGCGTGCGTGGGCGTCGGTCCGGGAGGCGCCGGCGGTCGTCGCCTCGGGCCTGCGGCTGCTGGCCACCAACCGGGTCCTGCTCGGGATCATCCTCGCCGAGTTGGCCTGGTCGACCGGGATGGTGGCCTTCGAGTCGCTGCTGCCGCTGCGGCTGGAGCAGTTGCTCGGCACCGCACAGGCCGCGGGCGCGCTCATGGGACCGGTCGCCGCGATCGGGTGGGCCATCTTCGCCCTGGGGACCTGGATCGCCGGGCAGGCCTCGAAGCGCTGGGGCGTGGCCCGGGCCGCGATGCTCGGGCGCGCGCTCAACGCGACGGGCGTGCTGTTGATGGCGTGGGCACTGACGCCGACCGGACTGATCGCGGCGTACCTGTTCACCTACACCTGGCACGGCGTCAACGGGCCGCCGCACGCCGCCCTGCTGCATCGCGAGGCCGAGGCGCGCAACCGCTCGACGGTGCTCTCGATCAACTCGATGTTCGCCTTCCTCGCCTTCGGCGTCGCCGCCCCCCTCGCCGGTGTCCTCGCCGACAACGCGTCGATCCGGCTCGCGATGCTGACCGTCGGCCTGATCTCCCTGCTCGGCGTCGCGGGTTACCTCCCGGCCCGCCGCGCCGAACTCGAGCGCCCCTCGTCCTGACGCGGGCGCCGGCGATCGGGCGGGTCAGACCTTCAGCCAGGCGAGGACGGCGAGGACCCGCCGGTTGTCGTCGGTGTCGATCGGCAGGTCGAGCTTGGTGAAGATGTTGTTGATGTGCTTGGCCACCGCCTTCTCGGTGACGAACATCCGGCCGGCGATCGCGGCGTTGGAGCGTCCCTGGGCCATGAGTTCGAGCACCTCGCGCTCGCGCGGCGTCAGCCGTTCGACTGGCTCGTCCCGGCGCCGGTTCATCAGCGCGGCAACGACTTCCGGGTCGAGGACGGTCCCGCCCGCAGCCACGCGGCGCACGCTGTCGACGAACTCGGCGGCGTCGGCGACCCGATCCTTGAGCAGGTAGCCGACCGCCCCCAGCCCGGAGGCGAGCAATTCGCGGGCATACAGGTGCTCGACATACTGGCTGAGCACGATCACCGGGAAACCCGGCCGCTCCGCCCGGGCCGCGATCGCCGCGAGCAGTCCCTCGTCGGTGAACGTCGGTGGCAACCGGACGTCGAGCACGGCGGCGTCGACGTCGGGGCGCTGCAGTGCCGCATCCAGCCCAGTCGTCCCCGCCAACGCGGCGACGACCGTGAATCCGTACGCCGTCAGCAGCCGGCTCAGGCCGTCCCGTAGGAGGGCATGGTCCTCGGCGATGACCAGACGCATGGCACCTCCATTGTCACGATGGTCGGGCCACCCGCCGGGCTCGACACCTCCATCCTGCCGTCGAACGCGCCGAGTCGACGCGCGACGCCACGCAGTCCGCTGCCCGCCGGCACCGCGCCCCCGCGGCCGTCATCGCCGACGACGGCCCGCAGCACCCGTCCGTCCGGGGCACCGATGACCACCCACGCGCCGCGGGCGCTGCTGTGCTTGAAGACATTGGCCAGGCACTCGGCCACGGCGAAGTAGACGGCCGTCTCGATCGGCGCGGACGGGCGGGCCGGCAGCGCCGCGTCAACGGTGACCGGGATGGGCAGGTCGAGCGCCAATGCCTGCACGGCGCCGATCAGCCCCCGATCGGCGAGCACCGGCGGATGTATGCCGCGCACCACCGATCGCAGGTCCCCCAGTGCCGCGCCGGTCGTCTCGCGGGCCTCCGCGAGCAGCTGTTTCGCCAGGGCGGGGTCTCGGTCCAGGAGGTCGGCGGCCATCCCGAGGTTCATCCCGAGCGCGACGAGCCGCGCCTGGGCGCCGTCGTGGAGGTCCCGCTCGATCCGGCGCAACTCGGCGGCTGACGCATCGACGCTGTCCGCCCGCGAGGCGGTCAGGTCGGCCACTCGGCGCTCCAGCGCGGCATTCGGATCGGGGCGCAGGATCGCCTCCTCGATGCGGCATCGGGCCTGCATGGCCAGGTCCCCGAGGAACCACCAGACGAGGGCCGCGAGCACGGCGCACGGCGCGAGCACGGTCGCCGCGGCCAGATGCTCGCCGTTGGCGGTGAAGACGATCACCAGGATGGCCATCGCCAGCGCGCCGAAGGGAAGGGCCGCGGAGACCACCGATAGCAGCAGGCCCCCGGTCGCGGCATACAGCATCCACAGGATCAGCTGCCAGAAGGCGCGTGACCCGGCCCACCGCCCGAACTGGATCCACGGACTCCAGTGCGTACGCACGGGCGCGTCCATGACAACGGGATGGTCGAGGAAGCTGCCGGCCATCGCGGCATGCAGCCGGGCGAACGACGCGAGCGCCGGTGTCAGCGGGATGAGGAGGAGCACACCGACCGCGACGACCAGCAGCCCGAAGCCGACGGCCGCGGCCGAGACGAACAGCGCGAGCGGCACGACCAGCATGAGGTGGCCCAGGCCGACCCCGGTGGCGAGGAAGGGAGTGCGGCGGGTTCGGGTCATGTCTCCATGGTGGACGACGCGGCATACGTCGCGCAGTGGACCCAGCACCACCATCGATCGGGATCCCACCGCTCCCGACACCAGGCCGTATGCCGCCCAGGCTACTTCGAGCGGCTCGGTCGGTAGCCGGTCGGTAGCCGTCCCGGACCACGTGAGTCTCGATCCGAGTCAGCCGGACACGCCGCGTTCGGCGGAGCCGGCCCTGGCGGCGTAATGATCATGGAACGAATCGAGCCACGCCTCTGCCTCGACGCTTTCGGGGTGACGTTGCTCGCGCTCTGGGAAGTCCTCGCCGTGCGGATGACCACGCCAGTCCCGTGCGGCGTTCTGATGGTGAAGGAGTTCGTGATAGAGAACGAACTCCAGAACGTATTCCGGCGCCTGCGCGCTGTCGAGAAGTGGCGACACCGTTATCCGGGAATCCCCCCTGCGGTAGATGGCCCACCAGCTCTTCGGGACCTTCCGCGCCCAGTGGATTCCCCCCGTCGGTTCGGCGAGCCCGTCGGGGAAGAGAATCGGGTCGTTCAGCACCTTCTCCAGCGCGGCTCGTAGATCGCGCACACCTTGCCCGTATGAGTAGTCCTGAAGCTCGACATCGAGGATTATGGGGACCTGGTCCAGCGTTGGCGGTGGATAGGGTTTGCCCTGCGCGATAATATCCACGATTAGGAGAACTTCGGCCCGATATGTATCGAGGCTCCCCCACAGCCTCTTAATGAGCTCCGGGAACTCTTCACATGTCTGGGTGATGCGCTCGGCCTGCGCCGCCGGAGGGAGTTCTCGCGCAAGAATGTCGCGGGCAACGACTTCGGGGTTGATCCGCTCCCGACCAGCGAAGGGAATACGCTGCGGAAGCTGTCCGTTGGCTCGGGCATAATTCGCGAGATGGGTGAGATCTGCCCCCGCGGGAAGCGGTTCGTCGGTACCCGAGAAGAACTCGTCAAGGATCCATTGGGCGTCATTCTCGACGGAGGCCGGCAATCGTTCAACCGCCCTCTCGAAAGAGTCGTAACCAGTCTCCTGATGGCAGTAGACAGGCACCATCACACGACGCGGCTCGTACTCGTTCACCTCGTCACCGACCTCCACGTCGACCTCGACCTCGTACCACGAAGACGGGATCCGCTCGAATGCTGCGTTCTCCCGCGCCGGCCAGAGCCGCGCCGCCTCGATGGCCGCCTCTGCCAAACTGTCGAGCGGTGAGGCTTATTCACGAGGCGAGTTTCAGGAATTGTAGCCCGAGGACGGCGGTGATGGTTTGAGCGAATGTGTCGTA
>JBDIAJ010000187.1:0-6590 GCA_039812345.1 Nostocoides sp. | reverse complement strand
GCGACGGTCGCGATCAGTTCGAACGCGGGCCGGACGGGACCGGGGACGAGCGCGGCATACTGCGCGACGAGGTCCCGGACGCGGGTGACCGCGGCCTCGGCGTCCTGCTCGCCGAGGAGCCCGAGCGACGGCGTTCCGGGGTGGCCGTAGATCGCGATGAAGTGGTTGGCCGGGAGCGCGAGGATGCCGCCGCCCGGCAGTTCCGGCGCGGTCCGGGCCGTGTGGACGCGGGCCGCGAACCGGTCGGCATCCCCGAACGCGGTGCCCACCCCGACGACGGTCGCGTCCGGCCGGTCGCGCACGCGGGTCACCGTGGCGGGGTCGGCCCGTGGGTCGGCGGCGGTGGCGGCCAGGATCGTCGCGCCGGCGGCGCGGGCGGTGGCCGCGAGGAGACCCGTGACCCGGGTCCCGGGCTCGGTGAGCAGGACGGCCCGGCCGCCCGCCGGGGCGTGCGGCAGGCGGGTCTTCAGGTGCGGGCGTCCGCTGTCGGGACCGGGCACGATCCGGCGCTCGCCCAGGGGGAGGGCGGGATCGGCATACGAGATGATCTCGGTCGCGCCGAGCCGGTCGAGTTCGGCGGTGAGCCGATCGTCGGCCAGCAGGACGGGTATGCCGAGGTCGCCCGCCACCCGCGCCGCCGCGGGCCAGCGGGTGCGCTCGTTCGGGTCCGCGACGACCACCACGGCGGCCGCGTCGAAGAAGGCCTGGCTGGCGGCGCGCAGGGCCTCCGCGGTCGGTCGAGACGGGAGAACGGCGGTGCGACCCGAGGTCAGGCGGATCGGGGCCACCGAGACCGCGCTGGACTCGCTCGGGACACCCTCGAGGGCGGTGCAGGCGGCGCAGGCGGTCACCGCGCCACCCCCGGCGAGCAGCATCGCCCGCCGCGAGACGGTGGGTGGGGTCGGGTCGGCCACGCGCACCGTCTGGATGGTAGGTGCTCGAGGGATCCGCGGAGCGGACGTTGAGGGGGTGTCGCGCGCTCAGCCGGGCGGATCGAGGTGCAGCGTCCGGGCGAAGCCGTCCCGGCCGTCTTCCCGGTGGCTGACCATGACCAGGCTCCGGTCGCCGGAGGCGGCGAGCAGATCGTCGAGGACCTCCCGCGCGGTCACCGAGTCGAGGTGGGCGACGGGCTCGTCGAGCAGCACCACCGGGCGCCGGGAGAGGAGCGCGCGGGCGAGCCCGAGGCGGGCCTGCTCGCCGCCGGACATCCCACGGCCGCCGGCGCCGAGCCGGGTGTCGAGCCCGTCCGGCAGCCCGCCGAGCCACGCGCCGAGACCGGCCCGAGTCAGGGCGTCGGTGATCTCCGGGTCGCTCGCCACGCCCCCGGCGGCGAGCCGGAGGTTCTCCCGCACGGTCGAACCGAACACATGCGGCGCGTCGTCGACGACCGCGACGCGGGCGCGGGAGGCGGCGATCGGCATACCGGAGACGGGGTGGTCGTCCATCGTCATCGTGCCGATCTCGGGGTCGAGCTGCCGCGCGAGGACGGCGAGGAGGGTGGACTTCCCGGCGCCGTTGGGGCCGACGACGGCGAGATGGGTGCCGGCCGGGAGGTCGAGGTCGAGGGGGGCCAGGGCCGCGGGGCGTTCCGGGGTCCAGCGGGCGCCGACGCCGTCCAGCACGATGTCCGTATGCCGAGGGCTCACCTCCGGCGCCGCCCCCGGGATCGCGGCCACCGCCGGGCTCTGGTCGAGGACCGCGCGCAGCCGGGTCGCGCTCCCACGAGCCCGCGCCAGGGAGCGGGCGGCCTCGGCGAGCGGGGTCAGTGCGTCGGCGGCGGCGACCGGGGCGAGGACGAGCAGGGCCGCCACCGGTGCCGTATGCCGATTCCCCCCTCCCAGCGTCAGCGCCACCCCGAGCGTCGTCGCCCCGACGGCGAGCATCGTCGCGCCCGCCGCCAGCGCCCGCCCGCGGGCCTGCCGCAGGGTGGTGCGGACCCAGATGTGCTGGGCGGCAGCGAGCTCGGCGAGCATGGCCGGGCCGGCGTTGATCGCGGCGATCTCGATCGCCTGGCCGGTCAGCAGCGCGGCCACGCGGCCGACGTCGGCGCGGGCGCGGGTGAGGTCGGCCAGGCCGGCGGACTCGAGCCGTTCCCCGGCCACGGCGACACCGGTGACGACGAGCCCGAGGACGGCCAACCACGCCCCGACCCGGAGGTCGAGGCCCGCCGTCACCGCGACGGTGATCGCCCACGCGACCAGCGCCGACAGCGCCGGCACGGTGACCCGGATCTGGGCGCCGACGATGTCGTCGAGGTCATCGACGACGCCGGTGAGCAGGTCGGCCCGGCCGCGACGCCCGAGGCGAGCGGGGGTGAGGGGGATGAGCGCGGCATACGTCTCGACCCGGCGGTCGGCGAGATCGGCGAGGGCGGCGTCGTGGGTGCGCAGCCGCTCCCAGTAGCGGAACGCCGGCCGCGCCATCCCGAACGCCCGCACCGCGACGATCGCCGCGAGGAGGGTCTGGATGACCGGCCTCTCGCTCGCCCGGACGATGAGCCAACCCGACGTGGCCGTCAGGGCCACGCCGCTGGCGAGGGCGATCCCGCCGAGGAGGCCCGCGCCGACGAGGGGCCGGGTGAGCCGGACGGTGCGCAGGTCGGGCGTCCGCCCGGTGGGCGTGGTGGTCACTTCGCGCCTCCCGGGACCGCGCGCGCCGCCAGGTGCGTATGCCGATCGGCCACCTCGACGAGGTCCCCACGGTGGGTGACGGCGATGACCGCCTTGCGGGTCGCCAGGTCGCGGATGGCCGCGTGGGTGAGCGCGACGCTCGCGTCGTCGAGGTGCGCGGTCGGCTCGTCGAGGAGGATCACCGACTCCGGCGCGAGCAGCGCCCGCGCCAGCCCGAGCCGCGCCCGTTGCCCCGCGGACAACCCGAACCCGTCGTCGCCGACGACTGTCTCCAGCCCGTCGGGCAGGGCGGCGACGACCCCGTCGAGCCCGACATCGCGCAGGGCCGCCCAGATCGCCTGTGTCCCAGCGTCGTTGCCGAGCGTCAGCAACCTCCGGAGGCTGCCGGTCGGGAGGAACGGGCGCTGGGTCACCAGGTGGCAGGCCGGCGCGCGCACGGTCCCCGCCTCCGGCCGCCGTATGCCGCACACCACCTCGAGCAGCGTGGTCTTCCCGGCCCCGGAGGCGCCGGTGAGCACCGTCAGGCCGGGTCCGGCGTGCAGGCTCACCGCGTGCAGGACCGGGGCGTGGGCGCCGGGGTGGGTATAGGTCACCGCGTCGAGGTCGACCGTCGCCGTGATCCGCGGCCCGTCACCGCCCCCACCGCCCGCGTCGGTGCCCGCCGCCTGGGCGGCGCCGTCGAGTTCGGCCCGGATCGCCTCCAGCGCCTCCGCCCCGTCGGCCGCGCTGTGGAACTCCTGGCCCACCCGCCGGATCGGCCAATACGCTTCCGGCGCAAGGAGGATCGCCACCATCGCGGTGCCCAGCGGCAGCTCGCCGCGGGCCAGCCGCACCCCGCAGAGCACGGCGACGATCGCCACCGAGATCGTCGCGAGCAGTTCCAGCGCCGCCGAGGAGAGGAAGGCCGTGCGCAGCGTCCGCATCGTCGCCCGCCGGTGTCGTTGGGTCACCTCGCCGATCGACTCCAACTGCTTCTCGGCCCGCCCGTAGCTCACCAGCGTCGGCAGTCCCCGCACGACATCGAGGAAGTGCCCACCGAGGTCGGCGAGTGCCCGCCACCGCCTCCGGGTGTCCTCCTGCGTCGCCCGCCCGATCAGCGCGGCGAACAGGGGCAGCAGCGGCAGGGTCAGGACGACGACGAGCGCGCTCGGCCAGTCGACGATCGCGAGTGTCGCCACGGCCGCCACCGGGACGACCGCGGCGGAGACGAGCGCGGGGAGGTAGCGCGCGGCATACGGCTCCACACTGGCGCAGCCGCTCGTCGCGAGCGTCAGGCGCGCCGCGTCATCCCGTATGCCGACCGCTCCCCCCGCCCACGCACCGAGCAGTCGCGCGCGCAGCGCGGTGGTGACGGTCGCGCCGGCGTGCGCCGCGGCATACTCCGCGACGGCGGCGAGCAGTCCGCGGATGGCGAACAACGCAGCGAGCCAGGTGAGCGGCACCAGAAGCGGGCCGGAACGCGCGATCGCGACCACCACGCCGGTGAGGGCGAAGGCGGTCGCGATCGTGGCGGCTCCTTGAGCCACTCCGACCGTTCCCAAGACCACGAAGGGGCGACGGGCCTCGGGAACGGTGCGGAGAACCTGGGGGTCGAGCGGCTTCACGCGGGCGTCGGGGTCACCGGCTCGCGGGCGCCGACACGGACGGGTCCTGGGCCGGCGGGATCATCGCCGTGCTGATCCGCTTGCGGAAGACCCAGTAGGTCCAGCCCTGGTAGAGCAGGACGATCGGGGTGAACACGAGGGCCGCGACGGTCATGATCTTCAGCGTGTAGTCCGTGCTCGACGCGTTGTGGATCGTCAGGCTGAAGGCCGCGTTCGTCGAACTGGGCATGACATTCGGATAGAGCATGCAGAAGTAGGTCGCGACCGCGAAGGCGATGGTCAGCGCCGTGCCGAGGAAGGCCTTGCCCTCGGCGCCCTTCGCGTTGAACGCGATCGAGCCGAGGAGGCAGACCGCGGCGACCGCGGTCGTCAGCCACGACCAGATGCTCCCGTGCCCGATGCCGAGCCAGAGCAGGAGGATGACGGCGAGGACGGCCGCGACGAGGCCGGACTTCGTCGCGAACGCCCGGGCGTCGGCGCGGATCGGGCCGTCGGTCTTCAGGGCGACGAAGTAGGCGCCGTGGGTGAGGAACAGGGCGACGAAGGTCAGCCCGCCGATCAGCCCGAGCGGGTTGAGCAGGGTGAACAGGCTGCCGGTGTATTCCATGGTCTTGTCGATCGGCACGCCCTTGACGACATTGGTCAGGGCGACCCCCCACAGCAGGGCCGGGAGCACCGAGCCGACGATGATCGCCTTGTCCCAGTTGGCCTTCCACGTCGCCGACGCCCTCTTGCCGCGGTAGTCGAAGCCCATGTTGCGGATGATGAGCGCGACGAGGATGAGCAGGAGCGGGAGATAGAAACCGCTGAACAACGTGGCATACCAGTGTGGGAACGCGGCGAAGGTCGCGCCACCGGCGGTGAGGATCCACACCTCGTTGCCGTCCCAGACCGGGCCGATGGTGTTGACGAGCACGCGGCGGCGCTTCTCGGTGTCCTCGGCGTCGGTGCCGCGGCCCAGGATGGGCAACAGCATGCCGACACCGAAGTCGAAGCCTTCGAGGACGAGATAGCCGGTCCAGAGCACGGCGATGAGGAGGAACCAGATCACTGCGAGGTCCATGTCAGTTCTCCTTTCTCAGTACGCGAACTGGAGCGGGGCGTCGTCGGAGAGCTCGTCGGGGGCCTTGGGCGGCTCGAACGGCTCCGCGCCCTTCTTGACGTAGTCGGTGAAGAGCTTGACCTCGATGACGGCCAGCGCGGCATACAGGAGCGTGTAGACGACCATCGAGATGAGGACGTCGGCCGCCGAGACGCTCGGCGAGACAGCGGTCTGGGTCGTCATCAGCCCGTAGACGATCCACGGCTGGCGGCCGATCTCGGTGAAGATCCAGCCGAAGCTGATCGCGAACACCGGCAGCAGCGGGTTCCAGACGGCGACGTGTTTCCACCACCGGCTCGTCGGGGTCCTCCCCTTGCGGGTGCCCCAGAGGGTGAGCAGCGAGAGCAGGGCGGACAGCGCGCCGAGGCCGATCATCAGCCGGAAGCTCCAGTAGGAGCCGGGGATGTTGGGGGTGTAGGTCTTGTCGTAGGCCAGCTTGCCCACCTCGGCGCCGTAGCGTTCGGTGACCTTCTGCGCCAGCGCCTGCTCCTTGGGCCGGATCTGGTTTATGCCCTCGACCTCGTCATGGAAGTTGCCGGTGGCCAGGAAGGAGAGCAGGCCGGGGATCCGGATCGAGAAGATCTCCTTCGAGCCGTTGAGCGTGCCGATGGTGAAGATCGAGAACCCGGCGCTGGCCTTGCTGTTGTAGAGCGCCTCGGCCGCAGCCATCTTCATCGGCTGGACCTCGGTCATGATCTTGCCCTGGACGTCGCCGGTGATCATGACGCCGATGGCCGCGACGAGCGAGACCCAGGCGCCGACGCGGGTCGAGCGGCGATAGAGCGAGCGGTCCGCCTCGTGCTTCCGCTTGAGCATCAGCCACAGTGACACGCCCATGACCATGGCGCCGCCCGTCATGTAGCAGGAGGTGATGACGTGCGGGAAGGTGACGAGTTGGACCTTGTTGGTCAGGACGGCGAGGAAGTCGGCCATCTCGGCGCGGCCTGACTCGGGGTTGAACCGGTAGCCGACCGGGTTCTGCATGAACGAGTTCGCGGCCAGGATGAAGTAGGCCGACAGGACGGTTCCGATGTGGACGAGCAGCATCGTCAGGGCGTGCAGCTTCTCGGGGATTCGGCCCCAGCCGAAGATCCACAGCCCGAGGAAGGTCGACTCGAGGAAGAACGCGAGGAGAGCCTCGAAGGCCAGCGGCGCGCCGAAGATGTCCCCGACGAAGCGGGAGTAGTCGGACCAGTTCATCCCGAACTGGAACTCCTGGACGATGCCGGTGACCAGCCCGAGGGCGAAGTTGAT
>JBDIAJ010000186.1:0-6656 GCA_039812345.1 Nostocoides sp. | reverse complement strand
CCGGAATGGTCTCGTTGGACAGTCCGTATGACGCGGAATCGGCGGTCTTCGGCGAGACGACCACGTCACCGACGGACGAGGTCATGATGCTGGTGAACGACTTGCCGAGCGTGTCGGTGAAGATGAACGAGCCGGCGACGAAGGCGACGCCGAGGATCACCGCCACCGCGCTCATCATGAGGCGCAGTTTGCGCGCCATGAGCGATTTGAGACTGGCGCGGAGCATGGGTCAGACCCCCGCGGCGCCGTCGAGGCGGCCCATCCGCTCGAGCACGCGCTCGGCGGTCGGGTGGCGCAACTCGTCGACGACCTGACCGTCGGCCAGGAAGAGAACCCGGTCGGTGAACGAGGCCGCGCTCGGGTCGTGGGTGACCATGACGATCGTCTGGCCGAAGTCGGTGACGGATCGGCGCAGGAAGTCGAGGATCTCCCGGCTCGCCTTGGAGTCGAGGTTGCCGGTCGGCTCGTCGGCGAAGATGATGTCGGGCCGCGAAACGAGGGCGCGGGCGCACGCGACGCGCTGCTGCTGGCCGCCGGAGAGTTCGGTGGGCCGGTGCGAGAGCCGCTCGCGCAGGCCGACGGTGTCGATGACCTGGTCGAACCAGGCCGAGTCGGGCTGACGGCCGGCGATCGACAACGGGAGCAGGATGTTCTCCTTCGCCGTCAGGGTCGGGATGAGGTTGAAGGCCTGGAAGATGAACCCGATCCGGTCGCGGCGCAACCGGGTCAACTCCTTCTCCTTGAGCGAGGTGAGGTCGACGCCACCGACGAACACGCGACCCGAGGTCGCCTCGTCCAGCCCCGCGGCGCAGTGCATGAGCGTCGACTTGCCGGAGCCCGAGGGTCCCATGACGGCGGTGAACTCGTGCGCGTTGAAGGTGACGGTGACACCGCCGAGTGCGACGACCTGGGCATCGCCCTTGCCGTAGATCTTGGTCAGGCCCTCGGCCCGGGCAGCCACCGTGGCGGTGGCGGCCGGTGCCGGGGCAGCGGACATGACTGTGGTTTCCCCTGCGTTAACCATGGTCACGAACCTAACCCCCCGAGCCGAACTTCGCACGCGGGCTCGCCCCCGATCCGACCCTGAGTCCGGTACGGTTCGCGCTCGCGCAGGTCGGGGGCGGACGTGGGAGCCTGGTCCGTATGCCGAATCTCACCTCGTGGACAGCCGCGTGGGCGGCGGTGGTGCCGCTCGCGGATGCCGAGGCGGTGGCCGTCGCCGGGGCGGACCTCCTCATGCGGTATGCCGAGCCGCACCGGCACTATCACACGGCCATCCACGTCGCCGAGATGGTCGACGCGCTCGGCGGGCTCGTGGACGACCCGATCGAGCGCGTCCTGGGGGTGCTCGTCGCCTGGTTCCACGACGCGGTGTACGACCCGTCCCGGGGCGACAACGAGGCGGCCTCGGCGGACGTGGCGCGGTCGGTCGGCGCCGGGCTCGGGCTCGATCCGGGGGCGGTCGAGCGGGTGGCGGAGCTCGTCCTCGGGACGGCCGATCACGCCCTCCCGGAAGGGGATCGACTCGCCGCCGGCGTCCACGACGCCGACCTCTGGATCCTCGCGGCGCCGGCGGACCGGTTCGACGAGTACTGCCGGCAGGTCCGGGCGGAGTATGCCGACATCCCCGACCCGGCGTATGCCGCGGGGCGCGCCGCGATCCTCGCGCCCTTCGCCGCCCGCCCCCGACTCTTCGCCACCCCCGTCGCCGACCGGGCCTGGACCGCCGCGGCCCGGGCCAACCTCGCCCGGGAACTGGCTCGCCTCGGCTGAGGCCGCGCCGCCGAGCGCGGCGTCAGCCGACGAGATGGGCGACCACCGGTCGCCACCAGGAGGTGGCGTAGCGGTCGAGCAACTCCGCGCCGGTCACCCACTCCGCCGGCTCCCCCTCCGGCGCGACGAGATCCGGGGCGGGCCGGGACAACTCGCAGCCGTACACCGCGAGGAAGCGCCCCTCGGGCACGGGCCAGCCGGTGCCTGGGTGCGGGTGGAAACGTTCGTAGGCGACCGGCCGCACGAGCTCCGGCTCGAGGATCAGCCCGGTCTCCTCGCGCGTCTCCCGAAGCGCCGTCTCGAGCGGCGACTCCCCGGGCTCGCGCCAGCCCCCCGGGGCGCTCCATTCCCGGCGGCGCCGCGAGTACGCCACCGCGTAGCGGCCCCCGGACTCGCGGATCAACACCGCCGACGCGAACGTCCCCGCCCCCGGCGGCTCCGTCTCCGAGGCGACCATGTCGACGTCGGCGACACTCCCGTCGGGGAAGACGACATCGAGCGCCCGGGCGATCCCCCGCTCCCCCCGGCGTTTGCGCAACCGCAATCGCGCGGTCTCGAGGAGCGAGACGATGTGCCCGCTCGTGGTGGGTCGGGCACCGGCGGCGACCAGATCGGCATACGCACCCTGGGGGACGTCGTAGTGGTCCCCCTCGAAACCCCGCCGCGGGATGCCGTGCGCCTCCGCGAAGGCGTGCAGTTCGGCATACGAGGTGTCGGAGACGAGGTGCGACCAGAGGCGGCCGTGCGCCGGCCAGGCCGGGTGGTCGATCCAGATGGTCACCGGCCCATCCTGCCCGGTGGACGGCGGATAACGGGTGCGATCCCGGCTATGACCGGAGTCACGCTCGACGATCCGTGGTCACGAGATGCCGGCGTCCCGACGAAACGACGACAACCCCGCCGGCGCTCCAGGCGTCTGGCCTTGTGTCGGAACGCAGCGGGCGGACTCGTCAGGCCACCCGCTCACCGTCGACGAGCCGCCGACCACGAGAGGACCATCATGCGCGCGTCATCCACCGTCCGCCTGTCCGCCGCACTCGCCGCCGGAGCCGCGGCCGTCGCGACCACCGGCGCGGCGCAGGCCAGCCCGCAGACCGGCGCACCGGAGCGCCTGGCCGCCGCCACCTGCTCGACGGTGCCCCGGCCGACCGCCTACAAGGCCTATGCCGACGCCGTCATGGCCGCGTGGGCGAAGGGCAACCAGCCCCTCGCCCGGTGCTACACCTATGGATACGTCGCCGACTTCCTCTTCGCCCAGAACCCGAAGGGCACCGGCTGGACCTATGTCGGCACCCGCGTCCTGGACGGGATGGCCCGGGTCAACTACCGGCAGGCGAGCGGCGCCACCCTCCAGCTGTCCATCCTCGACCCCAAGCGGATGGGCACCAGACCCGCCGTCCACGCGAGCGCGATGAACGGCGCCGCCCAGGGCCGCGTCACGACGTATGCCGACGAACTGATCCGGGCGTGGGGCCGCGGGGACAAGACCGCGATGCTCCGCTACGGCACCCCCAAGGTCGTCGACTACCTGTGGACGTTCTCCGGCGGCCCGGGCGCGAAGTGCTGGATGCGGACCACCACGTTGACGGGGCTCGAGCCCGCCGGCCCGAGCATCTCCTACACCTGCGAGAGCGCGACGATGACCCTCGTCGTCAAGCCGTGGGGGGCCGCCAACGGCGCGCGGCAGTCCGTCGTCGGGGCGCACGGGGTCGGCGCCGGCTGACCGCGACGCCCAACACCACCCGCCACTCTCCTCGAAACCGCACCACGAGAACAGGATTCACCCATGCCGACGATCACCCGCTCCGCCGCCCTGCTGTCCGCCGCCGGTCTCGCGGTCACCGGGTTCGCCTCCGCGGCGAGCGCCGCCCCGCCCGTCGCGCAAGCGGCGGGATCCGGGGTGTGCGCCACGCTGCCGGCGCCACCCACCGCCTCCCGGGCGTATGCCGACCGCCTCCTCGCCGCGTGGGCCGCGGGGAAGCGTCCGGTCGCCGCCTGCTACACCGCCTACAGCACCGACGCGGTCCTCTTCGGCGAGAAGCCACGCGGCGGGTCGTGGACCTATGTCAAGACGGTGACCAACAGCGTCGAGCGCTTCGACGATGTCACCTATCGCAACGGCGCCGGCGAGCGGATCGTGCTCCGCGTGGCCTTCCCGGGGTCGGGGCGGTGGGACCGGGTCCGGGGCGCGCAGGTGTTCGGCACCTCCGGCGCGATCAGCACGTATGCCGACTCCCTCATCCGCGCGTGGGGCCGCGGGGATCGGGCCGCAGCGCTGAAGTACGGCACCCGCCAGGCCGTTGACGCGCTGTGGGCGTTTTCCGGCGGCCCCGGAGGCGGATGCTGGCAGCGGTCCGGGCTCGCGGGGGGCTACACGACCATCGTGAGCTACACGTGCGAGTCCGCGCTCGTCGAGCTCACCGTCAAGCCCGGCGCCGCCGCCGCGGGCCAGCCACAGGCGGTCGTCAAGGCGGCGGGCTTCGGCGCCGGCTGACGCAGCCGGCGGCGGCGCCCGAGCCGGCGCGCGACCTCACGAGTAGACGACGTAGTGGAGGATCACGTCGTGCGTGTGCTTCGCCTTGTCGGACCCGCGCAGGAGGATCTCGTAGGACGCGTGCGACGTGTGGATCGCCACCACCGTCTCCTCGGTGAACCGGCCGAACACCGACGCATTCGACGCATAGGAGACCGCGGTGATCTTCGAGTAGGGGATCGACGTCACCGCCACCCGCCCGCCTGTGAACGAGTTGTCCTGGAGGATGACCCGCTTGTCGGTCAGCCCGATGAACCCGGTCCCGATGTCCTTGCCGTCATACACGGCGAACACCTGCTCGTCCGGCAGCAGACTGTTCTGGACGATCTGCAGCTGGTCCTTCTTGTCGTAGTAGACCTCGTCGGCCACCGCCGGGTCTCCCTTCCTTCTCCAACCATGCCGTATGCCGCCCGGTCACCTCGCGCGCGGCACCCCAGCCTCGCATGCGGCATACGGTTGCGTCATGGGCCGGATCGAGATCGTCCAGGGGGACATCACCACGCAGAAGGTCGACGCGATCGTCAACGCGGCGAACTCGGGGCTGCTCGGGGGTGGCGGGGTCGACGGAGCGATCCATCGCGCCGCGGGCCCGGGGCTGCTCGAGGAGTGTCGCGAGCTGCGCCGCTCGACGCTCCCGGGCGGGCTGCCGCCGGGTGACGCGGTGGCGACCCATGGCCACAAGCTGAAGGCGCGGTGGGTCATCCACACGGTCGGCCCGGATCGGCATGCGGGCCAGACCGACCCCGACGTGCTCCGGCGCTGCTTCACCAACAGCCTCGCCGTCGCCCGCGGGCTCGGCGTCACCACCATCGCCTTCCCGGCGATCAGCGCCGGGGTCTATGGCTGGGATGTCGCGGAGGTCGCCGACATCGCCCTCGGTGTGGCCGCTGCGGACGTCGCCCGTCGGGACGGAATGCGGATCATCCGGTTCGTGCTCTTCGGTGACGAGGCGAAGGCGGCGTTCGACGCGGCCAACGGCGGCCGCCGCTGACCCGTCGAGTGGCCGGTTCAGGGTCGTCGAGTGGCCGGTTCAGGGTCGTCGAGTGGCCGGTTCAGGGTCGTCTCGTCCTGTGACCTGCGCCGGAGTGGCTGGTCAGTGGCCGTCGCGATCCATCCCGCGACCGTGGTGGTCCCACATCGGCGAGTTCGCGCCGACGCCGCCGATCCCGCCGTGGTCGTCGTGCCCGAGCAGGCTGCCACCGAGGAACCCGGTGCCGACGAGGGCGGCGGCGGCGAGCAACGCCCCCGGTGAGCGCCACCCACCGACGCCCAGGCGCCGCCGCGCGGCGGCGAGGCGGGGATGGTCGGCGAGGCGCGCGGCATACGTCCGCAGGCGCTGGGGTGTCGTGACGCGCGGTGGCGGGGCGTCCTGGGTCCAGGCCGTGCCGCGCAGCGCGACGGGGTGGACGGCTGGGACATCGTGGGCGGGTCCGAACACGGCGGTCTCCCCGGGAGACGGCGTCGTCGACATGGGCTCTCCTGAGGCGGGCGAGAGGGGGATCGGCCCACGGTCGCAACCCGACCTGTGATCCACCTGTCGAGGGCATATGAGCCGGCCCCGGGTCACGACACCGATCCGAGAAATCCGACATGTGCGCGCCACGTCAGGCATGCCTCGGATGCAATCAGGTCGCGGGCCGCCGCGCCAGCAGGACACCCGAACGTGGTCGGGTCAGCGGGGGGCGTGACCCCTCCGCTGACGGCCGAGCGACGGGGTCAGCCGAGCGCGACAGAGTCAGGGGCGGCCGTAGCCGGACACGCCACCGAAGACCGCGCGAAGGCTGGTCGAGGCGCCGGTGTGCGGCGAGTCGTACATCATGCCGTTGCCCGCGTAGATGCCCACGTGGTAGGCCGGGTAGCCGAAGAAGACGAGGTCGCCGGGCTGCGGGTTGGACACAGGGGTGACGGCGGCCTGCTGGCCGGCCGCGGTGCGCGGGAGCGAGATGCCGACCTGGGCGAAGACATACATCGTGAAGCCCGAGCAGTCGAAACCGGCCGGCGTGGACCCGCCATACACATAGGGGATGCCCAGCAAGCTCGCCGCGATCGCGAGGACCCCGCCGTGCGCGGGAGTGGAGGGGGTGGACGGCGTGCTCGGCGCGGGGGTCGACGTCGAGCCGGTCGACCCGCTCGTGGTGGTCGTCTGAGTCGTCGCCGGGCGCGTGGCCGAGCGCGAGGTGCCGGTCTGCACCCGGACCAGGGAGGCGACCATGACGGGCTTGGGCTTCGGCTTCGCCACGGCCGTGACGTCGAGGACCCCGAAGGAGTGCGCGAGGGGGGCCGCGGCGGCGGGGGCGGTCACCGCCGGCGCGAGGGAGGCCACCGAGGCGGGGCCGGCGGGCGCCGACTG
>JBDIAJ010000185.1:0-6658 GCA_039812345.1 Nostocoides sp. | reverse complement strand
TGGATGTCCTTCCAGAAGGGCACCGCGACCTCCCACTGGTAGTCGCGCACGTCGAGCAGCGGGCTCCACCAGGGCAGGACGTTCCACGCCATGTGCGTGCCACCGGCCTCGGCCGCGGGCGCACCGGACATCGTCACCAGACGCTTGACGCCGAGCAGGGCGGCCAGCTCGATGGAGTCGATGAGGTCCTGGGCGTGCGGGAAGCCCGCGGCGGGGAAGAGGGGGTTGCCGTTGCAGTTGAGGGCGGTCAGGGTCAGACCGCGGGCGGCGAACTCGCCGAGATAGGCCTGGCGGGCGTCCTCGCTGGCCTTGAGCTCGGCGACCGGCAGGTGGATCGGCGGCAGGAAGCCGCCGGAGTTGATCTCGACGCTGTTCAGGCCGAGACCCTGGATGACGTCGAGCGCCTCCGCGAGGCTCTTGTCGCCGAGGCAGGAGTTGTAGACACCGATGTACACGAAGGCTCCTTGGGGACAGGGGAATCGGCGGTATGCCGCGCGGCATACCGATGGGTTCAGGGGTGGGCGGGCAGCTCGACGGTCGCGCCGCCAGAGGTGGCCGAGGCGATGACCGCGGCGATGATCTCGAGGTCGCGGACGCCGTCGGCGAAGCTCGCCACCGGCGGCAGGCCGCCCTCGATCCCGGCGACCTGCTCGAGGAAGGCCCGGGCCTGGAAGCCGAAGAGGTCGCCGACGCCGTAGGAGACGCCGGGGAAGTCCATCGGGACCCCGCCCTTGAGGTAGGGGTGCGCGGGGCCGACGAGCACCTGGTTGTATCCGTTGTATGCCGCGAGCGCGTCGTCGGATTCGTTGAGCACCACCGAGAATTCCGCCGGGCGGTCCATATCCCACTTCGCCGCGCCGTGCTGGGCGAAGACGTCGAAGGCCATCGAGTTGGCGTGGCCGGGCGCGATCCGGGAGATCGAGAAGGTGCCGACGGCACCATTGGCGAAGGTGGCGGTGAAGGTCGCGACGTCGTCGTTCTCGACGGGCCGCTTCTCGTCGGTCAGCTCGGCCCGGGAGTGGCCGTAGGTCGTGCCCTTGGCGACGAAGCGCTCGGTGATCAGCGTGGCGAAGGAGGCCCCGGAGACGTGGGTCATCGGCCCGCAGACGAACTCGGCCAGGTCGATCAGGTGGCTGCCGATGTCGTTGAGCGCCCCGGTTCCCGGGCCGCCCTGGTAGCGCCAGGCCATCGGGGTCAGCGGGCTGTTGGCATAGTCGCACCAGTAGCGGCCGTTGACGTGCGAGACGGTGCCGAGGCGCTCGGCGACCAGGTCGCGGATCGCGGCGACGGCCGGCTGGCGCCGATAGACGAAGCCGGTGCCGGTGACCAGATCCGGGTGTGCCGCAGCCGCCCCCGCCATCGCCCGGGCGTTCTCGATCGTGTCGGCGAGCGGCTTCTCGCTCAGGACGTGCTTGCCGGCGGCGAGCAGGGCCTCGGCGATCTCGCGATGCAGGGCGTTGGCGACGACGATGCTGACCACCTGGACGGTGTCGTCGTCGAGCAGCGTGCGCCAGTCCGTGCCGGAGCGCTCGAATCCGTATCTCGTGGCCGCGTCGGCGGCGACGCCGGCATCGGCGTCGATCACCGCGGCATACCGGATCGGGGGCAGCGGTGGGTCGAAGAGGGTGGGTGCGCTGCGGTAGCCCGCGCAGTGCGCGCGGCCGGCCATGCCGGCTCCGATGACGGCGACGCCGATGGGGGTGCTGGTCATTGTTTCCTCGCCCTCGTGTTGATCACCAACGCTGAGTGGTATAAAACGCTTTAAGGAAACGATGCCCGCAACCGCGCGACCTGTCAAGTAGGTGCGTGGGCTAAGCTCTAAAGCGCTTCAAGACCACAGGTGATCTGCCCGGAGGAGGGACGCCCGTGCGAGCTCGGATCGACGATGTGGCGGCGCGGGCCGGGGTCTCGACGGCCACCGTCTCGCTCGTCCTGCGCGACCGGCCGGGCCCGAGCGCGACCACGCGCGAGCGGGTGCGCGCGGCGGCGGTCGAGCTCGACTACCGCCCGGACCGGACGGCCAGCCTGCTGGCCCGCCACCGCAGCCACCTGCTCGGGGTCCTGCTCGATGTCACCAGCGCCTTCCACGGCGAACTCGTCGGCGCCCTGGACGAGGCCGCCGGTGACCACGGCTTCGACCTCGTCCTCAGCTCGGTCACCCCGCGCCGGGACGACGCTCAGGCGGTCGAGACCCTGCTCGACTACCGGTGCGAGGGCCTGATCCTGCTCGGCCCGCGGCTGAAACGGGCCTCGCTCGACGAGATCGGCTCGGCCCGGCCGACGGTCGTGGTGGGCCGCGCCGGCACCGCCCGGGTGTCCGGGGTCCGGGCCGCGGACGATCTCGGGCTGGCCGCCGCCGTCGACCATCTCACCGGTCTCGGACACCAGCGGATCGCGTATGCCGACGGGCCCCGCGGCAGCATCGCGACCGCCCGGCGGCGCGGCTACCAGCGGGCCATGGCCCGCCGCGGGCTGGGCGGCCGGGTCGACGTCGTCCCCGGCGGCCAGACCGAGGCCGACGGTATGGCGGCGGCCGCCCATCTGCTCGGGCGAGCCCCGGCCGATCGCCCGACCGCGATCGTCTGCTTCAACGATCGTTGCGCGATCGGGCTGCGCGACAGCCTGATCCGGGCCGGCGTGGCCGTCCCCGACGAGGTCTCCGTGGTCGGCTACGACGACAGCCCGCCGGCCCGGTTGGCGACCGTCGAGCTGACCAGCGTGAGCCAGAATCCGGCCGCGCTCGCCGAGGCGACCGTACGCCTCCTGGCGGAGCGGCTGCGCGAGGGGAGCGCGCGGCATACGCCTGGGGACATCGTCGTCGATCCACGCCTCGTGGTCCGGGGCTCGACGGCCCAATGCCGGTAGGCCGCAACCGGCCCGTGCCGTCCTGCTCGTCAAGCGACGCGCGGTCAGAACGGCATCGGCCAGGGGCACCCACTGGGGGCGCGGCATACGATCGGCTGGTGGGTGCCCGGATCGTCTTCGCGTGTGCGGACGACGGCTTCGAGTCGGGTTCCGCGCGCGGCGTCCTCGGCGGGTTCGACGGTCGGGACGCCCGAGACCTGCACGCCTATGCGGTCAGCCCCGGGGATGAGCAACTCCTGGTCTCCATCCACGAGCACCTTCACCATGAACTGCAGTGGTCGACGGCGTGGGGCCTGGTCGCCGCCATGTCCGGGCTGCTCGCCGACGCCGGCGTCGGCACCGAAAGCCACAGGCGCATCGCGGCGCTGCTCAACGGCGGCGCACGTATGGTGCATGAACGGTTCGCGACGACCGTCAGCGTGGGTGTCCTCGGCGTGCCCAAGGGTCGAGAACTGTTGTCCGGCAACGTGCGATACCTCGGATACCTCGAAGCCGGGCTCGCTCTGGGCGGCCCCGCGGACGGTGCGCCGTGGCAGTTCCGCGAGTCGGCGGCGCAGATGCTGCTGCGGGCCCTGATGCAACCCCGCGAGCTGCTCGACCTCGCTCGGAGGGGACTGGACGGCATCCGGATTCGGGATCTGGCCGCGATCCCATCACCCGATCGACGGCTGGAGCTCATCCCCTCCGCCGGCGACTGGTGGGCCGGCACCTTCGCGCGTCTCCTGGCCCGCCACCCCGAACGCGGCGGCGATCTCGGCGGAACCTGGGGTCGCGTCCTGCCGCGGGATGAGAACGGCATGGAGGCGATGCGGGCCTTCGAAGAGACCGTGCTCATCCCGGAACTCGCGCACGTCGCGGCAGAACGCCTGCGAGAGAATGGATTCGAGATACTCGACCCGGCCGAGTACCTCGAGGTCGTGGAGCTGCTGCGCTCCTCGTTCATGGCGCTCGCGCCCTCGGACTGGCAGGTCGAGGTGCTCACCGATCGGCGTCCCACGAGCCACGAGCCGCTCGGCGCCGAACGCGAACGGGTGCGCCTCCACCCGACGCCCGCGATCGGTGAGCTGCACGATGCGGGGGCGCTCGCGGCATACGGCCGGGATTTCCTGCACGAACTCGGGGGGTCCGCCGCCGTCCTCGCCATCTTCCTGACCGGCGACGCCTACGCGACCCAGTTCAGCCTCGCGGACCTGGCCGGCAAGCCACCGATCCTCGCGCTCGCCGGCTGGCCGCGCCTGGCGGACGGGACCCGTCGGGTTCCCCTGACGCTGCTTCGACCGGGTATGCCGCCCGCCGACCTGGCGGGCATGTTCGAGACCCTGCCGGTGGTCACCGTGACGACGCTGTCGGTCACCCGGGAGGCGCACTTCCGTGATCAGGTGCTCGCACTGGAGGAGGTATTCGTCCTCATCGACCTGCCCCTGAACCTCCAGGTGCGTCTGTGGGTGGAGGACGGCTGGGATGTCCAGGTCGCCGCGATCGACCTTCAGGCGGCGAATGGGTTGACGCTCCTGCTCTTTCGGCTGCGGGATCTGGTCAACGTCTGGTTCCTCGCCTATCGCAGCATCGCCGGGTTCGGCGAACTCGCGCAGCTCCTCGATCGTCATCCCGACCGGCTGCGCACCGGGCTCGCGCCCCCGCCGGCGGTGCTGCAACGCATCGGGATGATCAGTGCCTGGTTGTTCGAGGCGTGGTGGCGATTCCAGGAGGCGGAGAACCTGTGAGCGAGCCGGTCGACCTGCTGATGCTCTTGGGCGGCGCCGCCTCGGGTGCGCGAGTCATCCTGCGCGAGAGCGATGTCGAGGATCTCTGGCGCATCACGGGCGTCGACCTCGACGCGGCGCGTGCCGCCTTCTCGGTCGCGTTGGCGCCGGCGGGCGGCTTCGACCTGCGGATCGGCGACTGGGAACTCGACCTCCCCCGCGCCGCCGCGCAGGCAGCGGTCTCCGGGTCGGTTGTGGCCGGGGTCATGGCGGCCACCGGCGGGGACGGCATCGTCGGCGCGGTGCTGGGGGTGGTGCTGCCCTTCCTCGTGGACCTGGAGCGCGTCGAGTTCTCCCCGTCCGACCGCCGGGTCTATGGCGTCCTGCTCGACATCGGCCCCAATGTGCGTTCGGTCCGTGAGTGGTATGCCGCTCTGCCGGCCGACGTCCGGGCGGAGATCACCTCGCTGGAGTTCCGCGACCTCCTGGGCCGATTGCAGGGGCTGGACCTGGCCACGCCGCTCGACGACGATGCGATGCTGATCCCCGAGCCGGGCGAGCGGCGGCGGATTGCCCTGCGCCTGCCGACGCCCGCCGGTTGACGTGCGCGCCGCGGGAGAGCACCGTCGGCGTATGGACGGTGCACTCCAGGCGGACCCGGCGACCCTGTTGACGCGGCGGCGGGCGGTGCGGACCGCCGTGGTGACCGCGGCGCTGAGCGCCGGCGGTGGCGGCGTGGCGCGGGCCGACGCTGGGACGGGGGCTGACGCTGGATCGCGGGCGGACGCGGGGGAGGCGCGCGGCATACCGATGGGATATGACGGGGTCGACCCGCGCACCGCGACGAGGGTCCCGCTGACGATGTCGCTGCGCGACGGAGTGCCGCTCTATCCGGGGGATCCGCCCTTCCGGCACCGGGTCGCGGTCGACACCCGGACTCCGGAGCATCTTGACGGCGGCTACCTGCTGGAGCAGATCACCAGCCTCGGCACCCATACCGCCAGTCACATCTCGGCGCCGTGCCACTTCGTCCTCGGCGCCCCCACGCTCGCCGACCTCGGCGAGGCATTCACCCTCATGCCCCTGGCCGTCCTCGACGTCCGCGCGCGAATCCGCCGCTCGGGCCCCGACTTCCGGATCAGCCGGGCGGACGTGCTCGCCTGGGAGAAGCGACACGGCCCCATCCCGCCGGGCGGCTGCGTGCTCATGTTGACCGGGTATGCGCGGCTGGCGGCCCAGGGCTCGGGGGCGCACTCGCCCTATGTCACCACTCCCGCACCGGGTTTCGCCGGCCCGACCGTCGCCTGGCTGTATGAGGAGCGCGGCATCCTCGCGGTCGGCTCGGACACCCTCGGGCCGGACGCGACCTCCGATGCCACCCTGCGCGCGACGACCAGCGCGCTCGTCCACGGGGGCATCACCGTCGAGAATGTCGGGACCGGTCTGTCCCGGATGCGGGCCCGCGGTGACTGGATCGCGATCAACGGCAACCGGCCGGCCTTCAGCGGTTTTCAGATGGGGTTCACCGGCTTCACCCGGTGACCCGGCCGATCCCGCCGAGGTCAGTCGTGTGGCCCGATGATGGACTGATCCCAGTCGATCACCGACCCGGTGACCACACCGCTGCGCTCGGAGAGGAGGAAGACGACGAAGTCGGCGATCTCGTCGACCTGGCCGAGCTTGCCCATCGGCAGCGTCGCGTTCGCCTGCTCCACCCAGTCGTCGCCGGCGCCGTGGAAGCGGCGCTGGATCGCGTCCTCGCCCTCGGTCTGGGTCCAGCCGATGTTCAGGCCGTTGATCCGGATCCGGTCCCAGCGGTGGGCGTAGGCGGCGTTCTTGGTCAGGCCGACCAGCCCGGCCTTCGACGCCGAATACGGTGTGAGGAAGGGCTGCCCGCCGTGCGCGGACATCGTGATGATGTTGACGATCGTGCCGGGGGCCTTGCGCGCCATCAGGTCGGCCACGACCGCCTGCATCGTGAAGAACGGCCCACGCAGGTTGACCGCGATGTGCTCGTCGAACAACTCCGGGGTGGTGTCGAGCAGGCTCCCGCGAGTGGTCAGCCCGGCCGCGTTGACCAGGCAGTCGAC
>JBDIAJ010000184.1:0-6706 GCA_039812345.1 Nostocoides sp. | reverse complement strand
ACGACCAAGGTCGGTGACATCGGCGACGGAGGTCGCGCGTGGTCCGGCCTCCGGCACGATGCCGGGCCAGCCTCGGCGCGACGAGAGTCCTCGGCATGATCCAGATCGAGAACCTCACCAAGCGCTACCGCTCCACGCTCGCCGTCGACGGCCTGAGCTTCACCGCCCGCCCCGGCGCGGTGACCGGCTTTCTCGGCCCCAACGGGTCCGGCAAGACCACGACCCTCGCCATCCTCGCCGGGCTCGTCCACCCCACCAGCGGGCGGGCGACCATCGACGGGATGCCGTATGCCGACCTTCGGGACCCCACCCGCCATGCCGGCTTCGTCCTGGGTTCCGTTGCGGCGCAGTCCGGCCGAACCGGTGCCGAGGTGCTCACCCTCGGCGTCCTCTCGGCCGGGCTCGCCAAGTCCCGCATCGACCAGATGCTTGACCTCGTCGGCCTTTCGCGGGCCGAGGCTCGCCGTCGGGTCGGGACCTATTCGCTGGGCATGCAGCAGCGGCTCGCCATCGCCCACGCGATGATCGGCGACCCGGGCGTCCTGGTCCTTGACGAGCCGGCCAACGGACTCGACCCGCACGGGATCGTCTGGCTGCGCGACCTGCTGCGTGAACTGGCGGCCGACGGCCGCACCGTCCTGCTCTCCAGCCACGTCCTCGACGAGGTCGAGCGGATCGCCGACGACATCGTCATCCTCGACCGAGGCCGACTCGTCGCGGCCGGGCCGATCGCGCAGTTCGAGTCTGCGGGTGGGCTCGAGGCGGCCTATCTGGCCCTCGCGCCCGACCGGCGCCACCGCGCTGCGTGATCGCCGCCCGGTTCGCCACGACCGCCCGGTCGCCACAACCGCCCGCCCGACCAGCCCCGACCTCAGCCTCGAAGGAAGACCCGCGATGACCGCCCTGACCACGACCCCCGTCCCGCTGACGACCCCCGAGGTGCCCGAGCGGCGCCTCCACCCGTTCGCCCGGCAGTTCGTCCTCGAACTGCGCAAGATCACTGACACTCGCGCCGGCCTCGGACTGCTCGTGGGGGTCGTCCTTCTCAGCGCCCTCTCCCTCGCCGGGACGATCGCAACGGCGCTGCCCGCCGAGCGGACCTCGGCGACTGTGCTCCGCGCGCTCCTGGCTCCGCAGTGGCTCATCCTGCCAATCCTCGGGATCGTTCTCGTCACCGGTGAATTCGGGAAGCGCACCAACGCCAGCGCCTTCCTCCTCGAACCCCGGCGGTTGCGCGTCCTCGGCGCCAAGGTGCTCGCCATGCTCCTCGTCGCCGACGTCGTGCACGGCGTCGCCGTCGGGCTGGCCGCGGCCGGTCCCGCTCTCCTCACCCGCGCGACGGGGCACCACTGGGCCGGGGCGTTGCCGGTCCACGCCCTCACCCAGGGGCTCGCCGTGCAGTTCACCGAGGTCCTCGTCGGCGTCGCCTTCGGCGCGCTCATCCAGTCGACCGCCGCGGCGATCGCCGCCTTCTTCACCCTGCCGATGCTCACCTTCGGCGCGGCCTCCGCGGCCGGGCACGGCCTCGTCTCGTGGATCGACCTGTCCACGACGCAGGCACCACTCGCCGCGGGGACCGCGACGTCGACCGATCTCCTCCACTTCGCGTGCGCCGCCCTCCTCTGGGCGGTCCTCCCGCTGGTTCTCGGCGCCCTGCGCCTGCGCCGGCGCGACCTGCCCATCGGGGGCTGAGTTCCCGCATGTGCCGGGTGGCGACCGTTCGCGCAGGGGGCGAGCGGTCGCCATACGCGGCCGATCCGCCAGGATGGGGCCGTGATTCCCTCCGGCGCGCAGGTGACGATCTCCTCGGGTGACTATGTGGCGACGACGACCGAGGTCGGCGGGGGCCTGCGGACGCTGACCCACGCCGGGGTCCCGCTCGTGCTGGGGTTCGCCGAGAATGCGATCCGCGCGGCCTACCGCGGAGCGGTGCTCGCGCCGTGGCCCAACCGGGTCGTCGACGGCCGATACCGCTGCGGGGGAACGGATCTCCTCCTCCCGCTGACCGAGCCGGAACGGGGCCACGCCCTGCACGGGCTCGTCGTCTGGGAGCGATTCTCCGTCGTCGAGGCCGCGCCGGACGCGGTGACCTGGGTGCTGACGACGGTCCCGCAGCCGTGGTATCCGTGGGCGATCGAGGTCCGCGTGAGCTACCGGGTGGACGCGGCGAGCGGGCTCGCCTGGTCGGTGAGCGGGCGGAATGTGTCGGACACCCCGGCGCCGTTCGGGTGCGGCATCCACCCTTATCTCGTGGCGCCGGCCGGCGCGGTCGACGACTGGACGCTGACGCTGCCGGCGACCCGGGTCCAGAAGGCGTCGCCGGACCGGTTGGTGCCCGGCGCGATGGCTCCGGCCGATGCGGTCTTGCGGTCCGGACTCCCGCTGCGGGACAAGCCGATCGACAACGCCTTCACCGGCCTCGTCGCCGACACCGCCTCCCTCCGGGACGCGGACGGGCGCGGGGTCGTGGTGCGCTGGGGCGCCGATGCGCCGTGGGTGCAGGTCTACACCGGCGACGGTATGCCGAGCGGCGAGCACCGCCGGGCCGTCGCCATCGAGCCGATGACCTGCGGGCCGGACGCCTTCAACGTCGCCGCCGAGGCCGTCCTGCTCGCCCCCGGGCGGACCCGCGGCCTCACGGTCACGATCGCCGCGCTCGGGTCCTGACGCCCGCGGCGAGGATGGCCAGCGCGGCCGCCTGCGTGACGGCGACGACGACCACGAGGGCGGTGAGTGGGCGCTCGTAGAGCCACCCGATCCCGAGCCCGCCGACGATGGCGAAGGCGCCCTGGATGCCGGCGAACACGCCATACGCGGTGGCCCGGCGGGCCGGCTCGACCAGTTCGGCGACGAGCGCCTTGATCGTCGAATCCTGGACGCCGACGGCGACCCCCCAGACCACGAGCCCGGCCAGCGCGAGCACGAGCCGCCCGCTCAGGGCGAGCGGCGGTACCACGGCGACGAGGGGCGGGACGAGGAGGAGGACCCGCGCGCCGACGCGGTCGTAGGCCGCGCCCACCCCGAGCGCGGCCACGGCCTCGACGGCCATGGCCACGGCATACGCGATCGGCACGTGCGCGGTCGTCAGGAGATGGCGGGTGGTCTGGTGGTAGCCGAGCACCCCGAAGGTGACCAGGCCGCCGGTCGTGAGGCTGGCGGCGACGGCATACGCGAAGAAGGGGCGGGGCAGACCGGCACCGGTCGCCGTGGCGATCCACCCGCTGGCGGGGGCGGGGGCGGCCGGGGTCCCGAGATCGGGCGCGGCGCGGCGCAGGACGGCGAGCAGCACGAGGGCGAGCGCGCCCGGGACCGCGAGGACGGCGAACCCCGGCCACAGCGTCCCGACCGACCCGACCACGGCGGCGACGAGCAGCGGGCCGGCGAACGCACCGATCTGGTCGAGGGCCTTGTGGACCCCGAAGCCGCGGCCGCGTCCCAGCGCGCCGGCGGCGTCGGCGAGGAGGGCGGATTTCGCGGGGCTGCGGATGGCCTTGCCGGTGCGTTCGAGAAGGATGAGGGTGATCGCCGCGGCGAGTCCGCCCGCCCCGAGTCGCGGCGCGAGCGCGAGGAGGGGGACCGCGACGCAGGTCAGGGCGTAGCCGGCGATGGTCAGCGGCCAGTAGCGTGCGCTCCGGTCGGCGAGCGGGCCGAAGGCGAGCCGCAGCACCAGGGCCGCGGCCTCCCCGGCCCCGGTGACGAGGCCGACGACCGCGGCGCTCGCGCCGAGCGCGGCCAGTGCGGGGCCGTAGACGGACCGGGCGCCCTCGTAGACCATGTCCGCGGCGAGGCTGACCAGGCCGAGGCCCCAGACGAGCCGCCAGGGGGAGGATGTCACGCCCGGCGCAGGACGGTGACGGCGAAGTCGGCGTCGTCGTGCCAGGCGCGCAGATCCCAGGTCGCGAACCGGTGCTCGATCCGCAGCCCGGCGGCGGCGACCGCGGCGTCGAAGTCGGCGAGGGTCAGCGCCCGGTCGGTGTGGAAGCCGGTGACGATGAACCCGTCGGGGCTCAGGTGCTCGCGCAGGCGGCGTAGGACCGCGGTCTCGGTGCCGGGGGCGAGGAAGACCATGACATTGCCGGCGACGAGGATCGCGTCGAACGGGTCGGGTTCGCCGTGGGCGGGGAGGTCGAGTTCGCTGAGGTCGGCGACCTGCCAGCGGGGTCCGGGGTGGTCGGCCGCGGCGGCGGCGATCAGTTCGGGGTCGGCGTCGACACCGACGACGTCGTGTCCGGCGGCGTGCAGGTGGGCGGCGTGCCGGCCCGGCCCGCAGCCGGCGTCGAGGATCCGCGCGCGGCGGGGCACCATCGCGTCGACGAGCCGGGCCTCACCGACGAGGTCGGCGCCGTCGGCGGCCATCCGCCGGAAGCGCTCGATGTACCACTGCGAGTGGCCGGGGTCGGTGTCGGTGACCCACCGGGTCGGGGACGCCACCGTCGGGTGGCTCAGCCGGCGGTGAGGTCGGCGCGGCGGCGGTCCGACGCGGCATACGCGGCGCCGGCGGCGACGGCCGTGACGACCCCGACCGACGGCCACGCGCCGATCTGCTTGGCGAGCGGGTGGGAGGCCCCGAAGGCGAGCAGATACAGCGCGCCCAGGCCGCCGGCGACCGCGGGGCCGCCGCGGGCGAGCCAGGTGCGGCCGGCGAGGAGGCCGGCCGCCCCGAGGAGGACCCCGCCGAGCGGCCGGATGCCGGTCTCCCGGGCGACGAGGTAGCCGCCGGCGAGCCCGAGGGCGACCAGGGGCGCGGTGGCGACATCGGCGGCGTTCTTCAGGGGCGTCATACGGTCGAGCCTAACGAGGCCGGCCGGCTACTTCTGCGCCGTGGTGGCCGTCGTGATCTGGTCGGCCCAGGCGGCCTTGGCGCCGGTGTGACCGGTGTAGGCGATCGAGCCGATCGCGGCGAGCGAGGCGAGGACCACCGCGACCGAGGCGACGAGGCCGACCAGGCCGGTCCGCGCCCGGCGCTGCGCCGGCATGGCCCAGAACACGGCGACGAGGACGACCACCATGAACAGCAGGCAGAGGATCTTGGCGAGGTCGCCGGCCTCAGTGTGGTCGTGGAGGAGGGCGAGGGCGGCCGCGTCCCCGGAGTCCGAGGCGGTGACCCGGCGCTCGAGTTGCTCGCCGCTCTCGCCGGCGACGAAGCCGGTGAAACCGGTGGCCAGGGCGCCGATGACGAGCGGCCACTTCAAGGGGGCCCGCCAGGCCGGGCGAGCGGCATACGCGAGGGCCATCAGCGCGGCGAGCGGGCCGAGGACGACGACGGCGTGGATGACGAGGACATGGACCGGCAGGCCCATGAAGGTGTCGAACATGACCATCCTTCGGTGGGGGAGAATCGCATTTCGACGCTAGATCACCCACGCTGAGAGGAGGCTGAGACCCCACCATGCGCCTGCTCATCGTCGACGACGAGCGCGACCTCGCCGGCGAACTCGCCGCCGCCATGCGCGACCGCGGCTGGGTCGTCGACGTCGCTCATGACGGACATCACGGCCTTGCCCTGGCCCGCTACGGCGGCTACGACGTCGTCCTCCTCGACATCATGCTCCCCGGCCTCAACGGGTATGCCGTCTTGCAGCGCCTGCGCGAGAAGGACACCCGGACCGCGGTCGTCATGCTCAGCGCCAAGGACGGGGAGTTCGACCAGAGCGACGCCTTCGAGTTCGGCGCCGACGACTATGTGACGAAGCCGTTCAGCGTCGTCGTCCTCGCCGCCCGACTCCAGGCGCTGCTGCGGCGCAGCGAGGTCCCCCAGGCCATCCGGCTCGACTGCGGCGACCTCGTCCTCGAGCCGATGGCCAAGCGGGTCGAGCGGGCCGGCGTGGTGATCGATCTGACTCCGCGCGAATTCGCCCTCCTCCACCACCTGATCCGGCACGCCGGGCGGGTGGTCAGCAAGGCCGACCTGCTCGACGCCGTCTGGGACTCGGACTATCCCGGCGCGGACAATGTCGTCGAGGTCTACGTCGGCTATCTCCGCCGCAAGATCGACGCGCCGTTCGGGGTCCAGTCCCTGGAGACGGTGCGCGGGATGGGGTATCGGCTCGTCCCGGCGGTCACGCCGGCAGTGTGACGGCGAACCGGCACCAGCCGTCCTCGGCGACGTCAGCGCGCACGCTCCCGCCGTGCCGGGCCACCGCACCCGCGACGATCGACAGGCCCAGTCCCGAGCCACCCCGGTCCCGGTCGCGGGCCTCATCGAGCCGGACGAACCGCTCGAACACCCGCTCCCGCTCGGCCACCGGCACCGGATCGCCGTCGTTGTCGACGGCGAGCCACGCCCCGTCGTCCGTTTGCCGCACGCGCACCCGCACCTGGCCGCGCGCGTGCCGCTGGGCGTTGTCGAGCAGGTTGCGGACGGCCTTGTCGAGGAGGGCGGCGTCACCGCGGACCTGGACCGGCGCCAGGTCGAGGGCGACCGGGGGCGTGCCGGGGGGAACCGCCCGAGCGGCCCGCAGGACCAGGTCGTCGAGGTCGATCGCCGTGGTCGGCACCTCGCGGCGCTCGTCCATCCGGGAGAGGACGAGGAGGTCGTCGACGACGACCCCGAGCCGGTGGACGGCGGTGCGGGCGCGCTCCGCCGACCGGGCCCGGCCGTCCTCGTCCAGGCCGGGGTCGGCGAGTCGTTCGAGGCTCAGCCGCGCCGCGGCCAGAGGGCTGCGCAGCTCGTGACCGGCGTCGGAGACGAACGCCCGCCGCCCCG
>JBDIAJ010000183.1:0-6755 GCA_039812345.1 Nostocoides sp. | reverse complement strand
CCACGCGGTCCGCCGAACGAGGCGCGCGGGCCGTCCTCACCGAAGGCAGGGCCCTCGGCGAACGGACCGCGGCGACGCCGCTCGCCGCGCCCGGGGCGTTCGCCGCGGCCGGCGTGCGGGCCATCGTGGTGGCCGTGGTGGTGCCCACCGCCACAGCCCTCGCCGCACTCGGTGGGGCCGGCCGGGTTGGCGCGGTCCTGGGGGTGTTGGCCGGCGAATCCGGGCGCCGCTGGGCCGCCGGTGGCCGCCTCCCAGATGGCCCGGGCGACGTCGCCGCCCTCGCGACCGAAGAACCCGCGGGGGCCGAACGGTCCGCGTGGGCCGAACGGTCCGCCCTCACCGAGGAAGGCCTCGAACGGGTTCTCGCCGGGGCCACCGCGGCGGCCCCGGTGGTGCTGCTCCCGGCCGCGCGGAGGGCCCTCCGGACCGGCCGCGGCGTCGAACGGGAATCCCGGACCGAACTCCGGGTCGTGATCGTGATCGTGCTTGTGCTTCTTGGGCATGGTGGTTTCTCCTGTGGGAGTCGTGGTCCCCGCGGTCACGCCGCATGGGATCGATGTCGGGTGGCGCCGGCCTCCCCCGGCCATTGGCGCCTCGCTGTTCTAGCGATAGCTCAAAGATATATCGATAGCGCCACCGTGTCAACCCGGTGTCTCGATCCGGGGCCGACCCCGCCGACCGAGCCCGATCCCTTGTCGACCTAAGCCTGGGCTAAGTCTGCGCTGTTGCGATAGACCCCGCCCATCGCCGACCCACCAGAGCACGAGGACCCCAGATGACCGACGCCCGACCCGCCGCCCACCCGCCCACCCGACCGCCGGTCGGCTGGCCGGCCGGCGCCCCACCCGTCGACACCGTTCACCTGACCGGCGGCCGGGCCGCCTCGGCCTGGCTCAACAAGGTCCCCGGGATCACGGCGACGTTCTGGGTGATCAAGATCCTCTCGACGACCATCGGCGAGACCTTCGCCGACTTCCTCAGCGTCAACGTCGGTCTCGGCACCACAGTCACCGATGGCGTCATGATGCTCGCTCTCGCCGGCGCCCTCGTCATCCAGTTGCGCACGACGCGCTACACGCCGTGGATCTACTGGCTGAACGTCGTGCTCGTCAGCATCGTGGGCACGCAGATCACCGACTTCTTCACGGACAAGCTCGGAGTCAGCCTCTATGTGAGCACCGCGGTGTTCGCGGTCGTGCTCGCCGTCGTGTTCGCGATCTGGTACCGCGAGGAACGGACCCTGGCGATCACCTCGATCGACACCCCGCGCCGGGAGGCCTTCTATTGGGGAGCCATCCTGACGACCTTCGCGCTCGGCACCGCGGCCGGCGACCTCTCGACCGAGGCCCTGGGGCTCGGCTTCCGCAACGGCGTACTCATCTTCGGCGCGCTCATCGTCTGCTGTTGGATCGCCCGTCGACTCGGCGCCGGGCTCGTGGTGACGTTCTGGGCCGCATACGTCCTGACCCGCCCGCTCGGCGCCTCGATCGGGGACCTGCTGACGCAGGACCGCTCGTATGGCGGGATCGGCCTCGGCGCGAGCCTGACCAGCGTGATCTTCTTCGCCGTGATCGTCGTGCTCGTGGCCCGCGAGCAACTCCTCGTCCACCGTCACGGTGTCGCCGAGAAAGGCCACGGGCCCCACGGGGGGCACGGTGCCGACGTGCTCTGGGCGGGGCTCGGCGCGGCGGCGGTCGTCCTCGCCGCCGGCACGGCGTCCGCGGCGACTCCGGCCCCGGTGGTCGCGTCGGCCAAGAGCGGATCGGGCGCGGCGACCCACGCGCCGTCCGGGCCTCTGGGTGACCTGAGCCGATTCTCGACGATCGTCGACGATGTCGCCGCCAAGGTCGCCGCGAACAACCTGACCGGGGCGACGACCCGTGTGAAGGACCTCGAGATCGCTTGGGACGACGCCGAGGCGGGCCTGAAGCCGCAGTCCCCGGCCGACTGGCACACGATGGACTCGGCGATCGACGGGCTGCTCACCGCGCTGCGGTCGGCGAACCCGAGTCAGGCCGTCGCTGCGTCCGCGGCGCGCCGACTCCGGTCCGTGATCGCGACATTGCAGCATTGATCCGGCGGCCCGCCGGGGCCGGTCTCCGGCTGACCGAGGAGGACCGTGCGCATACTCCTCGTCGAGGACGACCCCATGATCGGTCAGGTGCTCAGCGACCAGTTGACCGAGGCGGCCTACGCCGTCGACTGGGTTCGCGACGGCCACCTCGCGCTCGCCCAGTTCATCGCCGGTGAGTATGCCGCGGTCCTGCTCGATCTCGGTCTGCCGGGCCGGGACGGACTGGACGTGCTGCGCCGGATCCGAGCCGAGGACACCACGCCGGTGATCGTCCTCACCGCCCGCGGCCGATTGGGCGAGCGGATCACCGGGCTGGATGCCGGCGCGGACGACTATCTGGTCAAACCCTTCGCCTTCGAGGAGTTGTCCGCGCGGCTGCGAGCGGTTGTGCGGCGCGCCGGCGAACTCCCGGCCACCACCGTCGTCGCGGCGGGACGCCTGCGACTGGACCCGGCGGGACACAGTGCCCAGGTGGGCGATGGGGAGGCGATCCCGTTGACTCGCCGGGAGTTCGCGGTCCTGCGCGCCCTGCTGTCCCGGCCCGGGGTCGTCCTGTCACGGGACGAACTCGAATACCGGGTCTACGGTGCGGGTGACGAGGTGGAGAGCAACGCCATCGAGTTCACCATTCACCGGCTCCGGGCCAAGCTCGGCGCCGAGGCGATCAGGAATGTCCGGGGGATCGGGTGGCTGGTTCCCAAAGCGACCTGACGCCGGATTCGCCCGCAATCCGCCGCAGCGGCCCCGATCCAGTGGACGTCCGACGCCGGCGGCATCCGTCGCTCCGGGTGCGGCTCGCCGCGACCAGTTGCGCCGTCATCCTCGTCATCGGCGCGCTGGCCGCGGTGTGGTCCTTCCTCAGCGCCTTCGGTGAGGCGCGTCAACTCCAGGACGACGTCCTCCGTCAGGTGGCGATGCTCGTCCGGTCCGCGCCCACGACCCCGGAGAACCTGGCCAGCACCACCCGCGCGGACGACCGGGCCTCGGACATCGTCATCCAGGCCCTCGGGCTGGTCGAGACCGGGGAGGTCGCCCCCGATTTCCCGAGGACGCTGGGCGACGGGCTGCACACGGTGCGCACCGACGGCCAGGACCGCCGGGTTCTCGTGCGCACGCTGCCCACGGGCGGCCGGGTCGCGGTGTCGCAATCCGTCGCCGTCCGCGACGAGATCGCCCGGGAGAGCGCGCTCGCGTCGACCGCGCCGCTGCTCGTCCTCACCCCGGTGCTCGTTCTGTTGACGATCCTCGTGACCCGGTGGGCGCTGGCGCCCATCCCCCGGCTCACCGACGATCTGGCGGCCCGGGACGCCGGCGAGCTGCGGCCTGTCCCCACCGCCGGGGCTCCGCGCGAGTTGGTCGGCTTCCTGTCGGCTCTCAACGAGATGCTCGGCCGCGCCGGAGCCGTGCTGGACGGACAGCGCCGTTTCGCCGCCGAAGCCGCACACGAACTCCGGACCCCGGTGGCCGCAGTGACCCTTCAGGCCGAGCACCTCGCGACCGCGCGCACGCCCCACCAGCAGGCCGAGCGCCTGGCCCGGATGCGATCGGGACTCGCGCGAATGCAGCGGCTCTGCGACCAGCTCCTCACCCTCGGCGAGGCCGGCAGCACCGCACCGGAGCCGGTCGTCGCGTTGGGGGAGGCCCTCGCTCCGCTGATCCCCGAGTGGAGCGACCAGGCCGGGGCCCGAGCGATCGACCTCTCGGTGACGATCGAGCCGGCGGCTTGGGTCCAGGTGCCTCAGACCACCATTCAGATCGCCGTGCGCAATCTCGTCGACAACGCCATTCGGTATGCCGCGCCCGCCGGCCACGTCAGCGTCTCCGCCGTGGCCGCGGAGTCCGGACTCGTCCTCACCGTGGACGACGACGGCCCGGGGATCGTGGATCCCGACGCCGTCCTCGAGCCGTTCCACCGCGAGGTCGGTCAGGAGATCCCCGGCGCGGGTCTCGGGTTGGCGATCACCCGGCAGGTGCTGGCCCGAGCCGGCGGCACCCTCGTGCTGCACGACACGCGGCGCTTCACCCGTGGCACCTGCGCCGAGGTCCGGCTACCTCCGAGCATCGACTGAATGGGCCCGGGCGCCGGCCGCCCTGGGCATGGGCACCGCGCTGGTCGCCGCCATCGACCTCAGGAGGTGGGCTGCTGCCAGGTGATCGTGTTGCCGAAGACGGAGATCTCGCCATACCCGTTGGACACGTCCTGGACGGTCGTCTCCTTGCCGGCGTCCCGGCCGGTGGCCATGTCGAGAACATAGCGGACGCCGTCGCTGTTGGTGCCGTAGACGTAGTCCCCCCACGCGCTGATCTGCCGCGGCACCTCGCGCGGAACCCCGGTCGTCGCCTCGGGGTCCCCGGTCTTCCAGTGCCACAACACCTTGCCGGACGCCTCGTCGAATGCCGTGATCGCCTCCGTGCCATCACTCGTGCGGCCCGTGCAGACCCACGCAGTGAACCCGTTCGAGACGCAATAGCTCAAGTCGATCGGGAACGGCGCGGTGATGGTGCGGCCCTTTCCATCGGCATACGCATAGCTGGCGACCTTGTTGGTCGGCGATCCGTCCGAGGTCGAGACTCCCTGAACGAGATAGTGGCTCGGCCCGGCGATGACGGTTCGCTCGCGGGTCCAGGGGCCGTTCGCGGCGACTCGAGCTCCCGACTGAGTTCGCACCGCCACGCCGTATGTCGTGTCGGAGCTGAAGTAATCGCCTGTGCGGGTCTGGTAGACGACGTTGCCGGCCGCGACGGCAACCCAACAGTCCGAGGAACAGGCGGGCCTCGCCATGTCTGGCGGCAGCCAGGGCCGCCCGAACGAGCCGGTCGCCGGGTCGAACGTCATGCCCCGGGCCTCGTTTCCGACGTCGGGATCGCGCCATTCCTGCGTGAGGAACAGGGCCCCTGTGACGGCATCGTGGAGCGGGGCGCTCGCCACAATCTCGGCCGCCTTGGGGGAGGGGACCTCCCGCAACCACGTCGCGGCACCGGTGTCGTCCACCCCCAGATAGGCGTCATAGAACTGCGACTGCTGAGAGTGGATCTCCGGGCGCTGGACGGCGATCTCCTGGATCACCCAGAGTCGCCCGCCGGCGACGGCGAGCATCGGCTCGTGCCCGTTCGGCCAGGCGGCACCCAGCGTGATGGGCTCCAGGCTCGGAACGAACTCCGGCCGCCCGACCGGGCTGTCGTTGGTGACCACGGGGGCCTCGGTCGTCCCGCCGAGCCCCATCGGCGCGCACCAGGCGGTCGTCTCGGTGCTCCGGTCGACGAGCGCGAGATAGTCACCATTGCGCAGCACCACCCAGCTCTTCCACTCCCCGAGGCCCGCGGTGTAGCTCCACTCCCCGTCCTCACCGACCTGGGGGCAGTCGACCGTGAACGGGGTGTCCACGAACGAGAGGATCTGGGTCATCGGCGTGGCCGAGTCCGGGTTCGGATGCTCGACGGTCGTCGTCGTCTCGCTGGGTGTCGTCGACGTGTTCGTCGACGCGGTGGTCGAGGTCGATGAGGTCGTTGTCGTGGGCGGCGTCGTCACGGCCGTATGACTGCCCGACGAGGTCGTCGACGTGTCGCCACCACGACCCAGCCCCGACACCCACAGCGCGCCGGCCGCGACCACGAGGGTCGCCCCTCCAGCCATGGCGGAGAGCAGCTTCGTCCGCGACCCGCGGGTGGCCGCCGACAGCGGGGTGCCGGACGGGGCCGCAGGCAGGCCCGCACCCGGAGGGGGCGGTGGCCCGCTCCCGGACGACGGCTGCGCCGGTGGTGCCCCGGCGCCGGAGGTGGGAGCCGGTGGCGGCGCGGCGGCCCCGGAGGTGGGCGCGGCGGCATACGCGGCGTTGGTGGCGTTCTGGGCCGGCACGGATGGTGTGGAGTCTTCCGGCGAGACCGGTGCCGACGAACGGGCGGATGGCTCCGGTGCAGGGGAGGCTCCGCCCGCCGGGTCCGTCGGCACCGGCGTCCCGCATCGCCCGCAGAAGCGGATCGCCGAGGCGAGCGACTCGCCGCATCGTGAGCAGGTGAGCACGCCTCATCCCTCCTGAACGCTCGGGCACCGGGAGCCTACGGAGGCTGGGGGAGGGGAGTCACGTCCCCCATTTGCATGACATGGCCGCTCGCGTCGGCCGGGTCACGCGCCGCCGACCGATTCGAGGGCCGAGAGCGCCCAGGGCCAGGCGATGCGTTCCTGTTCGAGCCGGATCGCCGGACCGAGGACATCCTCGACGAGGTCGTCATAGAGGGCTGCCTCGGCGTCGGTGAGATGGGCGAGGCGAGCCCGGGTGGGCGTGGGCTCGCGCCCCCAGCGGTCGCGGTGGGCCAGGAGGGTGGCGCGATCCATCAGGAGCGAGCGAGTCTGGGGGAGGAGGCCGCGCAGGAGGCTGAGCGTGGCGAACCCGTGGGTGTCGAGGTCGCCCCAGAGCCACACGTCGGGCGCCTCGCGGACCCACGGGATGCGGCCGAGCCGCGCGACCGCGTAGCCCGAGCCCCAGACGAGAACGCCGTCGGGCGGGACCGGCGCGCTGAGGTAGGTGACCTCGTTCTCGATGACGAGGACGCTGCGGACGGCGACCGGGAGACGGGCGAGGTCCGCGGTGCGCAGCCCGAGTTCGGTGACGCCGTGGAGGCCGGCGAAACCGTCGTGGACGCGCAGGCGCACGAGCGGGCGGGGCTCGGCGAACCCATAGCG
>JBDIAJ010000182.1:0-6894 GCA_039812345.1 Nostocoides sp. | reverse complement strand
TGCGATGCCGCGCTGCTTGGCCCAGCGGACGACCTCGACCCCCTCGGCCGTCGAGACGTGAGCGACGTGGACCCGCGAGCCGGTGTGCCGCGCCAGTTCCGCGTCGCGGGCGATGATCGCGGACTCCGCCGGTGTCGGCCAGCCCGGCAGGCCGAGCCGTCCGGAGACCTCGCCCTCGTGGGCGCAGGCGTCCGGCCCGGCGAGGTCGCCGTCCTGGGCGTGCTGGGAGATGACCCCGCCGAACGGCCGGAGGTAGTCGAGGGCCCGGCGCATGACCCGCGCGTCCTGGACGCAGTGGCCGTCGTCGGAGAAGACCCGGACCCGGGCGCGGCTGCGGGCCATCAGCCCGAGTTCCGCGAGTTCCGTTCCGGCGAGGGCCTTGGTGACCGCGCCGACCGGCTGGACGTCGACGAGCCCGACCCGGCGACCCTCGTCGAGGATGTATTCGGCATTCTCGGCGGTGTCCGTCGCCGGCGTCGTGTTGGCCATGGCGAGGACGGCGGTGAACCCGCCGGCCGCGGCCGCGGCTGAGCCGGAGGCGATCGTCTCGGCGTCCTCGCGTCCCGGCTGGCGCAGGTGGGTGTGGAGGTCGACGAAGCCCGGCAGCAGGATCAGCCCGTCGGCGTCGAGGACCTCGCCGTCCCCGGGGGCACCGATCCTCCCGATCTCGGCGATCCGGCCGTCCCGGATCAGGACGTCGGCGGCCACGCCCGTGGGCGCGGCGTCCGCGGTCTCGGTGCCGGACCAATGCGGGGTGGCCCCGCGAATCAGCAGCGACCTCACGCCGCCGCCTCCTCTCCGGCGAGCAGGTGATAGAGCACGGCCATCCGGACCGCGACCCCCGCGGAGACCTGGTCGAGGATGACCGAGTTGGGGCTGTCGGCGGCCTCGGCGCTGATCTCCAGGCCGCGATTCATCGGGCCCGGATGCATGATCAGGACCTCTGGCCGCACCGCAAGCAGACCGGCGAGGCGGGCCCGCGTCAGCCCGTAGCCGACGGTGTACTCACGCGGCGTCGGGAAGAACCCGCCGCTCATCCGCTCCCGCTGGACCCGCAGCATCATCAGCACGTCCGGCGGGTCCGATTCGAGGACCGCGTCGAGGTCCCAGCTCGTCGCGAACCCGTCCGCGGCCGACCAGGCGGCGATGCCCGCGGGCATCAGCGTCGGCGGCGCGACGACGGTGACCCGGGCGCCGAGCGTGTTCAGGGTGAGGACATTGGAGCGGAACACCCGGCTGTGCGCGAGATCACCGGCGAGGACGACGTGCCGACCCGCGAGGTCGCCGATCCTGGCCCGCATCGTGTAGGCGTCGAGCAGCGCCTGCGTCGGGTGCTCATGGGTCCCGTCACCGGCGTTGACGACGCTCGCGCCGACCCAGCCCGCGACCTGCTGGCAGGCACCGGACTGGTTGTGCCGGATGACGAGGGCATCCACCGCCATCGCGTTGATGGTGGCGACCGAGTCCCGCAGCGACTCGCCCTTGGAGGTCGAGGACCCCTTGGCGGACAGGTTGATCGTGTCGGCCGACATCCACTTGCCGGCGATCTCGAAGCTGCTGCGGGTGCGCGTCGAGTCCTCGAAGAAGAAGTTGATGATGGTCCGGCCACGCAGGGTGGGGACCTTCTTGACCTCGCGCCGCTGGACGTCGTGCATCGATGCGGCGGTGGCGAGGATCACCTCGATGTCGTCGCGGGTGAGGTCGGCCGAGGAGATGAGATGCCGGGTCACCGGGCCTCGCCCCCCGCGATGTTGACGACATCCTCGATGCCGTCGTGGCCGGAGAGGCGCACCTGGACCTTCTCGGTGTGCGCGGTCGGGAGGTTCTTGCCGACGTGGTCGGCACGGATCGGCAGTTCGCGGTGCCCACGGTCGACGAGCACGGCCAGCCGCACGGCGCGGGGGCGGCCCAGGTCGGTGAGCGCGTCGAGGGCGGCCCGTATGGTGCGCCCCGAGTAGAGGACGTCGTCGACGAGGACGACCACCCGGCCGTCGATGCCGGAGGGCGGAATGACCGTCTTCATCGGGCTGCGTGTCGGTTGTCGGCGCAGGTCATCGCGGTGCATGGTGACATCGAGTTCCCCCACCGGGACCACGGCGCCCTCGACATCGGCGATGAGGGCGGCCAGGCGCTGCCCGAGTTCGACCCCGCGGCTCGGTATGCCGAGGATCACCAGATCGTCCGCGCCCTTGTTGTGCTCGAGGATCTCGTGGGCGATCCGGCGCAGGCAGCGCGAGATGTCGCCGGCGCCCATCACCGTCCGTCCGGCCGGATCGAGGGATGTGTCGGGCACGTCTGGCCGCGCTGTCGGCGCCATCCGGCGGCTCCTTCCCTGCCTCACAGGACAGGTCGTTAAAGGACGGTGACGGCGCCACTCTAGCCGCCTCGGGACACTCCGAGGACACCGGCCCACCACGGGTGGCCCTTTGCCAGGCGACTCCTCTAGCCTGGGGCCGCGCGGGCGCACAGCCCGACGATTCACCATCGGATTGGGGGCTCGCCATGCGGGCGAGGGGGCGTTTCCCTGCTGCGGTCGCCTGCCTGGGCCTGGCCGGGCTCGGCGCGAGCGGGTCGGCGCAGGCGGCCCGGGGACCCGCGACGATCGGCGCGGCCACGCGGCATACGTCCCCCGGAAGTGACCTGACGGACGCGGAACGAGCCCGACTGGCCGCGGTGGGCCAGGTCGCCCCGTTCACCGGCCGGGCCACCGGGACCGATCCGTTCCGCGGCCTGCTGCCATCGCTTCGCGGCGTGGACTTCGCCGCCTGGCGCGAGCAGGCCCTGCGAGCGGCCCGGGTCCGCGCCGGGTCGAGCGCGCTGGAGGCGGCGAAGCGCGCGGCGTCGCCCGGCGGTCGGGCGGTCGCGGCGCTCACCTACTCCGAACTGGAACCTCCCGGGACCTCGGGCTGGAACGACGAGCTCGCGACAGGGGAGCGGATCGACGGCTTCGGTCTCGGCAGCGGACGGGCCAACAAGGTGACCATCTCCGGCACGCTCGCCGACACGCGCCCACGGCCGAAGGCGCTGATGCGCGCCCCGGAGGACAACGGCTCGATTCCGCTCGCGTTCGACACGGGCATCAACGGCAACGGCGCCATCCGCATCCCCGGCCGGATCGGTGACGGCCCGCACGGGTCCGCCGGAGATCGGCACGGCGATTTCGACTGGTACAAGATCGTCGCCAAGCCGGGTGAGACGATCGTCGCCGACCTGCGCGGCACCCGCGTCCCGAGCTTCGTCATGATCACCGATGCCAAGGGCAACGACCTCAGCGTCGGTCTCACCTTCGGTTCCGAGGCCTTCCCGGCCACCCCGGCCCGCTATCAGAGCCTTGCCGGGGGCACCTACTACGTCCTCATCGAGGGGATGAGTTCCTGGCAGAACGACCCGTTCGACCCGGCCTCGGGCAGCGGCGTCGGCGAGGAGGGGAACTATCTGCTCACCCTCGGGTCCTGGATCGCCGACAAGGACACCTATCTGGTCCGGCTCGCCAAGGGTGACGTCATGGGCGCCACCGTGTCGGGCCAGGCCCACACGCTCTCGGTGCGCAAGGCCAACGGGGCCCTCGTCATGGGGACCACGGACAGCGACCTGTCCTCGTCCTATCCCCCGAGTTCGCCGCTGCCCGGCGGCGGCAATGCGACCGTCGCCTATGTCGCGGACGCGGCCGGGTGGTATGCCGTGACCGCCGAGAACGGTGCCGGCCCCTACAGCATCGACGTCGAGGCCTACCGTCCCGGCCCCGAGTCGGACCCCGCGCCCCGGGTGCAGACCATCTACCTCGACTTCGACGGAGCGAGCATCGACCCGGGCATCTTCGGCGGATCCCCCGGAAACGTGTCCCTGTCCCCGCTGTCGGCGTTCCTCAGCAAGTGGGGTCTGAGCGCGGCCGACCTCTCCGCCCTGACCGACCGGATCACCCAGACGGTCACCGAGAACCTCCGGTCCGACATCATCGCCAAGGGCAACAACCCCGATGTCGCCCTCTCCATCGTCAACGGACTCCGGTCGCCCGACATCTTCGGCTCACCGAATGTCGCCAAGGTCGTCGTCGGGGGGACGGTCAAGCAGTCGGGCATCGACACGATCGGCATCGCCCAGTACATCGATCCGGGCAACTACAGCCAGGAGGACGAGGCGATGATCCTCCTCGACTACCTGAGCGCGCCCAAGGGGCCCGACTCCTCCCTGAACACCTACATCGGGCCCACGAGCAACCGCCTCGCCTTCGTCGGGACCGCCCTCGGCAACGTGGTCTCGCACGAGATCGGCCACCTGATCGGCAACTACCACACCGACAACGCCGACACGGTGACCTCGCTGATGGACGCCGGCGGCGAGGGCTTCTGGCGCCTCTTCGGCACCGGCCCCGACATGATCGGCGGGACCGCGGACGACACCGACACGGATTTCACCACCGACCGGTTCATGCCGTCGGAACCCTTCGTCGGCGCCGAGAACACCCTCAACGTCACCGCCTGGGGCATCTCCGCCCACCGCTGACCCCCACGCGCGCGCCCGGGCTTTCCGCCCGATGCCGGAACGTCGACGGCGCAACGGGGATCTTCCGTTGCGTCGAGGACTTCCGTTGCCTCAGCGGCGCACGCCCTCGCCCGGCGCGTAGACGTCCATCGTCGCCCCCGCCGTGCCGAAGCTCCCGTTGGCGCCGGTCCAGCGCGTCGCCGAGCGCCCGTCGAGCGCGACCACGGACCCGCCGACGACCCGTGCCCCGGACGCAGTGACCTTGACCGCCGCGCCGGTCGTCACGCCATACGCGACCCGACTCGGCTGGGCACGGACGGCGGCATACAGCCGTCCCCACAGATAGTCCGTGTTGAGCGTCGGCACGAGCGTGGTGTCGACGAGCCCGAGACCGCGCTGCCACGTCGCCTCGCCGACCCGGAAGGTCAGCACGGCGACGTCCTCGTAGTTGTCATCCGTCGGCCGCGCCACCGGCGACCACCGGTTGCCGAGCGCCGCCGCCATCGGCCCGTCGGCGAGGGCCACGCCCCCCGCCGAGACCCCCTTGGCGACCAGGTCCCGGAAACGGGTGTCGGCCATCGCCCGCCGGGTCTTCTCGGGCGCGACCGACACCACGGCGACCGCGTCCGCACCGGCGAGATCCGCTCCCGCCCAACCGGATTCGCCGTAGGCATAGGTGTCGAGCCGCCCGCCCCAGCCGGCCTCCTTCAGGAGGGCGCCATAGTCCGCGGCCGTGCTCGCGCCGTCGGCGGCGAGGACGACGAGGCGGGCGTTCGGGCCGGGTCGCGCCGCCGTCGCGGTCTTGACGAAGTCGGCGATCGCGGCGCCGCCATCCTGGAGCCCACCGCCGAGGTAGAGCGTCCCGCTCCCCACCGTCGGGAATGCGTAGGCCTGCGGCCGCCGGATGGCCGGTGCGGTGCCTGCGTGCGTCAGCACGCGCGTCGTCAGGTCGTATGCCGTGTGGTCCGTCATCAACGCCGTCAGGACGCCGCGGGTCGACAGGAGGCGGTCGGGTCCGACCCAGCGGTGCGTGGCACCGAAGGTCTCGTCGTCGATCAGCGCGACCGACCCCTGCCCGAAGACGCCGGACAGGCTCCGGTCGCCGGTGTTGACGACGCCGGTCGCATAGTCCGCGCCCACGCCGAGCGGGCTCGCGCCGCCGAACCGCTCGTCCGCCAGCGCGATCGTCGTCAGCAGCCGACCGAACCGGCCGCGCTGATAGAAGTGCTGGTCATAGATCGCCTGCCGCGACCCGAAGGCCAGCCCCCGCTCGCGGTCGGCGTCGTCGCCCCACCAGATCAGCGGCGCGTCCTTCCGCAGCCCGTCGGACGCGCCGAAGTCGCCGTTGTAGCCGTTGATCATCGAGCGGGACTCGACGGCGGCGCCCGCGCTCGTCCCGGCGATGATCACCCCGCGGTCGTAGGCCGCGTTCATCGACCGCTCGGCCGGCGAGTTCGCGAGGACCTTCATCGCGATCCCCTGGTCGCCGCCGAGGATGTAGACCCCATCGAGACTCGGATCCCGCAGCGCCGCGGAGTTCGCCGGCCTCAGCGCATCGGCCCGGTTGAGGAGCAGTTGGAAGCGGCCGACGCACCGCTTCGGGGCGGCGACGACGGCCGTGCAGGCGGCCTCGATCTCCGCGGTGCGCTCCTTGGCGAGGGCGATGTTCTCCGGTCGGCTCGGCCAGTCGTCGCCGTATGCCGAGGGCACGACCGCGAGGACGACCGTGTCGTCGCCGCTGCGCGCCGCGGCCGCCGCGCCGAAGGCCTCGAGGGTCTCCGGCTCGTAGCCGCCTCCGGTCGGCATCATCGACCGGGCGCCCCCGGCCCGGCCGGCGTCCGATCCCGCATCCGCGCCGGCGCTCGCTCCAGCCGCGAGGCCGACGGTGCCTGCCGCGAGCGCGACCGCGAGCGATCCGGTGAGCAGTGTCCGACGTCGTCCCTTCGTCCCAGTCATCCACCGACCGTAGCGGTTCGCCCCGCACCCCGGCGCGGACGATGGCCGGTGATGTCGTGCCGGACCGCGCGCACCCGCGGCCACAACCTGACCGCGGCATCGACTGTGCCGAGCGCGGACAGCTCGTCAACGAGCGTGCGGGTCGGCGGTAGGAGCGCGAATTCGGTTGTCTCCGTGCGGCATACGACCTCGGTGAGGGGGAGCCACTCGGAGTGATGGGCCTCCCCCGTCGCGTGCCGGAAGGCACCGGCCTCGCCGGTGTCGACCGGATAGAGGAAGAAACGGACGTCGAAGCGCTTCGGCACGCCGATCGGGGTGATCCAGTCGTCCCAGGGGATCAGGCGCGCCGGATCCAGCCGAGCCCCGGTCTCCTCCGCGACCTCCCGCAGGCCGGTCGCGAGCAGGGTCCGGGCCGCCTCCTCCGGGTCACACCCCACCATCTCGTATGCCGATTCC
>JBDIAJ010000181.1:0-6944 GCA_039812345.1 Nostocoides sp. | reverse complement strand
CACCGCGACGTCGACGTCCGCGGCGTTGATCGCCGACCCGCCCCGGCCGGCCATGTCGCTCGCGTTCCGGATGACGATCGGGACGATCGGCAGCCCGGTCGCCATCGCCATCCGGAACGGGCCCTTCTTGAACGGACCGAGTTCCTCGCGGTCCTGGCGGGTGCCCTCGGGGGCGACGATGACGGAGAGGTTCTTGCGCAGCAGCAAGTCCTGAGCCTCCCGCAGCGAGGCGACCGACCCGGCGCTGTCGCTGCGCTCGATGAAGACGCCGTCCATGGCCCGCCCGAAGGTCCCGAGCAGCGGATGGCTCTTCAGTTCGGCCTTGGCGACGAAGGTGAAGTCGTCGCGGACGATGGCGGCGGCGATCATCGCGTCGAAGTTGTTGCGGTGGTTGAAGAGGAAGACCGCGGGCCGCATCGCGCGGGCGTTGTCCTGGCCGACGACGTGGAGGCGGACGCCGTGGGTCTCGAGCAGGAGCCGCGGCCACATGCTGGTGAGGATGTTCAGCCCCGATCGCTTGTCCCCCTTGAGGAGACCGATCCCGAGACCGGCCGTGGCGATCGGCCCGAGCGCGCCGAGCGAGGCGACGGTCCGAACCAGGGCCGAGGCGCCGCCGGCACTGCGGCTGCGATGCCGGGTGACCGGCCAGCCGCGCCTCTCGGCGACCCGGGTCAGCTCCGGCCCCGGGTTGGTCGGGCGCGGATTGCCGACCATGTGCATGAGGGCGACATCCTCGTCGCCGTCGGCATAGAAGTAGCAGCGTGCGAGGTCGATGTCGTGGGTCTCGGCATACCGTTGCGCGGCGGTGGCCTTGCCCTCGCCCCAGATGACCGGGGCGACCAGCTTGCCGGTCAGGCGCCCCGCGTCGTCGAGGACGAACCGGTTGCAGACGACCTCCTCGATCCCGAGCCAGCGGGCGACCGGCTCGACTTGGATGCTGGTGGCCGAACTGCACAGGACGACCCGGTGGCCGCGCTCGAGATGGGCGCGGATCAGCGCCCGGGTCTCCGGATAGATGAGGTCGGCGATCTTGCGCCGGAAGAGCCGCTCGCTCTCCTCGTCCAACTCGGTGAGCGGTTTGCCGGCCAGGGTGGACAGCCCGGCCTCGGCGAACTCCTGGAAGCTGGACCGGCCCATCTGGAAGTTGTAGGCCGTGGTGAGGATCCGGAAGACCTCGCCCACCCCGAAGTCCCCGCGGCGGATCTTCTCCTTCGTCGCCACGGTGACCGTGAAGCCGGCGACGATCGTTCCGTCGAGGTCGAAGAAGGCGGTGATCTCGGGACCCTCCGGGCTGCCGAGCACCTCGGCAACGGTGCCGGGGACGCGTGGCTGCGGGGCCCGGGTGCGGCGCTCGGTCATTCGGCTCCTCCGGTGGCGCCGCGCGCGCGCGATGCGCGCTTGGTCGGCATCGACTTGGCGGTCACGGCGGCCCTCGCGGCCCCGCGGGCGGCTCGGCGCGGCTTCTCCGCGACGTCACCGGTGGCCGCTTCGCCACCGTCACCACCGGCGGCGTCGGTGACGGCATCGGCGGCCGCCGCCTCGGGTCGGCGCGCGGGGGCCTTGCGTTTCGGGGCGGGGGTCCGGGCGGCGGTGCCCGAGAGGCGTTCGGCGTGCGGCGTCGGCCGGGTCTTGACCGGCACCGGCGCGGCCGGCTGACCGCCCGCCGCGAGGACCTCCTCGAAGCCCTCGACGAGGCACCGCTCGAACAACTCGTCATCCCGGATGCTGTCGGTGTCGTAGCGGGCCCCGATGAACGCCGTCCCCGCGCGGGTGACCATGACGATCATCAGCGCGATCCCCGGGAGCGGACCCATCGCATAGGTCGCGACGATCCGCGACCCGGCGAGATAGGTGTCGACCGGGTAGGACGGGACATTGCTCGCCTGCACATCGGCCGGCCGGACCAGGCCGCTGACCTGGGCATAGAGGGCATCGGGCAGGGACGCGGTGAGGGCGGACAGCACCGACATGACATCGGCGGCCGGTTCGGCGCGGCCGGAGGCGACGGCAGCATGGATCTCGGCGATGGCCATGGCCGGATCGGTCTCCCCGACGGGGGCGGCGATCGCCATACCGGTCCAGCGGTTGCCGCCCTCGCCGTCGTCCGCGGTGCGCAGGCTGACCGGGATCGCCATCGGCAGGCGCTCGACCGGGACGCCGAGGGCCACGTGATAGCGGCGCAGGGTCGCGCACACGGCCGCGAGATAGGCGTCGTTGACCGACCCGCCGAGCACCTTCGCGGCGGCGCGCAGTCGCCGGAAGTCGACGTCGTGGGTGACCATGCGGCGCCCGATCCCCCGCCGCGCGAGCAGCGGGGACGGCGGGGTCGCGGAGAAGGAGTCGACGACCCGGGTCAGGGAGGAGGCGTATGCCGCGGCCCCCGTCACCGCGGACACGGGCCGGGTCAGGCTGCCGAGGCCGGTGCCGACGAGGTCGCGGGTCACGCCCAGGGCGAGCCCGGGCCACTCCCGGAGGCCGTCCAGGGCCAGGCCGTTGGGATCGAGGTCGGTCGGCACGGGGACCATCGGCATCGGATCGGGGCGCCCGGCCGGGTCGGTGTCATAGAGCGCCTCGAACATCGCGACCATCCCGAGGCCGTCGGAGACGACGTGACTCATCGACGTGATGACGGCGGCGCCGCCCCCGTCGAGGCCCTCGACGAGGGTCACCGTCCACAGTGGCCGGGTCTGGTCGAGCGGGGTCATGGCGATCTGCTCGGCGAGGTCGAGCAGGTCCCGGTGACCGCCGTCGCCCGGCAGCGCGACCCGCCGCAGGTGATAGCGCAGGTCGAAGTCGGGGTCGACGACCCACCGCGGGGCGGTCACCGGCACCGTCGGGGAGACGATCCGCTCCCGCAGGCGCAGCGCGACGCGGCTCGCCCGGTCGTATGCCGCGACGAACCGCTCCCAGTCCGGCACCTCGGCGAGGAGGTCGATGCCGATGCCGGAACTTCGCGTCCGCGGGTCGCGCTCCCCTCGGTGAAGCAGCTTGTCGAACGGGGTCAGTCGCCCGTGGGAGCCTCCGCTCATGCGCCGGTGCCTTCCGCTGTCGGAGTCGAGATATGGGGAGTCGAGGTACAGAAGGCGCACTCTACCCAGCGGTCGGCCCCCGTCGATAGCTCACGTAGCGATCGTCGAAAGGTCATCTATGGCGTGTCGAGAGATCACGTAGCGATCGTCGAGAGATCACGTAGGAAGATCCCGACGGTGCCCACGTGACCTCGCGACGTCGGGTGCGTCAGAGGAGTTCGAGGATGGTGGCGTTGGCCATGCCGCCGCCCTCGCACATCGTCTGCAGGCCGTAGCGGATCCCGTTGTCCTTCATGTGATGGATGAGCTGGGTCATCAGCCGGGCACCGGAGCCGCCGAGGGGGTGGCCGATGGCGATGGCGCCGCCGTTGGGGTTGAGCCGGGCGGGGTCGGCGCCGGTCTCGGCGAGCCAGGCCATGGGGACCGGGGCGAACGCCTCGTTGACCTCGTAGACCCCGATGTCGTCGAGGGTCAGGCCGGACTTGGCCAGCGCCTTCGCGGTCGCGGGGATGGGGGCGCCGAGCATCATCACCGGGTCGTCGCCGGCGAGCACGCCGGTGTGGAACCGGGCGATCGGGGTGAGCCCGAGTTCGGTGGCCTTCTCGGAGGTCATCATCAGCAGTGCCGCGGAGCCGTCGCTGATCTGCGAGGAGTTGCCGGCGTGGACGGTCCCGTCGGCGCGGAAGACGGGCTTGAGCCCGGCGAGGGTCTCGGGTGAGGTCCCGCGGCGCAGGCCCTCGTCGACCTCGAGCCGACCGCCACCGGGCAGGTCGACCGGCGCGTACTGCCCGGTGAGCCGGCCCGCGTCGATCGCGGCGGCGAGCTTGGCGTGCGAGGCGCTGGCGAACTCGTCCTGCGCCTGCCGGCTGAAGCCCCACTTGTCGGCCATCATCTCGGCGCCGATCCCCTGGTTGAACGTCGGGACGCCGTAGCGGTCGAGGACGGAATCGGCATACGGCACGCCGAAGTCGGTGCTCGCGACGGACGCGCCGAGCGGGACCCGGCTCATCACCTCGACACCCCCGGCGACGACGATGTCGTACTGCCCCGAGATCAGCCCGGCCGCGGCGAAGTGGACCGACTGCTGCGAGGAACCGCACTGGCGGTCGATCGTCGTCGCCGGCACCGACTCCGGCCATCCGGCCGCGAGCACGGCGCTGCGACCGACGTTGATCGCCTGGGCGCCGACCTGCATGACGCACCCCCAGATGACGTCGTCGACGAGGGCGGGGTCGACTCCGCTGCGCTCGACGAGGGCCGTCAGGACGTGCGCGGACAGGTCCTGAGGGTGGATCGCCGCCAGGGACCCGTTGCGCTTGCCCACGGGCGTGCGGACGGCTTCGACGACGACGGCATCACGAGCGGACACGAGGATTCCTCCAGGTCGTGGGGTCGCCGGCGGCCCGGCGAGGATGGTCTCGTCAGGTTATGTCGCCACCGCGCCCACGTCGATGGCCGTATGCCGTGAAACCCGCCACCGCTCGCGCACCCACCTTCGGCGGTGGGCACCGAACCGGCCCGCCATCGGGCGGGACAGTCGACTCCGCCGAGTCCGACCGCTTGGCGAGCCCGGCCTTCAGACCGGCCATGCTGAAGGTCGCGCCACAGAATGACGAACAGCTTCTCCGACCCATCCGTGTGCGTTACCGAAGCGGATGGTACCGGGGTGGTACCAGGGCCGGATGCGACGACCCCCGACGGCTGACGCCGAGGCATCCGTCGTCGGGGGTCGGGTCCGCCCGGCCCGACCGGGCTACTCGCTGGCGATGGCGTCGAGCACCTTGAGCTTGGCCGCACGTCGGCCGGGCCAGAGGGCGGCGAGCACCCCGACGAGTCCGGCGAGGACGACGAACACCACGAGTTGCGCCCACGGGATGCGCAGGGCGGTGAAGCCCTGGTCGGCGAGGGCCCGCTGGATGGCGATCCCGAACACGACACCGAGCCCGATCCCCAGGGCCGCCCCGAGCAACGAGATGACCACCGACTCCAGGCGGAGCATGGTGCGCAACTGGCGTCGGCTGAGCCCGACGGCCCGCAGCAGCCCGATCTCCCGGGTCCGCTCGATCACCGAGAGCGCCAGCGTGTTGACGATCCCGAGGATGGCGATGATGACGGCCAGACCGAGCAGCGCATAGATGATCGCCAGCATCTGGTCGATCGGCTTCGACTGCTCCGCGGCGTAGCCGGCCATGTCCTTGACGCTGACCGTCGGCAGGTCTGCCGTGATCTTGTCCAGGCCGGCGGACACGGCCGCCTGATCGGCACCGGACGCCGTCTTGATGAAGACCTGGGCGTCACTGCCCGTCCCGTCGTTGGCCGCCCAGGTCGCCAGGGACACGACCGTGTCCGACGGTGACGTAGTCGCCGGGTCGAAGGTCGCCACCACCTTGGCGTCGAACTGCTTGCCCTGCAACGACATCGGGAGCATCGAGCCCACCGAGACGCCATACTGCTTCGCCTTGTCCACGGAGAGGATGACCGACGTGCCCGCGAGCTTCGGCAGCAGGCCCGCGTCGCCCCCCTTGTCCAGGGTCGACACCGTGTCGTAGGTGGCCGGGTCGACGCCCGCGATCCAGGCACGCTGACCCTTGATCGTCCCCTGCCCCCAGCGCACCGCAGACGTGGCGGCGACGCCTGGGATCTTGGCCGCGGCCGCACCGATGCTCGGCGAGAAATCGTTGCCGGTGGCGCTGGAGATCAGGTAGTCGGCCTTGAAGGTCTTGTCGATCTCGCCCTTGATGCTCGCCTTGGCCGAGGCCCCGAAGACCGCCATCATCGAGACGAGGGTGACCCCGATCATCAGGGCCGAGGCGGTCGCCGCCGTTCGCCGCGGGTTGCGCAGCGCGTTCTCCTCGGCCATGACGCCGACGCTGCCGAACAGCCGCCGATAGATGATCCCGAGCCCGAGAATGGCCGGCTTGCCGACGAGCGGGGAGGTCAGGGCGACCCCCAGCAGGACCCCGAGGATCCCCGCGCCGATCCAGATGATCGGCTTGTGGGGGCCGCCGAACAGGCCGACACCGAGGCCGACCGCGCCGAGGACGGCGAGGACGGCACCGATGAGGACCCGGCGGTGCATCGAGGTCTCCGCCATGGTCACGTCGTCGCGCATGGCGGCGACCGGCGGCACCTTGCCGGCGCGCCGGGCCGGGAGGTAGGCCGCGAGAACCGTGACGAGGAGGCCCACGGCATACGAGGCGATGACGGTGCGCGGCGCGAAGACGAGTTTCGCGCCGGACAGGTCCAGACCGATCGTCCCGAACAGGGCCTTGATCGCCACCGCGAGTCCGGCGCCGACCACAAGACCGAGCGTCGAGCCGATGAGCCCGACGACGACGGCCTCGACGAGGACGGACCGGGCCACCTGACGCCGACTCGCGCCGATCGCCCGGAAGAGCGCGAGTTCCTTCATCCGCTGCGCGACGAGGATCGAGAAGGTGTTGACGATGATGAACGAGCCGACGATGAGCGCCACGGCGGCGAAGATCAGGAGGAAGTTGGTGATGAACGAGAGGCTCTTCTGGATCGAGTTGGCCGCCTCCTCACCTGCGACCTTGCCGGTCTTGGCCTGCAGCCCCGCGGGGAGGACCTTGACCACCGCGGCCCGCAGTTGATCCTGCGAGGTGCCGTCGGCGGCGGTGACCCACACGTCGTTGTAGACGTCCCGGCCGCCCTGATACAGCGCCTGGGCCTGGTGGGTGGTCCAGATGACGATGCTCGCGCCGACGAGCGAGCCGCTGGGTTCGATGATCCCGACGAGCTTGGGCTGCACCTGTGCCTGCGCCCCGGCGGTGATCACCCGGACGGTGTCGCCCACGACATACCCACCGGTCTTGGCCGTGCGCGAGTCGATGACGATCTCGCCGTCCCGGGTCGGCACGGTCCCCGAGATGAGCTTGTAGCTGAGGTCGCCAC
>JBDIAJ010000180.1:0-7057 GCA_039812345.1 Nostocoides sp. | reverse complement strand
TCGCGGAATTGCAACCGCCGTCGTACGCGCGGCGGGCGGCTGGCTGACGGATCGGGCGGCTCCTCCGAGGCCGCCGGCTCGACTGCCCCGGCCGCCTCGTCGAGTCAGCCTGCCGGCGAGAACACCGCGGACTCGACTCCCGCACAGTCGCGATCGGCGACGCCCCGCCGCTCGGTGTAGGTCGAGACGCTCCCGTCCGCGGTCACCACGACGCGCTGGGTGCCGCGGACGACGAACCTGGCGGGGGTCGCGTCACCGGGCTCACCCAGTCGGGCGATCGCGAAGGAGGGTGCGGCATACAGCCCGTGACCGAGCAGCAGGGCGAGCACCCCCTCGACGGGATCGCTGTCCCCGAGGGCGGCATGACACCGCGCGGCGAGCGCGCGGTCGCCGCCGGCGAGCAGGACGGCGACGCCCCCTCGGACGACGGCGAGACCGGTGCCCGGCAGGTAGCGGATCGGTTCCGGCTGATTCATCGGTGGCTCCTCACAAGACCGGGCGGGGGATCGTTTTCTCGACGAGGTGGGTCTGGTCGGGTTCGGCGTCGAGCACGTCGAGGACGATCACCGAGATGTTGTCGCGTCCCCCGGCGAGCAGCGCCGCCTCGACGAGACGCGAGGCCGTGTCCGGGGGCGACTCGCGCACGTCGAGCAGTCGGGCGATCTCGTCGTCCGGGACCTCGGAGGTCAGTCCGTCGCTGGTGATCAGCCACCGGTCGCCGGGGTCCGCCGGGACGAGGACGAGATCGAGTTCGGGGGGCGGGTTCTCCCCGATCGCCCGGGTGATGATGTGCCGGGACGGGTGCACGCGGGCCTCGGCCCGGGTCAGGACTCCGGCCGCGACGAGTTCCTGGACCTCCGAGTGATCCACGGTGATCTGACGGACGACCCCGTGGGTGAGCCGGTAGACCCGCGAGTCACCGATGCTGAACACCGCCCAGTGCGGCGCGCCCTCGGCGACGAGGGCGATCCCGGCCACCGTGCTCCCCAGGCCGCGCTCCCCCGGATGATCCCGGCCGTACTCGACGACCGCGCGATTGGCCTCGTTGACGGTGGCACGGATGTCACCGGTGGTCACGGCGGTGGCGTCCAGGTGGGCGAGGATCTCCACGATGGTGCGGCTGGCGACGTCACCCGCGGCGTGCCCGCCCATTCCGTCGGCGACGACGAAGACCCGCTGGCCCGTGAATGCGGAATCCTCGTTGATCTCTCGGACTCGCCCCACGTGGGTGGCGAGGCCAACCGCCACGGCCAGCACGGTGAAACCATAGCCAGTCGGTATGCCGAGATCCCCCGCTGTCCTCAAAAAGAAGGACACGCCTCGGGCCCGACGACGCGCGTCCACGCCGGCCCGTCGTCGAGGCGGCGCACCGGCTCGGACGTCCTGTCCGACAGAGGATTCGGCGGCTCGGCGCCGAGATCGCCGACGAGGTCGACGATGAGCACGTCCTCGTCGAGGTCGACCACCAGATCCGATCGCGGGATCAGGCTGGAGGCGATCTCCTGGAGCCGGGCGATGTCGCCCTCGCGGCCGGTCACGACGACGCTGGCGATGGCCGGCCGTTGCCGGGTCACCCCGCGCCGGGACACCTGCCAGGTCGCCCGGACGGTCGCCCGGGCCGGAACCCGCGGAAGGACGACCAGGAGGAGTTCGCGCAGCGCGGTGGTGCCCGTGGATGGTGCGGCGGAGTCCACCGCGAGTTCGACTCGGACCGCTCGGGCTCGCGCCTCGTCGAGAGCCAGGCGCAGCGCGGGGCTGAGCACGGGACGGGCCACGAGTTGGTCGCGGATCGCGGCCTCGAGCAGGAGGCAGCGTTCGCGCTCCTCGGGGGCCAGCTGTTCCCCAGCCGCGATCCGGCGCAGCATCGGCAGGCTCGCCTCGCTCAACTCGCCGACCCGGAAGCGGACCTCTTCGGCCCGGGCGACCCGGGCGACCTCGTCGATCCGCAGGCGGTGGGTCATCGCCGCCACCCGGTTCAGGGAGGTCGCCGCGTGCGCCATCCCGCGGCGCAGCAGGGTGCCCAGCAACGCGCAGACGAGGAGTTGGGCGCTCGACGTGGTGATCGGGGCGGCGATCAACTCGCCGGTCTCGACGAGGAAGACGAGGGCGATGACCGTCGGGATGGCCAGGGCGGTCAGCACCGCCCCCCGTCCGGTGTAGCGGAAGGCGATGACGGCGACCACTCCGTCCAGTGCCCCGACGTACCACAAGCGCCAGTCGCCGGCCTCCGGGTTGACGACGTTGGCGCTCAGCACGGCCGCGATGGCGATGCTGCAGACGGTCGAGATCACCCAGCGGCGCGGTTGGTAGGACGCCCACCAGGTCCAGGCCAGGGTCGCGACGAGAACGCCTGGCGCGGCATAGTCGATGGCCGGGACGCGGACCATCCCGTCGATGAAGGTCAGGCCGATCGCGCTGTGGACTCCGATCGCGACGATGGCGAGGAGGACCATCGGCAGGAACTCCTCGCGGCTCCACCGCGCCGGGGGCACACTGGCCGCGGTCGTCGGCGGTCGGCCGGTCAGGGTGACCAGGGTGCCCTTCCCCGGTTCCGACTCGACGTCCGCGGTGCCGCCGACGGCCCGCATCCGGGCCCGGATGCTGGTGGCGACACCCGCGCGGCGCGTGCTGCTCGCGTCGGGATCGAACCCGCATCCGCTGTCTTGGATCAGGACCCGCAGCAGGCGTGGGGTGAAGACGGCGGTCACGCTGGCCTGGCGCTGACCGGAGTGTCGCGCGACATTGGACAGGGCCTCGGCGGTCGCGGTGAACAGGGCCTCGGTCAGCCAGGTGTCACCCGGGGAGCCGCTGATCCGCAGGCGCAGGTCGAGGCCGAGGTGATCGGCGGTCTCGGTGATCCGGTCTGCCCAGCGGCGCCCCGGTGTGCCCGGGTCGGGTTCGGTCGCGTCATACGACCGGACGGCCTCGGCGGCGAGGCGCCTGGCCTCGTCGCTGGACTGCCCACGTCCGGCGACCAGGAGACTGCCGAGGACCGCGTCGTGGACGATGGCATCGAAGCGGCCCCGTTCGAAGTCGCGGTGACGGCCCTGCGCGGCGAGCGCCTGCAACTCCCACAGATCACTCGTGGCCACGGCGACCTTGTCGTTCGCCCGGCGGATCAAGACGATGGCCGCCGCTCCGGCGACCCCGGTCACGACGAAGAGCGCTCCCTCGCACGCCCCTTGATAGACCGATGTCTGCTCCGCCCGGATGAGGAAGGTGCTGTAGCCCGCGAGGACCGACGCCGCGACTCCGACGCCGGCGCCGAACGCGATCGAACACGACACCGCGCCGATCACCATGAGATGGGTGAGCGGTGAATAGAGGATCGTCGACCGGATCGGTCCGAGGAACGGGTAGCAGACGAACATGACCAGGGACAGCCCGGCCAGGGCCCGGACCGGGCGCATGTCGTCCGCGTGGGAGATCGACCGGCGCAGCGCCCAGCCACTCAGGCCGAGGAAGCCGCCGAGCAGGACCGCGATCGGGCCGGCCGGGAAGTCATCCCACAGGAGGAACAGGTTGACCACGCCCAGCGTGACGCAGATCAGGGTCGAGATGGCCGCCCCACGGTTGAGGGCGGCGCGCAGGTCACGCCGCGCCCGTTGCATCGGGGGACTGGCTTGCCTCGGCCGCGCCGAGGGCTGGGATCCGCCGGCCGATCTCCTGACGCTGGTGTCGCTGACAGAACCGCGTCAGCCGATCCACTCCACGACGGATCACCTCCTCGGCACTGGAGAATGGGGGACTTGACACCTCCCCAGCGTCGTGATTCGAGCCGCGGGCACGCCAGCTACGGGACTTGACTGTCCAACTTGTGTCTCGCCGGCATCGACCCCGGTCAGTCGACCCAGGTGCGGGCGGCGCGGAACATCCGCAGCCAGGGGCTCTCCTGCGCCGGCGGGCCGTCGGTCCAGGACATCTGGATGTTGCGCTGGACCCGCTCCGGGTGGGGCATCATCGCGGTGAACCGGCCGTCGGGGGTGGTCACGGCGGTGAGCCCGTCCGGGGAACCGTTGGGGTTCGCCGGGTAGGTTCGCGCGGGGGCGCCGGTGGCGTCGATGAAACGGAGGGATCGGCATACGGTCGCCTCGTCGCCACGGGTGGAGAAGTCGGCGAGACCCTCCCCGTGCGCGACGGCGATCGGCAGGCGGGAGCCGGCCATGCCGGCGAAGAAGACCGACGGGGAGTCGAGGACCTCGACGAGGGAGAGGCGGGCCTCGTACTGCTCGGACCGGTTGCGGGTGAAGCGCGGCCAGGCGTCGGCGCCGGGGATGAGGTCGGCGAGCGCGGCGAACATCTGGCACCCGTTGCAGATCCCGAGCCCGAACGTGTCAGGCCGGTGGAAGAAGTCATGGAACGCGGCGGTGAGGTCGGCGTGGAAGAGCACCGAGCGCGCCCAGCCCTCGCCGGCGCCGAGGGTGTCGCCATACGAGAATCCGCCGCAGGCCACGAGCCCGGTGAAGTCGCCCAGGTCGGCGCGCCCGGTCATCAGGTCGGTCATGTGGACGTCGTATGCCGCGAACCCGGCCCGGTCGAACGCGTACGCCGTCTCGACGTGAGAGTTGACGCCCTGCTCGCGCAGGATGGCGACCTTGGGCCGGGCGCCGAGGAGCAGGTAGGGCGCGGCGATGTCGTCGGTGGGGTCGAAGGTCGGCGCGAGGACGAGGCGGCTGGCCGGGTCGCCGAGCCGGGCGACGCTGGCGTGCTCCTCGTCGGCGCACTCGGGGTTGTCCCGCAGGGCGCTGATCCGCCAGGACACCTCGTCCCAGGCGCGGGCGAGGTCGGCGAGCGGCTCGTCGAGGAGGGTCTCGCCCGCGGTGCTCACCCGCACGCGTGCCTCCTCGCGGCCGGTGAGATCCGTGGTGGCGCCGCCGAGGAGGTGAGTCACGTCGCCGAGTCCGTGGTCGGTCAGGACCGCGAGGGCCGCGCGCACGTCGTCGGGCCGGATGCCGAGCAGCACCCCGAGTTCCTCGGCGAACAGCGCGCGCGTGGTCGCCGCCCGGTCGTCGGGCGCGGCGAGGGAGGCGAGGTCGACGCTCGCGCCGGTGCCGCCGGCGAACGCCATCTCGCACAGGGCGGCCCACAGGCCGCCGTCCGACCGATCGTGGTAGGCGACGACAAGGCCCTTGTCCCGCAACGCCGTCACCGCGTCGAGGAGCGCGACGAGGCGCGCGGGGTCATCGAGATCGGGCACCTCGGCGCCGAACGCGCCGTGGACCTGCGCGAGGATCGAGCCGCCGATCCGGTGCCGCCCGGCGCCGAGGTCGACCAGGAGGAGGGCGCTGTGCTCCGGCAGCGCGGGCGTCAGCGTGCCGCGGACGTCGGTGAGGGTGGCGAAGGCGGTGACGACGAGCGAGACGGGCGAGGTGACCTGCTTCGCCGCACCGGTCGCCGGATCGGTCCACTTCGTCCGCATCGACAGGGAGTCCTTGCCGACCGGCACCCCGATGCCGAGCGCGGGACAGAGGTCCATGGCGACGGCGTGGACGGTGTCGAACAGCGCGGCGTCCTCGCCGGGCTCGCCGCATGCGGCCATCCAGTTGCAGGACAACTTGATCCGAGTCCGGTCGATCGGGGCGGCGAGGAGGTTGGTCAGCGCCTCCCCGACGGCCATCCGCCCGGAGGCGGGCGCGTCGAGGGCAGCGAGCGGCATCCGCTCCCCGGAGGCCATCGCCTCCCCCGCGAACCCGACGAGGTCCGCGAGCGTGACCGCGACATCGGCGACCGGCACCTGCCACGGGCCGGCCATCTGGTCGCGGTGCGTCAGCCCGCCGACGGTCCGGTCGGCGATGGTGATGAGGAAGCGCTTGCTCGCGACGCTCGGATGCCGCAGCACGGCGCATGCCGCCTGGCTCAGATCCACGCCACCCGCGTCGAAGTCGTCGCCCACCCGGGCGACCCGGGTCACGTCCCGGGTCATCCGCGGCGGCTTGCCGAGCAGCACCTCCATCGGCATGTCGACGGCGAACTCCTCCCCGGGTTCACTCTCCACATGACCGTTCAGCTGGAGCCGGCCGTCGTCGCGGGCGACGCCGACCACGGCATACGGACAGCGTTCGCGCTCGGCGAGCCGCTGGAAGCGGGGAAGGTCGGCCGGGGCGATGGCGAGGACGTAGCGTTCCTGGCTCTCGTTGGACCACAACTCCTTGGGTGACAGGCCGCTCTCGCCCGCCGGCACCGCGTCGAGATCGAACCGCGCCCCGAGCCCGGCGCCGTCGACCAATTCGGGGAAGGCGTTGGACAAGCCGCCGGCGCCGACGTCGTGGATCGCGAGGATCGGGTTCGCCTCGCCCAGGGACCAGCAGTGGTTGACGACCTCCTGCGCGCGCCGCTCCATCTCGGGGTTGCCGCGCTGGACCGAGTCGAAGTCGAGGTGTTCGGCGTTGGCCCCGGCCGCCATGGACGACGCCGCCCCGCCGCCCATGCCGATCCGCATGCCCGGCCCGCCGAGTTGAACCAGGAGCGTGCCGGCCGGGAAGGCGACCTTCTCGGTCTGGTCGGCCGAGATCGTCCCCAGACCGCCGGCACTCATGATCGGCTTGTGATAGCCGCGGCGCACCCCGCCGACGGTCTGCTCGAACACCCGGAAGAACCCGCCGAGCCCCGGCCGGCCGAACTCGTTGTTGAACGCCGCCGCCCCCAGCGGCGCCTCGATCATGATGTCGAGCGGGCTGGCGAGATGCCCCGGCGCGCCGACATCCTCGCTCTCCCACGGCTCCTCGGCCCCCGGCAGGCGCAGATCGGACACGGCGAAGCCGGTCAGGCCGGCCTTGGGTTGCGACCCGCGCCCCGTCGCACCCTCGTCGCGGATCTCGCCGCCGGCGCCGGTCGCCGCGCCCGGGAACGGCGAGATCGCCGTCGGGTGGTTGTGCGTCTCGACCTTCATCAGAACGTGGACCTCGCCGTCGCGGGCGGCATACCGGCTCGGCCCGTCCGGCGCCCCCTCGGGCAGCCAGCGAGAGCGTGGCGACCCGGCCATGATCGAGGCGTTGTCCGTGTAGGCGACGATCGTCCCGGCCCCGGCGACCTCCTCGGTGTGCCGGATCATCCCGAA
>JBDIAJ010000179.1:0-7066 GCA_039812345.1 Nostocoides sp. | reverse complement strand
AGGATTTGAACCTGCGACCCCTTGACCCCCAGTCAAGTGCGCTACCAAGCTGCGCCACAGCCCGTGGCAATGCCCCCCGCGGGGCGGGAGGCGGTGAAACCTTACCTCACCGGGGGCGGTGGGCTCGAATCGGTTGCGGCCGGCCGGTCAGCGGCGCCGCTTCTCCCGGACCCGGACCGAGATCTCGATCGGGGTGCCGGGGAAGCCGAACTGCTCACGTAGCTTCCGCTCCAGGAAGCGGCGGTAGCCGGCCTCGAGGAAGCCCGAGGCGAAGACGACGAACCGCGGCGGGCGCGTGCCGGCCTGGGTGGCGAAGAGGATGCGCGGCTGCTTGCCACCACGGACCGGGTGCGGCTGGGCGGCGACGACCTCGCCGAGGAAAGCGTTGAGCTTGGCCGTGGGGATGCGCGCGTCCCACGAGTCGAGCGCGGTCTCGAGGGCGGGCACCAGCCGGTCCGTATGCCGCCCCGTCCGCGCCGAGATGTTCACCCGCGGTGCCCAGGCCACCTGGGCAACATCCTTCTCGATCTCCCGCTCGAGGTAGTAGCGCCGCTCCTCATCGAGGGTGTCCCACTTGTTGATCGCGATGACGAGCGCCCGGCCGGCGTCGACGACCTGCTGGATGACCCGGACGTCCTGCTCGCTGATCTGCTGGCTCGCGTCGATGAGGACGACGGCGACCTCGGCCTTCTCCAGCGCGGTCTGGGTGCGCAGCGAGGCATAGAAGTCGGCGCCACGGGTCTGGTGCACCCGGCGGCGGATGCCGGCGGTGTCGACGAAGCGCCAGACGCGCCCGTCGATCTCGACGAGTTCGTCAACCGGGTCGCGCGTGGTGCCGGCGACGTCGTCGACGACGACCCGGTCGGTTCCGGCGAGCTTGTTCAGGAGGGAGGACTTGCCGACGTTGGGGCGCCCGATGAGAGCGACGCGGCGGGGGCCGTCGGCGGCATACGCCTCCGCGACGGCGGAGACCTCGGGAAGGACCGCGAGGATCGCGTCGAGCAGGTCGCCCGATCCGCGGCCGTGGAGGGCGGAGACGGGGTGCGGTTCGCCGAGGCCGAGGTTCCACAGGGCCATGGCGTCGGCCTCGGTGCGCTCGTCGTCGACCTTGTTGGCGACGAGGACGACGGGGCGGCCGGAGCGGCGCAGCATCCGGACCACGGCCTCGTCGTCGTCGGTGGCACCGACCTTGGCGTCGACGACGAAGACGACGGCGTCGGCGAGTTCGACGGCGACCTCGGCCTGCTCGGCGACCCGGAGGTGGATGCCGCTCGCGTCCACGGACCAGCCGCCGGTGTCGACCACGGTGAACCGGCGGCCGGACCATTCCGCCTCGTAGGCGACCCGGTCGCGGGTCACGCCCGGGACGTCCTCGACGACCGCCTCGCGGCGCCGGAGGATGCGGTTGACCAGGGAGGACTTGCCGACGTTGGGACGGCCGACGATAGCGACGACGGGGAGGGGGCCGTCGGCATACGTGATGTCGGCGAGGTCGGCGGCGCCGTCGACGAGGGCCTGGTCCTCCGGGGTGAGGTCGAAGTCGGCCAGCCCGGCGCGCAGGGCGGTCGTCAGGTCGGTCTCACTGGTCACGGTTCGGGTCCTGGGGGTCGGGGTGGTCGGGGCCGGGGACTATTCTCGCGCAGCGTCGACCACGGCGACGACAGCGGCGACGCTGCCGTCGAAGTCGAGGTCGGAGGTGTCGAGGGTGACGACGCCGTCGGCGGCCTCGGTGAACCGGGAGACGGTCGCGTCGTCACGGTCGCGGCGGACGACCTGGTCGCGGGTGGCCGCGACCGAGGACGCGTCGGCATCCCCGTGAAGTTCGCGGCTGCGCCGGGCGAGGCGGGCGTCCTCGCTCGCGGTGAGGAGGATGCGGACGTCGGCGTCGGGGGCGACGACGGTCGTGATGTCGCGGCCCTCGGCGACGACCCCGCCCCAGTCCTCACCGATCGCCTCGATGAGGGCGCGCTGGGCCTCCTGGAGGATGGCGCGCACCTCGAGATTCGTCGCCACTCGGGAGACGACCGCGGACACCTCGCCGGTGCGGATGGCGGCGGCGACATCCTCGCCGTCGAGTTCGACGGTCGGGTCGTCGGGGTCGGCACCGAGCCCGAGCGGCAGGTCCCGCGCGGCCTGGGCGACGGCCGCGGAGTCGGCGAGGTCGACCCCGGTGCGCAGGCACCATACGGTCACCGCGCGGTACATCGCCCCGGTGTCGAGGTAGCCGAGCCCGAAGTGCCGGGCGACCGCCCGCGAGACGCTGGACTTGCCCGACCCCGACGGGCCGTCGATGGCGATGACGAGACTCACCCGCGCAAGCCTAGAGGCAGAGCCGGGCCTGGGTTTCCGCGGCGTCGACGCGCTATTTGACCTCTCGACGCCGCCTAGTTGACCTCTCGACGTCGCCTATTTGACCTCTCGACGCCCGCTATTTGATCTCTCGACGCCGCCTAGTTGACCTCTCGACGGGGTGGGGGGACGGTCAGGAGTGCAGGCGCCAACCCTTCTCGGTCAGGACGGTCTCCAGTTCGGCGGCGACGCCCGGCATGACCGACAGCTCCAGCCGACCGACCTGGGCACCGAGCGCATGCTCGAGGACCAGTTCCTCCAGGTTGATCCCCGCCTGGCCCACGTCGTTGAAGAGCCGGCCGAGCTGGCCCGGGGTGTCGGGGATCAGGACGATGACCCGGGCATAACGCATCGGCGCCGATCCGTGCTTGCCCGGGATCCGCTCGTGCCCGTGGTTGCCCTCCTGGATGACCCCGGCCAGGGTCGCCCGAGCACCCGGAGCCGGGATGTCGCCGGTCGGTCGTGGGCCGAACGACTCCAGCGCCCCCACGACACGTTCGAGGTCGGCGGCGACGTCCCGCAGCACGGCAGCCACCGCCGGCGCATTGCCCGCGAGGATCTGGGTCCACAGGCGCGGATCGCTGGCCGCGATCCGGGTGACGTCCCGGACCCCCTGCCCCGAGAGCGCGACCGCGCTGTCCGGCAGATCCCGCAGTCGGGCGGCGACGAGGCTCGCCGCCACCTGGGGCACGTGCGAGACCGCGGCGACGGCCTCGTCGTGCTCCTCCGGTGTCAGGATCGCGACGACCGCGCCCGCGGCCTCGGCCACCCCCTTGACCAGGGCCACCGCGTCCGGGGAGGTCTCCTCCCCCACCGTGACGACCCACGGCCGCCCCTCGAACAGGTCGCCCCGCGCGGCGATCGCGCCGGACCGCTCCCGCCCGGCCATCGGGTGCCCCCCGACATACCGGTCGAGCCCGACGGCACCGGCCGCGAGCAGTTCCGCCCGGACCACCGCCTTGACCGAGGCGACGTCGGTGACGAAGGCGCCCGGATGATCGGCCAGGGCCCGCGCGACGACCTTGGCGGTCACATCCGGGGGCGTGGCGACGACGACGAGTTCGGGCGCCACCGGGTCGCCGACCCGGCCCCCGCTGAGGTCGGCGGCCAGCGCCGCGCCCGTCGGCGAGGCGTCGGCGAGGGTCAGTTCGACGCCGCGTCGCGCGAGAACGAGCGCGACCGAGGTCCCGATGAGTCCGGTGCCGATGACGTGCACCCGGTGCGGCAGGCTGCCCACGATCGCGGAGAACGGCACGGCTCAGAGCCCCGCCGCCCGATAGAGACCGGCGATCTCCTTCGCCGAGAGCGCGCGATATCTCCCCGGCTTGGTGTCGCCCAGCCGCACCGGACCGACCTGCGTGCGGGCCAGCGCGAGCACTGGGTGCCCGACCGCCTCCAACAGCCGCCGGACGATGTGCTTGCGGCCCTCGTGCAGGACGACCTCGACGATCGCCTTGCCGGGCAGGGAGTCGACGAGTCGGAACGACTCGACCGTGACGAGCCCGTCCTCGAGTTCGACCCCCGCCCGCAACCGCCGCCCCAACTCCCGCGGCACCGGCCCGGGCACCTGCGCGACATACGTCTTCAACACCCCGTATGCCGGGTGCTGCAGTCGATTCGCCAACTCGCCGTCGTTGGTCAACAGCAGCAGGCCCTCGGTGTCGGCGTCGAGCCGCCCGACGTGGAAGAGCCGTTCGGAGCGATTGGCGACGTAGTCGCCGACGTTGACCCGGCCGAGTTCGTCGCTCATCGTGGTGACGACCCCGAGCGGCTTGTTGAAGGCGAGGTAGACCCGCCCCGGATCGGTCTTGACCCGCTCCCCGTCGACGAGGACGACCGCGGTGGGCGAGACGCGCACCCCGAGTTCGGTGACGATCTGCCCGTCGACCTCGACCCGGCCCTGGGCGATCAGCTCCTCGCAGGCGCGTCGTGACCCGACTCCCGCGGCGGCGAGCAGCTTCTGCAGCCGGACGCCGGCGGGGTCGTGGACGTCGATCGGCGCCGGAGCCCGCTCGGCCGGGGGGCGCGTCGGCTGGCTGCGCCGAGTGCTCCCGGCGTGCGTCGGTCCGGGACGTCGGCGCCGGCCGGCGCCCTCGGGTCGGCGGGCGGGGGGCGGGGTCATGCGTGGCCTCCTTCGGCGAGGACGTCCAGGTCGGCGACATCTGGCAGGTAGGGCGCGAGCGCGGGCAGTTCGGACAGGTCGCCCAGGCCCATCCGCTCGAGGAAGTGGGTGGTCGTGCCATAGAGGACGGCACCGGAGTCCTCGTCGGCCCCGACCTCCTCGACGAGCCCGCGGGTGACGAGGGTGCGCACGACCCCGTCGACATTGACCCCGCGGACGGCGCTGACCCGGCCGCGGGAGATCGGCTGCCGATAGGCGATGACCGCCAGGGTCTCGAGCGACGCCTGGGTCAGCCTGGCCTGCGCCCCGTCGAGGAGGAACCGCTCGACGGCCTCGGCATATTCGGGCCGCGAATAGACGCGCCAGCCGCCGGCGACGTAGCGCAGCGCGAAGCCGCGATCGGCATACGCCTCCTGAAGCGCGCCGAGGTGGTCCTCGACCTCTCCGAGGGGCACGTCGAGCGCGGTCGCCAGGGTGGTCGCGTCGACCGGGGTGTCGACGACCATGAGGATCGCCTCGATCGCCCCGCGCACCCACGCCGGATCGCGCGGTGGTGCCGGATTCTCCTCGTATGCCGTGCTCACGGCTGCTCCTCACTTCCCGGCTCCGCGCCGGGTCCGGGCGGGTCGTCGAACTCGTCGTCGATGGCGATGTCCCCGTCCGCGGCGCCGGTCCAGCGGACGGTCAGCTCCCCCAGCGCCTCGGCCTGGTCGAAGGCGACCGCGCCGTCGCGGAAGAGTTCCAGGAGGGCGAGGAAGCGGGCGACGACGACCAGCGTGGAGTCGGCGTCGGCGACCAGGGCCCGGAAGGACAGCGCCGTGTGCCGGCGCAGCCGCTCCCCGACCACCGCGGCCTGCTCCTGGACGCTGACCTGCGGGGCATGCAGATGGGTCACCCCGACCGTCGGCGGAACCTTGGGCGTCAACGCGGTGGCGGCGATCCGGGCCAGTTGCTGCGGGCTGACCGACATGATCAGTTCGGGCAACAGCGCCGCGAATCGGGGCTCGAGCCCGGCCTGGCGCGGGATGCTCGCGGCGCCGGTGGTCAGGCGCTCATCGAAGAGCGCGGCGACCTGCTTGTAGGCGCGGTACTGCAGCAGCCGGGCGAACAGGAGGTCCCGGGCCTCGATCAACGCGAGATCCTCCTCGTCCTCCGGGTTCAACTGCGGCAGCAGGCGCGCGGCCTTGAGATCGAGCAGCGTCGCGGCGACGAGGAGGAACTCGCTGGCCTGGGACAGCTCGACCTCGCCCTCCTCCCGACGGGCCGTGAAGTGCGCGATGAACTCGTCGGTGACCTGTGCGAGCGCGATCTCGGTGATGTCGAGCCGGTGCTTGGCGATGAGCCCGAGGAGCAGGTCGAAGGGCCCCTCGAAGACGTCGAGGTGGACCTCGAAGGCGCGCGTCGGGGCGCGCCGGGTGAGCACCCCTCCGGGGACGACACCCTCCGCGCCGAGGGCGTCGGGGTCCATCGCCGTCAGGGCGCCCCGCCGCGCGCGATGAGCTCGCGGGCGAGCTGCCGATAGGCCCCGGCACCCTGGTGGGCCGACGCGTAGGTGGTGATCGGCTCCGCCGCGAGCGTCGCGTCGGGGAACTTGACCGTGCGGCTGATCACGGTGTGGAAGACCTGGTCCCCGAAGTGCCGGACCACGGACTCGACGACCTCGCGACTGTGGAGGGTGCGCCCGTCATACATCGTCGGGAGGATGCCGTCGATGTGCAGGCGCGGGTTGAGCCGCTCGGTGACCTTCTCGATGGTCTCGACGAGGAGGGCGACCCCGCGCATGGCGAAGTACTCCGTCTCGAGCGGGATGATCACCCCGTGCGCGGCGGTCAGCGCGTTGACGGTGAGCAGCCCGAGGGAGGGCTGGCAGTCGATGAGGATGACGTCGTAGTCGTCGAGGACAGGTCGCAGGATCCGGGCGAGCACCTGCTCGCGGGCGACCTCGCCGACGAGCTGCACCTCGGCCGCCGACAGGTCGATATTGGCCGGCACGAGGTCGAGCCGCGGCACCCGGGTGGTGGCGATGACCTCGCGGATGTCGTGACCCCGCTCGACGAGAAGGTTGTAGATCGTCACGTCGAGGACGTTGGCGTTGACGCCGAGCCCGACGGACAGGGCGCCCTGCGGGTCGAAGTCGACGAGCAGCACCCGGCGGCCGTACTCCGCCAGCGCCGCCCCGAGGTTGATGGTCGTCGTCGTCTTGCCGACGCCGCCCTTCTGGTTGCACATGGCGATGACCCGGGCGGGTCCGGTGCCGGCGAGGGCCGGCGGCTCGGGAAAGGCGGGCAGGACCCGCCCGGTCGGACCGAGCTGGCCGACGGCGGCGTCCTCCGTGCCCGGCAAGTGGACGTCGCTGCGTTCCACGCGTTCCTGCCTTCCGGTGCGATGAGGTCGGCTCCCGCCGATCAGACCCGTTGACTTTATCAGCGCGCGCGGGGGTGGCTCGCGGCATACACCTCCCGCAATCGGGCCACGGTCACCCGCGTGTAGATCTGCGTCGTGGTGACCGAGGCGTGCCCGAGGAGTTCCTGGACGATGCGCACGTCCGCGCCGCCGTCGAGCAGGTGCGTGGCGAAGGAGTGCCGCAGCGTATGC
>JBDIAJ010000178.1:0-7189 GCA_039812345.1 Nostocoides sp. | reverse complement strand
ACCATCGAGTGCTCCTGCAGGTTGTGGCCGACGCCCGGGATGTAGGCGGTGACCTCGATGCCGCTGGTCAGGCGCACGCGGGCGACCTTGCGCAGGGCCGAGTTCGGCTTCTTGGGGGTGGTGGTGTACACGCGGGTGCACACGCCGCGGCGCTGCGGGGAGCCCTTGAGGGCAGGCGTCTTGACCTTGGAGGCCTTGTCCTGCCGGCCCTTGCGCACCAGCTGGTTGATGGTAGGCAAACTGCGTCCTTCGAATCGTCGTTGTCCCCGCGTCGTCGCGAGGACTCCTTGTCCTGTCCGTCCGACCCCCGGTGTCGGGCGTGTCGCACGGTGCTCCCCCCTGCACTCCCCAGCCGACACCGACCGGCCGTATGCTGGCCGATCGACGGAGGTGGGGTGCCCGGCGAGAGGTCGTGGGCGCATCAGTCACCTTGGACTGCGGCCCGGGTGGGGGCCTGGACCCCCGCGCCCGGGCACTGCTGCCCGGACTCGCGTCCGGACACACGGGTGCCAAGACACGGTTTCCCAGTCTACTGGGCCGCTAGTCGGGGACAAAATCGCGGGACCCGCGGTCACTCCGGGCCGATGGTCCAGATCAGTGCGCTGTGATCGGTCAACCCGCCCCGCCTCGGGGACGGATCGATGGCGGCCCGCCCCAGCGGCGTGCCCGGCCCGACCAGGACGTGGTCGTAGCGGCAGCCGACCCCGGTGTGATCGACCCAGGTCGGCTCCGCGGCGAGGTCCGTTCCGTGGTGAGTCTCGGCATACGCATCGCGCCAACCCCAGGACAACAGGAGGTCGTATGCCGTGCGCTCCTCCGGGAGGACGTGCGAGAGGGGGTCCCGGTGACCCGGGGCGACGATGTTGAGATCACCGATGAGGACACTCGGCCCGGGCGGCAGGGCGGCGACCCACGTGCAGAAGGCGAGCAGCCACTCGCGTTTGCGCCGGCGCTGGGTCGCCGAGGAATAGCGGACCGGGTCGCTGGCGGCGCCGTACACCCCGACCAGGCGCAGCGGCTCCCCCACCGGGCCCTCCACCTGGGTGACGATGACCCGCTCGGGCAGGATCCCCGGCCCCGGGCCGGTCGCCAGGATCGTCAACGAACGGGCACCGCGGGCGACGACCATCGCGCCGAGCGCCCCCGAGGGCAGACCCCGCCGGGGCCGGCCGTCGGCGTCGGTGAGCGAGGACGACACCGCGAAGCCGGCCGCTCGGCATACGGACTCGATCAGGGCACTGCCCTGGCCGCGGCCGCACTCGGTCAAGACGAGGATCTCCTCCTCGCGCGCCCAGAGGTACTCGAGAAGGCGCGCCGCGCGGTCCTTGGGCGGGCGTGACACATTGAGCGTGAGAACCGCGAGCACTCAGCGATTCCAGGTGCGATAGGCGAGCCACGCGAAGCCGACGACGATGACGATGACGACCGCGGTGAGCCGCTTCGGATCCACGCGATTGAGGTGGAAGGCACCCCCGGCGAGGAAGACGATGGCGAGCAGCCGGGCGGGGCCGGCGAGGCGCAGCAGAATGAGCAGGCCGACGGCGACCAGCGCGCCGCCGGTCAGGGCGCGGCGCGTCTCGGGACCTGCCGAACCGGGCATGGGGCCGAGCCTACGTGGCGGGTGCGGCATCCCTACCATGAACGCGTGACCGGGCCCGGGGAATCTGTCGCGCCCCGCCCCGCCGCGAGTGGGAGGCGCTGGTCGAGGCCGGCATCCGCAACGGCCTGGTGGTTCTCGTCGCCGGCCAGGCCGGTGTCGTCGCTCTCCTGGCCCGCCGCTTCGTCGATTTCTCCAGCCCCGCCGGACTCTCGGCGGCGGTGCTGCTCGCGGGCGCCGTGGGAACGATGATCGGTGTGGCGTGGACCGGGCGCGCCCGTCGATTCGGCTCGGCTGTCGTGACCGTGTTGGTGGCCGCCGGTCTGGCGTTCGGAGGGCAGGCGACCGCCCGCTCGCCCGCGCTCGCCGACACGTGGTGGCCGACGCTTCTGCTCATCGGCACCGGGGCCTTCCTCGCGCTGACCTGGCCTCGGCGAGGGTGGATGCTCGCCTTGGTCATCCTGGCCGCGCACATCGTCGTCCGCTGGCACACCTGGACCGGCAATCCGCGCCTGCCGGGGCTGACCAGGGCGAGCGAACTGTGGGCCGGGTCGGGACAACTCGTGGCGCTGGCGATGTCGGGATGGCTCGCCGGGGTGCTGTGCCGGAGGGCGGCCACGGAGGTGTCCGCCGCGCACGCGTTGGCCGAGACCTCCCGCAGCGAGGCGCTGCTGGCCGAGGCCGAGCGGATGCGCGAGGCCGAGGTCGACCGGATCGTCCATGACGAGGTCGTCCACACTCTGCGCGCGCTGGCGCTGGCCGGGGAGACGATCTCGCTGGCGGATGCCCGCACCGCCGCCCGTGAGCTCGAGGACCGGCTCTCGACCGGCACCGGCTCGACCCCCGCGCCGGAGACCGACGCCGAGAACACCCACTTCCTCGGATCGCTGCGCCGGTTGTCCCCGACCGGGAGACTGACCGTGACCCATCGCGGTCCGCGCGAGCTCCCCCTGCCGCCGCGCGTGCGTGCGGCCATCAGCGCCGCGACCCGTGAGGCGCTGCGCAATGTCGCGCAACACTCGGGAGCCGAATCGGCGACGGTCGAGACGTCCGTCCGGGAGCTGCGCGTCCGGGTGGAGATCAGAGACCAGGGACGGGGCTTCGTCCCGGACGCGACCGAACGCCGCGGGCTGTCCAAGTCGGTGGTCGAGCGGCTGGAGGACGTCGGAGGGCGGGCCGAGATCAGCTCCGCACCCGGTGAGGGCACGCGGGTCCGCCTCACGTGGAGTCCGGTGCCGAGCCACGATCCCACCGTCCTCGGGGGTGGGGCGGTGAACGCGCTCTTTCCGTCCCTGGCCCTCATCGCCGCCGCACCGCTCGCCCTGGGACTGTGGTTCCCTCTGTTCGTCGGGCGTGACGTGACGCATCCATGGCTGGTCGCCGGCGCGAGCGTCCTGGTGAGCATCGTCGGCCTGGTGACCATGCGCGGCGCCGGCGTGCGCCCGGTCGGTCGAGTCGAGAGCGCGACCGTCACGGCGATCGCGTGGGTCGCGACGATCGTCAACGGGCTCGCCCTCCCCCACGACGGCGGACACAGCCGGCTCCTGTGGATACCGGGGGCAGCCGCGGCCCTCGCCTCGCTGCTGGCGATCCTCAGGCCGCTCTGGGAGGCCGTCACCTGCGGCGTCGGCATCAGCGTCCTGGCCGCGGTCCTCAGTTGGCGCGCGACCCGGTCGACGGCGAACTGGTCGCTCTATCTCGCCCCGATCATGGCGCCGCTCATCACGATCACCCTGTCCGTCGTCGTCCGGCGAACCGGCGAACGCATGGCCTGGAACATCCTGCGTGCACAGCGGGCGAGCACGGACGTCGCCGTCGACCACGTCGCCGCTGACGACGTCCACCAACGCGTCGAACGGCGGCTCGCGCGACACCGAGTGGAACTGGAGTCGCTGCTCCACCAGGTCCAGGACCCCGCGTGCGACACCGGCGTCCTGCGATCCCAGGCGGCCGCGCTCGAGCAGTCGTTCCGTGAGGACCTCATGCTCGGCGACGGCGGCTGTCTGCGCGGCGCGGTCGCCGGGCTGCGCTCGCGCGGATGGTCCGTCCGGGTTCGGATCGCCGCGGACCTCCCCGGACGCCTCGACGCCGAGGTGGCCACCGCCGTCGCGACCCTCGGCCAGGCCCCTCCCGGGGGCGTCGTCGACCTGACCGCCCTCGGCGGCGATGACGTATGGCGGTTGGGGCTGATGATCCGGCCGGGGGCCGACTCGGCCACGATCGCGACGCTGCACGAGGCGGGCTGGGCGAGCGCGGGGCTCCCGGGCGCCATACGGTGTCATCGAACGGTGCCGACGCCCACCGAGGCGTCCTCGAATGCTGCGACTGGCACGGAGTGACCCTCCCCGCGAGACTGGGGAGATGGCCCTGCGTGTCATCGCCCTGGACGATCATCCGATCGTCGTCGAAGGCATCCTGTCGCTCGTCACGCGCGTCGCGCCCGACATCATGCTCGTCGCGGCGGCGACGACCTGGGCTGACCTGCGCACCGCCCTGGTGGGCATCGATCCCCCGCCGGACGTCGCCCTCGTCGACCTGCACCTGACGACGGACGAGGAGTCTCTGGCGGCGATCGAATCGCTGACGTCGTCCGGGATCCCGGTGGTGGTGCTGACCTCGGAGCTGCGCCCGGTGCCCATCCAGCGAGCCGTCGCGGCGGGGGCGGTCGGGCTGGCGCTCAAAGGCGATCCGGTCGATCAGATCGTCACGACGCTCCGGTCGGTGGGCGAGACGGAGTATGCCGTGTCCTCCGACCTCGCGTTCGCCCTCCTCAGCGACACCACCCTCGCCGCGCGGTTGCCGCCTCGTGAGGTCGAGGTGCTCCGGCTCCTCGCCGACGGCGTCCCCCGGAAGCTGGTCGGACCCACCATGATCCCGCCGGTCTCCGCGTCGACGGTGAACACCTACATCAACCGCGCGTGCGCGCGCTACCGCGAGATGGGCCGGCAGGTGTGGAGCCCCCGGGACGCCGTGCGCGCCGCGGTGGCCGACGGGCACCTCGAGGGCTGAGCCCGGGTGGGCACGGGAAAGGCCCCCGTCGCAACGGAGGGATTCCGTGGCGAAGGGGGCCTTTTCCGGCACTGGGCGCAGAACCCGTGACCGGTGATCAGTCGTAGTCGAGGCCGAGTTCGTGGTCGTCGAGGCGGATGGCCTCGCCGGTCCCGGCCCCGAACACGGGGTAGGCGTAGTCGTCGTAGTTCGGCATCGCGTACATCGCGGCGCGGGCCTCGGCGGTCGGCTCGACCTTGATGTTGCGGTAGCGGGTCAGACCCGTGCCCGCCGGGATGAGCTTGCCGAGGATGACGTTCTCCTTCAGACCGAGCAGCGGGTCGGACTTGCCCTCCATGGCGGCCTCCGTCAGCACCCGGGTGGTCTCCTGGAACGAGGCCGCCGACAGCCAACTCTCGGTCGCCAGCGACGCCTTGGTGATCCCCATCAGCTCGGGGCGACCCGACGCCGGGCGTCCGCCCTCACCGACGACCCGACGGTTCTCCTCCTCGAACCGGCCGCGCTCGGAGAGCATGCCGGGCAGGAGTTCGGTGTCGCCGGACTCGATGATGGTGATCCGCCGCAGCATCTGCCGGACGATGACCTCGATGTGCTTGTCGTGGATCGCGACACCCTGCTGCCGGTAGACCGCCTGGACCTCGTCGACGAGGTGCATCTGCACCTGCCGCGGACCCTGGATGCGAAGGACCTGCTTGGGGTCGATCGCGCCCTGGACGAGCTTGGCCCCGACCGCGACGTGGTCGCCGTCGGCGACGAGCAGCCGGGCCCGCTTGCTCACCGGGTAGGCGTGCTCTTCCGAGCCGTCGTCCGGGGTGAGCATGACCCGGCGGGTCTTGTCGGTCTCCTCGATCTGCACGCGGCCGGCGGCCTCGGCGATCGGGGCGACCCCCTTGGGGGTGCGCGCCTCGAAGAGCTCGACGACACGCGGCAGACCCTGGGTGATGTCGTCCCCGGCCACACCACCGGTGTGGAAGGTCCGCATCGTCAGCTGGGTGCCGGGCTCGCCGATGGACTGCGCCGCGATGATGCCGACGGCCTCGCCGATGTCGACCAGCTTGCCGGTCGCCAGCGAGCGGCCATAGCACATCGCGCAGGTGCCGACCTTGGACTCGCAGGTCAGGACCGAGCGGACCTTGACCTTGTCGATGCCGGCATCGAAGAGCCGCCCGATGACGACGTCACCGAGGTCGATTCCAGCGGCCGCGAGCACCTCGCCGTCCTTGACGACGTCCTCGGCCAGCGTCCGGGCATAGACCGACGTCTCGACCTCGTCGTGCAGGTGCCGGGCGCCGTCCGCCGTCGCCGCGATCGGCATGGTCAGGCCGCGCTCGGTGCCGCAGTCGTCCTCGCGGACGATGACGTCCTGGGAGACGTCGACGAGGCGCCGGGTGAGATAACCCGAGTCGGCCGTCCGCAGGGCGGTGTCGGCCAGACCCTTGCGGGCACCGTGCGTCGAGATGAAGAACTCGAGCACCGAGAGACCCTCGCGGAAGTTAGTCCGGATCGGCCGCGGGATGATCTCGCCCTTGGGGTTGGCCATGAGGCCACGCATTCCGGCGATCTGCCGCAACTGGAACCAGTTGCCTCGAGCCCCGGAGTGGACCATCCGATAGATCGGGTTGTCGTGCGGGAAGTTGGACTCCATCTCCTTGGAGACCTCGTTCGTCGCCTTCGTCCAGATCTCGATGAGCTCCTGGCGGCGCTCGTCGTCGGTGATCAGACCGCGGTCGAACTGCGTCTGGACCTTCGTCGCATTGGTCTCGTAGCCGGCGAGGATCTCGGACTTGCGCTCCGGGGTGACGACGTCGGAGACGGCGACCGTGGTGCCGGACCGGGTGGCCCAGTGGTAGCCCGCCTCCTTCAGGGCGTCGAGCGATGCGGCGACCTGAACCTTGGTGTAACGCTCGGCGAGGTCGTTGACGATCATCGACAACCGCTTCTTGTCGACCGGCTCGTTGACGAACGCGTAGTCGTGCGGCAGCGCCTCGTTGAACAGCGCCCGCCCGAGGGTCGTCTCGACGATCCACTGGTCCACGGTGCCGTCCTCGCGGATGTCGAGACCGGTGAGGTCGGTGCCCGGAGTCGGGACGACGTCGCGCAGCCGGATCCGGATCAGCGACCCGACCCCGATCTCGGCAGCGTCGAAGGCCATCCGCGCCTCGGCGGGCGTGCCGAAGGTGCGGACGTGCTCGCCGTCGGCGTCGGCATACACCGGCCCGGTGTCCGAGGTGAGGTGGTAGAGACCGATGATCATGTCCTGGGTGGGCATGGTCACCGGGCGTCCGTCCGCCGGCTTCAGGATGTTGTTGGAGGACAGCATGAGGATGCGGGCCTCGGCCTGCGCCTCCGCGGACAGCGGCAGGTGCACGGCCATCTGGTCGCCGTCGAAGTCGGCGTTGAACGCCGTGCACACGAGCGGGTGGATCTGGATGGCCTTGCCCTCGACGAGCTGCGGCTCGAACGCCTGGATGCCGAGGCGGTGCAGGGTGGGCGCACGGTTGAGCAGGACCGGGTGCTCGGTGATGACCTCTTCGAGGACGTCCCACACGACGGAGCGCTGCCGCTCGACCATCCGCTTGGCCG
>JBDIAJ010000177.1:0-7257 GCA_039812345.1 Nostocoides sp. | reverse complement strand
CGGGTAAGGCGTCGCGCTCGCCGACCACCGTGAATCCGGTCTCCTCCAGGCGACGGCCGGCCCGGGCGCAGGCGTGGAAGGGCGTCGGCGAGGCGTCGATGAAGGCCATCAGGCCGGCCGCCTCCGCTTCGATCGCGAAGCTGGGCACGGTCTCGGTCGCCATGGGCCCGACTCTAGGCCGCTCCCACGTTGTCGAGTGGGCACCGCCGGACTCCAGCGCGAGGTGCCACGGCTGGCCCCGGCGGGCCCGCATAGGGTGCGGGTATGCCCGAGCCCACCCAGATTCCTGCCCTGCCCGATGCCACGTGGTCGCGCGTGCTGTGCGTGGTCGCCCACCCGGACGACATGGAATACGGCACCTCCGCGGCGGTCGCGACCTGGGCCGCACGAGGGGTCGAGGTCACCTACCTGCTCCTGACCAGCGGCGAGGCCGGTATGCAGCGGCCGCCTGAGGAGGTCGGCCCGCTGCGCGCCGCCGAGCAGGGCGAGGCGTGCGCGAGCGTCGGCGTGCGCGATCTGCGCATCCTGGACCACCCCGACGGGATGCTCATGCCCACCCTGGATCTGCGGCGCGACATCGCGCGGGTGATCCGTCAGGTCCGCCCCGACGCAGTGGTGACGGCGAACTTCGACATCGAGGCGTATGGCCAGCTCAACCAGGCCGACCACCGGGCCGCGGGGCTCGCGACGATCGACGCGGTGCGCGACGCCGACAACACCTGGGTCTTCCGGGAGCTGGCGGACGACGAGGGCCTGGCCAAGTGGCATACGTCGTGGGTGCTCCTGGCCGGACATCCCGACCCGACGCACGCGGTCCCCGTCGACGACCGAGCGGTCGCGGCCTCGGTCGCGTCGCTGGAGCAGCACCGGGCCTACCTCGCCGACCTGCCCGGCCACCCCAAGCCGGCGGAGTTCATCCCGCAGATCCTCGCGTCCGGCGGTGCGGCCGCCGGCGTCGACCATGCCGTGCTGTTCCGGGCCTTCGACCTCGGCGGCCTCGCCGCGTCACCCGAGTCCTGAGTCACCCATAGACCCCGGTCCGGCCCACACCGGCACGGTGTCGGTCTGTCCAGGGGGAGGCCTACAGCGAGCCGACCGCCTCGTCGATCAGGTCCGCGATCGCCGTCGGCTGGGAGGCCAGGGAGGCGTGGCTGGCATCGAGCTCGATCGTTCCGCGCGGGTTCATGCGCGCGGCCATCATGCGTTGGCTGTCCGGGTTGATCATGCGGTCGGCGCTCGAGACCTGATACCAGGTCGCCTTGTCCTGCCAGGCCGGGGCGGTGACCGCGTCCCCGAACGTCGAGCCTCGCGGCGCCTTCTGGGTGACGGCCATGACCAAGGCCTCCTCGTCGGTGAGGTCGTGACAGAAGCTCTCGTGGAACCGGTCGGGCTTGATCCAGAGGTATCCGTCGGAGTCCGGTTCGATATCGGCGAACGCGGCCGGCGGGAACTGCTCGGAGAGTTGCCCGGGGCTCTCCCCGGCGTCGGGGGCGAAGGCGGCGACAAACACCAACCCCACGACGTTCGGCAGGGCGCCGGCCTCGCTGATCACGGCACCGCCGTAGGAGTGGCCGACCAGCAGCACCGGGCCATCGACCTGCTCGACCATCTGCCGCGTCCGGGCCACGTCATCGGCCAGCGAGGTCAGCGGCATCTCGACGGCCTTGATCGCGGCATACCCACGTTTGTCGAGCTCGATGATCACCTTGCCCCAATGGGCGGCGCCCCCCCAGAAGCCGTGCACGAGAACGACGGTGGGCTTTGACATGGTCGCTCCTTCGTCACCGGCGACCGGCTCGCCCCTTGTGGACCGCGGCCTCTTCCGAGAGCCTATGAGGACACGAGGACGAGAAACCATGCCCAAAGACCCGAAGAACTTTGCCGATCCGCCAGCGCGGTTGGATGCTCTCTCCGACGTCCTGGAGTCGATCCACCTGCGCGGCGGGCCGGTGACGGCCAACGTCGGCGCCACGCCGGCTGTGCATCCCGCCGGAACGCGGCTGTTGCACGTGGTCAGCGCCGGCCGAGTCCGCGTGGAGATCGACGGGGCCGAGGAGACGGTGCTCGGTCCGGACGCGATGGCCCTGATCGCCCGAGGTCATGCGCACACCCTGCGTCCGGTCGGCGAGGCGTCCTGGATCACCGGCGGCTTCCGGGTCGAGCAAGGCATCGCGGAACCTCTGCTTCGTGGGCTCCCAACGCTCATCGTCGTCGACCGAACGAGCACGTGGCTGCCGTTGAGCATCGACCTCATCCGTCATGAGGTGGACGCCCCGAGCGCCGGGTCCCGAGTGATGCTCTCGCGGATTCTCGACCTGCTGTTCATCCATGCCCTGCGCGCGTGGGCGGCTTCGGTGGGCGCCGCGTCGCCGGGATGGCTCACCGCGGCGATGGATCCGATGGTCTCGCCAGCGCTTGCCGCGATGCATGCCGCCCCGGGCGCCGCGTGGTCGGTGACCGACCTGGCCGGCCTGGCGAATGTGTCCCGGTCGGCATTCGCGACCCGCTTCCGCGAGCTGATGGGCGTCCCGCCGGCCGCATACGTCAATCAGCACCGGCTCGACCTCGCCGCCCATCTCCTGCTGGCCGGCGACGAACCGGCGGCGGTCATCGCCCGGACGGTCGGCTACGCCTCCGAGGCGTCGTTCAGCCGGGCCTTCACGCGGCGCTACGGATCGCCGCCACGCCGCTGGCGCACGGCGCAACCGGAACCCGAGGGGCTCGCCTCGTCCGAGTGATCGCGCCGGGTCGCGCCATCGGTGGGCGGGCGTCGTGATCCGATGCGGCTCATGCCTGGGATGCTGGGGCGGTGAACGACCACGAGCACGACCACCACGCGATTCCGGACTCCCCCGAGCGTTTCGACGCGATGGCGGCGACCTGGGACGAGCGCCCCGGTGCCCGCGAGCAGGCCGCCCGCGTGGCTGTGGCGATCCGCGAGGGTGTGCCGCTGCATACGGGCATGGAGGTGTTGGAGATCGGCGGCGGAACTGGCCTGTTGTCCCGCGCGCTGGCCGCCGACATCGACACGGCGTTGGTGACCGACGTCTCGCCGGGGATGGTGAGCGCGGCGACGCAGGTGCTGAGCGACGACCACCCTGGCTGGGCGGCGCAATTGTGGGACGTCGAGCGAGATCCATTGCCCGACAAGCAATTCGACCTGGTCGTAAGTCAACTCGCCCTGCATCACATGGGCGACATCCCGGCCGTTCTCGGACGCGTATGGACGCTCCTGCGACCGGGCGGGTATGTCGCGTTGGCCGATCTGGAGCGCGACGAGGACGGCGGTTTCCACCGCCATGTCGTCGACTTCCACGGGCATCACGGCTTCAGCCGCGAGCGGCTCGTGGAGTGGCTGACTGCGGCTGGGTTCGCCGACGTGGCGGTCCGGGAGGCCGGCCACATCACCAAGGAGGTCGAGGGCGCCTCGCGCGAGTTCCCGCTGCTGCTGGCGGTCGGCCGCCGGCCGTAGGTTCACGGCAGTCCGGAGCCCGCGGCATACGGTCAGGCGGGACGGGTCCAGCTCAGCCAGTAGCGGCCCAGCCACAGCCGACGAAAGCGGCGGCGCGGTAGGACCGTGCCGGAGACCCGTTTGACCTGTCCGTAGGTCAGCGGCGGCGGCCAGACGACGGGTGCGGTGTGTTCCCACTTCCGCTTCACGCGCACGACGACGAAGATCGCGAGGGACGACAGGATCGACATCGGCCAGTCCGCCAGACCGTTGCGGGCGAAGCCGACGATGCCGAGCCGGCCTCCGGCCGTGGTCAGTTCGGCCAGGCGCGCGAGGGCGAGCGCCGTGTCGGGCAGGTGATGCAGCGTGGCGTTCGAGACGACCACGTCGAAGCTCGCCGGCGCGAACGGGTGCGTCAGGACGTCGCCATGGATCCACTCGATCGGCTTGCTCGGCCAGCGTGCCCGGGCCCGCGCGAGCACCGGGGCGTCCGCGTCGATCGCGACGACGACGCACCCGTGGTCGGCGAGCCGGGCGGCAAGGAAGCCGTCCCCGCACCCGACGTCCAGGACCCGATCACCGGACTTGGCGTGCCGGGCCAGCCGGGCGTCGTAGTGGATGTTGAGATTCCACTCCAGTCGCCTACCCACAGAGCATCCCTTGGGCTCAGCCCAGCGGATTCAGCCCGGTCGCGTCCACCGAGAGCGCGTACAGGCGCTCGGCCGCGTCGGCGTCGATGGCCCACGCCTTGACGCCGCCGGTGGTGATGTCGGCGTGGTCGTCGGGGACGACGCCCTTCACGGTGCAGTCCTCGCAATACACGCCGCCCCGGTCGAGCAACTCGGTCGCGGTGGCCGCCCACAGGCCGGTCGCGGCGCCCTGCTCGGGCGTCTTGAAGAGCGGGTTCGGCCGGCCCTCCTCATCGACCCAGCCGCGGGCGCGCAACTCGGCCGGATCCATGTGGCGCTGCAGGTCGGTCATGATCCCGCCGGGGTGCAGCGAGTAGGCGTGGATGCCACGGCCGGCCCCGCGCGCATCCAGGGCGACGGCGAAGAGTGCGTTGGCGGTCTTCGACTGCCCATACGCGACCCACGGGTCATACGCGTCGCGTTCGAAGTTGATGTCGTCGAACCGGACCGGCGAACGGTAGTGCGCCACAGAGGAATACGAGATCACGCGCGCTCCGTCGGTGAGCAGCTCGGCGATGCCGCCGACGAGCGCGAAGTGCCCGAGATGGTTGGTCCCGAACTGTGACTCCCACCCCTGCGCCGTTCGGCCGGATGGCGAGGCCATCACCCCGGCGACGTTCATCACCAGGTCGACCGGCGTCCCATCGGCGCGACGGGCCGCAGTGAAAGCGGCGACCGAATCGAGGTCGGCGAGGTCCATCGCCGCGACCGTCACGCCCGGCATACCGGCCAGCGCCGCGGCGGCGGGCTCGGGGCGTCGCGCCGGGACGACGACGGACACGCCGGCCGCGCTCAGGACCTTGACCGTCTCGAACCCGAGACCCGAATAGCCGCCGGTGACGATCGCGGTCTTCCCCGCCAGGGCGTGCCCGGCGAGCACCTCGCTTGCCGTGGAGCGATAGCCGAAGGGTGAGGTCATCGGCTGCTGCCGGTCGATCATCTCTTGGGTGGTGGTCACCGCCCCACGCTAGACCCCGCACGCTGCCTCTAGCATCGAGCAATGAGCGCCGACCTGCCCGAGCCGATCACCCTTCGGCCGGCAGGCCGACCCGGCGACCTGGGCTGGGTCGTGCGGCAGCACGGCGAGCAGTATGCCGCGGAGTATGACTGGGACATCACTTTCGAAGCGTTGGTGGCGGGGATCATGGCCGAGTTCGGCGCGAACCTCGACCGCCCGGGTCAGGCCGGGTGGATCGCCGAATCGGGCGGCCAACGCGTCGGCTGCATCTTCGGTATGCCGACGACCGACCCCGCCGTCGCTCAGTTGCGCACCCTGCTGGTCACCCCGGCCGCCCGCGGCCACGGCGTGGGTGGGCTGCTGGTCGCCGAGTGCGTCACCTTCGCCCGCTCAGCCGGGTATCAGCGAATGGTGTTGTGGACCAACGACGTCCTGGTCTCCGCGCGCCGGCTGTATGTCGCGGCCGGCTTCACCGTGATCGACGAAGACCCCCACCACAGCTTCGGCCACGACCTGGTCGGTCAGCGGTGGGGGCTGTTGTTGTGAGCGGGCGTCGAGTCAGTGTGCGAGCAGGGACTTGTAGGCCTCCATGTAGGCGATCTTGCCGGGCTTGGCATCCGAAAGCGGCTTGGCCAGCTTCGCCAGCTCCTTGGTGTTCACCGCGGGCAGCGCGCCGAGGTCGGCAGCGGTGAAACCGCCGTACACCTGTCCGTCCTTGGGCAGGGCGACCTGCGCGTATGCCACCTTGGTCACCGCCGCGAGGTAGCTCGCCGCGTCGTCGGGATTCCACCCCGACAGATCCACGGGTGTGGTGGTGCGCAGCCACGCGCCCCAGTAGAACTCTTGGAAGGGGACGGTCCCGGCCGTGTAGCCGATGTCCCGGGCGAAGTAGAGCAGGCTGCGTCCGGGGTCGTTGGCGAAGTTGGCCAGGCCGACTGTCGTCGGCAGTTTGTTGACGGTGACCGGTCGACCCTCAGGGTCCTCGAGCCACACCCACTTGTTGGCCTGCATGGCCGCCCAGAAGTCCTGCCGGGTCAGCCGCGAGAGGTTCCCCGCGACGAGGAGGCGGACGTGCGCGTCCATCCCGCCGTCCGGTGTCTCGGCGAAGGCGGTCAGTGTGTGGTGACCGTCGGTCAGCCAGAGCGAGCCGCCGGCACCGATGACGACGGTCTTCATCAGCGCCCGCGATTCGGGGGTCTCCTGGCCGGGCTGAAGGGCGCAGGTGAAGCTGGTCGGGTCCTCGAGGCGCGCATCGGGCTGCGCGGATACGGCATCGAGCAATCCGGAGGCCTCGCACCAGTCCCCGAACTTCTTGTTCACGGCGTCCTTGCCCATCGTGTAGCGGCCCAGCTTGTAGTAGACCTCGTCGTAACCGAGTGACGGTTGGGTCGGATGCACATCACCGATCCGCACGTCGACGATGTCGCCCGGCTTGGCGCACAGATAGACCGCCGGGGCCTTGCGCTGGTCGTGGTCGCAGAAGTCGGGTCTGGTGCCGGCCTGGGCCGGTCCGCTGACGGCGACGACGGCGAGGATGCTCGCCGTGGCCGCGAAGAAGCTTGCGGAACGACGGGCCAAGCGTCGACGGTGGCGCGAGCGGCGGGGAGCGGCGGATGACATGGGTCTCCTCGGAGTGGACCGGGCGGCTGCACGCGTACCCTCGCATCTCGCCGGAACGGCCGGGTCCCGAGCGCGAGGATGTTGCGCCGTCGGTCACGAACTGTTCACTCGCCCGCCACGCTCGCCGCGACGGGCTCATCGGGCCAGACGTCGTCCAGCCTGAGTCGAGCGGGCGATCGATCGGGCCGGAAAGACTTGCGCCAACGATCCAGTCTCAGGCGGATCTGCCTCGCTTGGTGGCGAGGTGGGTGTCGTAGCTGCCGGGGGTCAGGTCCCAGACCACGCGGAGGCGGCCGGGGTGTGGGTCGTCCGGGGGTCCGGTGGTGACTCGGCCGGTCAGGCGTCTGGTGTGGACGACGGTGTGGTGCATCCGGCAGAGCAGGGCCGCGTTGTCGAGGTCGCTCGCACCACCGTCGACCCAATGAATCAGGTGGTGGGCGTCGGTCCAGCCGGCCGGTCGGCTGCAGCCGGGGAAGGTGCAGCCGGCGTCGCGGACCATCAAGGCCTGGAACTGGGCGGTGGTGAACAGCCGGTGCGCG
>JBDIAJ010000176.1:0-7289 GCA_039812345.1 Nostocoides sp. | reverse complement strand
GACGGTGCTCTCGGCGTCGGGGCTGCGCCGGGATACTGCGTCGTCGAGGGGTAGACCGGTCGGCCGTCCACCGGCGGCGGGCTCGTCGGCCCCGGTGGAGTCGGGTCCGACGGCGGCGTCGAGGATGCCGGCGGCAGGCCCATGGCGCTGCGTGGACGGGTGCGCATGACGTCGTCCACTGGGGGGGTCGCGGTGCCGGGCGCGTTCGCCTTGAGCAGGTCGAAGAGTTCCCGCCCGAACGCCGCGAGCGCCGGCACGCGGGTGCCCGCGTCGTCCGGGCTGGACAGGCCGCGGGCCATGAGCATGAGGTGGTTGTCGGTGATCCCTCCCTTGGGGAGGCGGCCCGCCGTGACCGCCTGGTCGCGCCACGCGCGCAGCCGGGCCATCGGCGTCGGGGCCGGATCGGCGACCGGCCCGGTTCGGGTCGGCGTCGGCGCCGAATCGGCGACCGGCCGGGGTCGGGTCAGATCATCGGTCAGGTGGACGCTTTCCCAGGGGACGCCGAAGCGTTCCTGCCCCAGAAGGAAGGCGATGGCATGTCCCCACTGCGCGACCGCTTGGGACGGCGCGTCGGGAATCCGGCCCAGTCGGCAGATGTCTCTGAGCTCCGCCTCGGTCGGCAGCGGGAAGACGCCCTTGGCGGCCATCGCCGCCCGCCACTTCAGCAGGATGCAGTCCTTCGGGTCAGACACCGGTGGTCCTCATGCGCTCAGAAGATCGGGTTGGGCGACGGAATGGGTGGGATCGGCGGGGGGACGACCGGGTCCCGCGGCTCGGCGGTTGGATCCACCGGGTCGATGGGTGGGATCGGCTTTGGCTGGTCCTCCGGCGTGAGGTACTCCGCCGGCATGGCGTCGCTGACCTGAGTGAGGACGACGGTGCGCGAGAGCCCCTCCGCCCGCTCCCGGGACCACGGGGGTCTGGGTTGCGGCAGGTCCTGGGTGATCGCTGTCGCGGAGAACAGCGCCGTCGGGAACACCGTCGGCCGCTCGATGACGCCGGAGAGTCCGCCGAGGAACTCCGACAGGGTGACGGTGGTCCCGTCTTCGGTGCGGACCCGATCGAGGAGTTGGTCGCGTTGTGCCTGCGCGGTGGAGTGCAGGACGGCGACGATCTGCTCCCACAGCGTCGCCCCGGCGGTTCCGGGCACACCCTGCGTCGCGAGCGCCTCGACCCACATGGGGAGCAGCACATCCTCCTGAACGGCACGCTGCTTGTAGAGCTGGGTCGGCTCGTCGAGGAGGACGCCGCCCCGAGGTCCCAGGAGGGTGCCCGCGGCGTCGAGGAAGGTCCCCCAGGCTCCGTCGAGCCAGCCGACGGGGAAGACGAATCGCCGGATGCCGTTGGCCGCTCGGGCGACCTCGAGGTCGCTGACCTCCGCCCGTCCGAACTGCACGGCCAGCGGGTGGTCCGAGCCCGGGCCGCGATCGTCCGGGCTCTGGGCACCGGCGCGTCCGAGCGGGTCGCCCACGAAGACGGCCAGCGCCTCGGCCCAGAGTTGGAGCAGCCGATAGGCATCGCCGCACCGGCGGGCGTCCCGGATGGCGGCGGCGAGGTTGTATTCGGCGGCGGCGGCGTTGCTCAACGCGACGGCGCGGGCGTTCTTCAGTTGGAACAGACGGCCCTGCACCCGCATGAAGGTGATGACCGAGGCGAGCAGCCACCCGAGGATGAGCGCCGGAACGATGATGCCGACGACGAGCCAGCCGATGATGGCGAGCACGCCGAGCGTCACGGTGCCCGCCACGAGCAACAGCAGGCCGATGAGCAGCCAGCGCAGGATGCGGGCCAGCCGCCCCTGCTGGCGCCGGATCTCGTCCGGCAGCCCCGATGTGGCGCCCGCGGCCTCGAGCACCTTGGTGTATTCGGAGATCTCGAGGAGCCGGTTCTCGAACTCGGTCGAGAGTCGGCCGGCGATCTTCGTCGTGTAGCTCGTGCTCACCCGCCGCCACCACTCCTGGAACTTCTCCATCGTCGCGGAGGCGTCGGCACCGCCCAGCGGGTCGGCGGCCACGGCCGTGAGCCGGCGTCCGAAGCGGTTGACGGACAGGGTGTCGTATGGCGCGAGCGCCTCGGACTCGGTGATCGCGCGCACCGCTCCGGGGATGTCGGTGAAGGCCTCGGTCGCTCGCGACGGGGCGAGCTGGCGGCCGGCGCGCAGGATGCCGATATCGGTGCCGATGCGGGCGGCGTCCATCTCGGGCCGGCGCGGCTGGCCGTCGAGCAGGGTCAGGCCCCCGGCGACGAGGTCCTGCCACAGGCTGTCCAGGCGGGCATGCACCTGGTGTCCTTCGCCGGCCTGGTCGAGGCCGTTCTCGAGCGCCCCGAGCGCCTGGACCTGCGCCTCCCAGGTGCTGGCCTGGCCCCCGCGCACTCCCCCGACGACGACCGCGAACGCGCTGTTCTGACCGAAGATCGCCCGGGTCGCGGTGTTGGCCGCCCAGGACTTGCCGGTGTAGATGACCTTGTTGGCCCAGTCGGCGGGGGCGTTCTTCAGGGCCGCCCACAGGAACGACCAGAGCATCCGGAAGGCCTTCCAGAAGCTCAGCCCCTCGACCGGCGCCAGTTCGGGCCGGCGGCGCGCGCTGAGATAGACATCCTGATGCCGGGCCCAGACCGCGGCGGCCATCTGGGCGTTGGCGTGGTCGATGTTCTCGATATAGGTCGCCGGGGTGGTGCCGCCGTCGAGGACGAGGGGGTAGCCGTCGGCGAGGCCGAGCGCCCGCGCCTGCAGGGCCTCCCGGACCGCGGTGCCGTCGAGGTGGCGGGCAAAGGCCCGCAGCACGCGGAACTGTGTGCCCGGCGGAGGATTCTCCTCATCGAGGGGACCGGCGTCGAGGCTGTCGAACAGCGCCCCGACTATGGCGACCGCCGGGAGGGCGTACCGGGCGTGGTCTTCGTCCGGGGCCATCCCCGTCAGGGGGTTGTGCGGCTTGGCGGGTCCCTGCGCGTCGTCCGGGGAGATGAGCAGGTTGTGCCACCCCTCCACCCCGGTCAACCGGCCCGTTCGCACGCCGAGGCGCGTGACGACGATCTGGGCCGGGATCACCCGGATCTCGCCACCCGCCCCGCTCACCCCGGCGATGACCTCCCGGGCGACCCGGGTCGAGTCCGCGCCGACGGCCAGATCACTGGTCAGGGCGATGACCCGGACCTGTGTCGGCGAGCGCCGAGCCAGGAGTTCGCCGATCGAGGACGCCGTGACGTCGCCGCCCTCGACGAGGCGCGCCTCCAGGCCGCGCAGCCCGGCGCCCGGCGGCGGCACCCAGACGAACGGCCGGATCAGCCCGGCGGCCGACCAGTCCCGCAGCGCCGCCGGGATGGCGGCCAGCGCGGGGTTCTCGGTGACGAGAATCGTCAAGTCGTTCATCGGCATACGGTCCTCGTCACTAGAACGTCGAGTTCATCAGGCCGGCGTCCCCCGTGGTGGTGCCGCCGATCGGCGCGGTGGTGACCATGTCGATCAATTGGGGAAGGATGACCATGAGGTCGGGGGCGAGGTCGCGGAAGTAGGGCACGTGCTCGCGTTGCGCGGGCGTGGTGATCTGGGCGAACTCGCCGTGGCCGTCGGGGGCGAAGTGCTCCCTGACGAGGGCGAGGATCGACTCGAGCCAGGCCACGGCCGCGGCGCGGCGGTCCTCGCCGGTGGCGGACGTCTCGAGGCCCGGCACCCGCGACCCGGGGCCCGTCGGGGTCCGCCCGGTCGTCAGCCACGTCGCGATCGCATCGGAGGCGCGGAGGTGGAACATCCCGGCGCCGATCTGGGTCGGCCCGTCCGGGTTGTCGTCCCAGACGCGCCGCAGCGCCTCATACGGCGCCATGGACTGGCCGACCGGGCTCGCGCCGAAGTTGGCGACGGCGAGGAGATGGGACTCGAGCACGGCGGGGAGCCAGTCGAAGTTCCGCAGGAAGCGTTCCGGCGGGGTCAGCAGGGGGTTGGGGAAGGCCAGCCAGGTGTTCCGCTGGTGATCGAAGACGCGGACCGGCTGGGCATAGGGCGCGGCCGGGATCTCGATCTCGCCCGTGATCTGGCCGAGGAACCAGCCGCCGATCATCGCGCGCCGCTCGGCACCGCTCATCGCCAGGGCCGCGCCGAGTGGCCGGCTGCGCCGGCCGTGCCAGAAGGTCGTCCGGGCATCGGCGGACAGCGACTGCGCCCACTGGGACCGGGTCGGTTCGAGCAGCCCGGAATAGACCACGGGCAACTCGTTGGGGTAGTAACCGAACACGTCGATCCGGGTGGCCGGGGCCTGGCTCAGCGCGAGGGTGAGGTTCTGAGTCGTCAGGGCGTCGACGGAGGAGTCCTGGGTGACCAGGGCCTCCAACGCCGCGGCGATGGGCAACCCGGCGAACGGGATGTCGGAGAAGAAGAAGTTCACCGTGGCCGGTCCGTCGTGGACCTCGTCGACGACCTGCGGGCTGACCTGGGCGAACGGGACGGCCTTGGTGAGGACCTGCCGGAACTTCCCGACGACCTCGTCGCTGCGCTGCCCGCCGCCGGCGTCGACATAGGCCCGGATCGACTCCTGGACGAAGATCGAGAACGAGGACTGGGTGCGATTGACGTACTGACGCGCCCGGTCGAGGACGTCGCCCGGGGCGACATGCACGGCATACACCGCCCGCGACGGGACCTGCGGCTTGCCGGTCGCGGGGTCGAGCGGGAGCGACTTCGCGACGAACGGCGGATCATTGGTGATCAGGCCGCCCGGGGGTGAGTAGCCCCCGGCGGTGGCCCAGATCCCGGTGACGACCGCGTGGATCGTCCGCCGCCGGGCCTCGGCGGGCGGCGGCGGAGCGCCATCGGACTCGACCTGACACGCGGTGGCGAGGTCGCGGACATACTGACCGGGGAAGGCCGTGGCCGGGGTGAGGAGCACCTCGTTGTCGGCCGCGCTCCACCGGGCGTCGACGATGGCGTCGGTGTCCGACGGCCACAGGGGATAGAGCGAGGTGGCGACCGTGGCGAGACCGGTGCGCGTCGCGGCGGCCTGCTGGGCGACCTCGACGTCACGCAGGGCCGCCATGACCGCCTCGCTCATCGGGGCCAGCACGCCGGTGGAGACGTCGCCGAGAATCTGGGAGACGAGCAGGCACCACTGCCCGCGCGCCGACATGTCGAGCATCGCGTGATAGCGGCCGCGGACCTGATCGGCGAGTTCCTGCCCCCGGTTGATGACGCCGCGGATCGACCCGAACAACTCGCCGATGCCGGGCGGGATCTGCTCGGCGTCCGGGGTCTGGGCACCGAGGGCGGACAGGCCCGCGGACCCGTAGTTCCCGGAGAGGTGTTCCTGCAGGGCCGAGAGGAGTTCCTTGGTGTAGACGAGGCCGCTGGTGGCGATCGCGTCGCCGATGACGCGCTCGACGCGGGCGACGAACTGTCCGGCCCAGGCGTAGGCGTCGCCGTAGGCCTCGTCCTTGGCCATCTTGGCCAGTTGCGCGCGCTTGGAGCCGAGGAAGCCCATGAGGGTCGGCATGAACTGCTCGGCGGGGACACCCGCGGTGGCGATCGGCATGTCGGCCGACATGCCGCGGTCGACGATCGATCGGGCCATCTGGGCGGACTTCTGGCGGGTCAGCCCGGAGTCGTAGACCCACCGCACCAGGGCCTGCGGGTCCTGGCCGCCCCCGGCGGGCAGCCCGAGCTGCGCACACACATACGCCCACTGGGAGGCGACCATCGCCCGGGCCTGCAACTGGCCCGAGTTCGGGTTGCCCTTCTGGAGGTGCCCGCCGATCAGGTGGTCGAGGGAGGTGCGGGCCATGCGCTGCGCGGCATACTCGGCGTAGCGGTCTCGGCCCATGGAGAGGGAGGCGTAGCCGATCGAGCCCCACTGGATGTCCGGGTTGCTGTGCGCTCCCCAGCCGAAGGCGGACACCCGGGTGTGGGCGCGCGGGGTGAAGTTCTCGAGGATGAACTTCCGGTAGTTGTCCAGGGCCTTCTCGCTGACCGCGAGCGCGGCGAGGCACTGACCCACTCCGCGATAGATGGTCTCCTTGTTTCCGTCGCCGAAGGGCGTCCCGGCCGTGCCCAGGAAGCGCCCGACCGGGATCACCCGCGCGAAGGGCACCGGGGCGGCACCGGAGACGGGGGCGCCGACCGCGGCGAGGAGGGCGAGGTCGTGCTCGTGGGATTCGCCCAACTGGCTGGCGACGATCTCGCCGAGCATGGCGAGCGCATTGGGGCGCACCCCGGCGCGCAACGCCGCCGGGATCGAGTCGAAGACGTCCGGTGAACACATGAACACCGACATCAACGAGCTGTCGACGATCTGGCCGAGGATGCGGCAGACGTCCAGCGCGATCGAGGCGCCCGTGCCGCCGGCCATCGACGACAAGACGATGGTGTATGCCGCCTGGCTCGCGTCATACGGCTCACCCATGGCGCGCGCCGCGGCATACATCTGGCTGGTCGACTCGGCCGACTTCATCGCATCGACCGCGGACTTCAGCTGCTCGATGAGGTTCGGGGCCTTGGAGGCGAGCAGCACCCGGCCGAGGACCCGCTGCTGGCCCGCGCCGAGCTGGATGGGGACGTTCACGCGAGCGGGGATACGCGGCGCCCAGGTCGCGATCTGTCCCAGGGCGCTGCCGTTCGTGACGGCACGGTCGACGATCGCGTAGGACCCGACCTGCGGGGCCAGCGCGATGTACTTCCCGCCGAGGTCCCACACCGTGCCGAGGCCGGGGGCCAGGGCCTCGGGCGCCGGCGGGCAGTCGACGTGGATGAAGCCCCAGCCGCCCGGCAGCTTCTCGATGCCGTGGCGCCGCAGATCGGAGCGAAGCTGGTCCATGAGATAGCCGAGGAGGGCACCGCCGGAACCACCGCACCCGACGAACAGGATGTTGCGCACAGAGTCTCCTTCGGGTCGCCGTCAGCGGGACGGGTCGGGGTCGTCGAGGCTGGAGAAGTCGAAGCCGCCGGGGACGCTGGGCTTTGCGGGACGGGACACCGGGTTGACGCGGGGCTGCGTCGCCCAGGTGTCCGGGTCGGCGCCGGGCGGGTTGACGACGGGTGTGGTCAGCTCGCTCGGGGGGTCGAACGCCGGCGGGGCGGGGCTCGGTATTGCGGGGCTCGGTGTGGCGGGGCTCGGTGTTGAGGGGCCGGGCGGGGCGAAGACCGGCATCGTCGCCTCGCCCACCGGGCTGGACCATGGGTCCGCTGGAGCCGAGGAGGGCTGAGGTGCCCATGGGCTCGGGCCCGGGGCGGGTGTGGCCCAGGGGTCCGCCTGGGGCGCGCCGCTCGGGGCGGCCGGAGCTGCCCACGGGTCCGCCTGAGGCGCGCC
>JBDIAJ010000175.1:0-7299 GCA_039812345.1 Nostocoides sp. | reverse complement strand
CACCCCCTCGCGCTTCCACCTCACCCCGACGATCGGCCGACTCCTCGGCACCCAGAGTCTCCAGCGGTTCGTCAGCGCCTCGTCCCCAGTCGGCGCCAGCGACCCCTACACCTACACGACCTACTACACCCACGCCGGCGCCATCCCCCACACCGCGCTCGAATACCATTCCGACGCAACGAGCCTCACGGCATACGACTCGGCGTTCTATGGACCGGCGGACCACGCGGGGGCGGTCGTCCGGCAGTCGATCGCCGGTGCCGAGGAGACGCGGACCTTCGACACGACCCTCACCGGGCCCACCCGCCTGACGCGGTATGTCACCGCGGCGCCCGGCGTGACGACGAGCACGGCCTACCTCCAGGCCGGCGACTTCACCGGCGACCGCGTCGGCCTGTTCACCGTCCCCTCGACGCAGGGGACACCCGGGCGGATCACCTTCGACGGCTGGGGCAAGCCCCCGCTGCACGCGCGGTTCGTCGTCACCGCACAGACTCCCGGCGATCCCGTATGGTGTCCCGCCTGCCTCGGCGGCGGCGTCATCGGTGTCGCGTTGAGCGCAATGGCGGACGCCAATCCCGAGCACGCGGGGGCGGCGGACGTCGCCGGCTCCTCCGACACCGGCACCTGGTCCCTGTCCGGCGACGGGATGACCCTCGCGTCCGGCGTCGGCGCCATCAACACGACCGCCTACCCCATGCCCGGGACGAAGGTCTTCACCGTCACCCAGAACGGCACCCGGCGCCTCGGCGGAGGCGCACCCGTCCAGGTGGCGACCCGCCTGACGACCCGCGCCGGCGCGGCGATCCCCCTCCCCGGCACCTGGATCTGCGGCGTCGGCGGCGATTGCACGGTGCTCCCGTTCCTGTCCCTCGACTACGACGCTCCGGTCAACCTCACCGGCCGCCTCGCCCCCGGCCGCCACGACCTCCGCCTGACCGTCCGGCAGGTCGGACGGGGCACGGCCGCCGGGGTGCGCTCGGTCCGTGCGTGGATCCGCTACGGCGACAGCGTATGGCGATCCCTCCCCACCCGCGGATCCGGCGCCTCGTGGACCGCCGCGCTCGACGTCCCGACCGTCGCCTCCGCGACGCCGGTCGACCTGCGCGTCAGCGTGGCCGACGCCGCCGGGTCCACCCTGTCCGAACGGATGACGAACGCCTTCACCCTCCCCACGCGCTGAGGGCCCCTGGGTCCTCGGTCCGTATGCCGCGTATCCTCGTCCTGCCCGTCCCGGGCACCGCTGGCGTGGCGCAATTGGCAGCGCACCTGTCTTGTAAACAGGTGGTTGGGGGTTCGAGTCCCCCCGCCAGCTCTGGCGCCCGCCAACGGGTGCCGGCTCGACGAGGAGGCAGCAACACGTGAAGGTCACCATCCTGGGCGGCGGCAACTGGGGCACCACGGTCGCCTCCCTCGTCGCCCGCAAGCACGACACTCTCCTGTGGGCCCGCAACAGCGCGGTCGTCGATGAGATCAACACCGACCACCGCAACTCCGCCTACCTCTCCGGTTTCACCCTCAACCGGAAGCTCGCGGCCACCGATGACTTCGAGCGGGCCGTTCGCCACGCGGAACTCCTGATCGTCGGCGTCCCCACCGGCGCCGTCCGCGCCACGACCGCGCAGGCCCGGACGCACATCCGCCCGTGGATCCCCGTGGTCAGCCTCGCCAAGGGCTTCGAGCAGGGCAGCCTGCTGCGGATGACCCAGGTCATCCAGGACGAGCTGCCCAACCACCCGGTCGCCGCGCTCACCGGCCCCAACATCGCCCGCGAGGTCATGGCCGGTCAGGCCGCGGCGTCCGTCGTCGCCACCCCCGACCTCGCCGTCGCCCGCGCCCTCCAGCAGGTCCTCAGTTCCGGCCTGTTCCGGGTCTACACCAACCACGACGTCATCGGGTGCGAACTCGGCGGCGCCCTCAAGAACGTCGTCGCCATCGCCTGTGGCATGGCCGAGGGCCTCGGCGTCGGCGACAACACCCGCGCCCTGGTGATGACCCGCGGTCTGGCCGAACTCATCCGGCTCGGCGTCGCCATGGGCGGCGAGGCGACGACCTTCGCCGGTCTGGCCGGGATGGGCGACCTCATCGCCACCTGCCTGAGCCCGGCGTCCCGCAATCGCACGGTCGGGGAGAAACTCGGCCGCGGCATCTCGCTCGAGGAGATCACCGGCGGGATGACGATGGTCGCCGAAGGCCTCAAGACCGCGGTGACGACGCACGAACTCGCCCAGCGCTACGACCAGGATCTCCCGATCCACGAGACGATCTACGGCGTCGTCACCGGGACCGTCGACCCGAAGGAGGCCTACCGCGGTCTCGGCGCCGCGCCCGGCCACGAGGACGAGCCCGGCTGACCGCGCGACGGACGCTCACCCGCCGGCGTCCCGCCCGCCTCCGCGCATGAGGTTCCCCAGCGCCACGAACCGCGGACGGGCGACCTCGGTCACGACGACTTCCCGCACCCCCGGCACCGCCTCCCGTATGGCGCTCTCCAGCGTCGTCCCGATGGTCAGGCCCGCGGCCGGGCACCCCGCGCAGGCCCCGCCCACCTCGAGCGTCACCGTCCCGTCGGTCACGGCCGCGACCCGCACGGATCCCCCGTGCCGCTGGACGACCTCCGCCGCTGGGCCGGCGAGGACCGCCTCGACCGCCCGCGCCAACGCCGGGTCATCCCCCGAGGCCAACCGCCACTCATCCGGCCGGGTGAGGGCCTCGTGCAGGGCGGTCCGCACCGCCGCCCCGTCGGGCGAGCGCCACGACCGGCCCGCCCCGAGCGTGACGACCACCGCCCCCGGCAGCCCCGCCACCCGGCGGACGACACCAGCGGCGCACAACTCCCCGAGGGCCCCGGGGACGACCGCGACCTCTCCCTGGACCGGGACGGCCTCGGGCGCGAGCACCCACCGGACCGTCGACGGGTCCCCCGGCACCGCCTCCGGGTGCATCGGGATCACGCCCGCGTCCATCAGGTCAGGGCACCCACGACGGTGTGCGTGAGAAACGCCATGACCCACGCGAGGGTGAACAGATAGCCGAACCCGATCGCCGGCCACTTCCACCCACCGGTCTCGCGGCGCAGCACGCCGATGGTCGACATGCACTGAAGGGCATAGACGAAGAACACCAGGAGCGCGGCGAGCGTCGGCGGCGTGAACAGCTTCGTGCCCGCGTGGGCACCCTCGGTGTAGGTCATCTGCTGCAGCGCCGCCCGCGGGTTGTCGGGATTCTCGGCGGCGGCGACCTGGCCCATCGTCGCGACGAACACCTCCCGCGCCGCCAGGGACGACAGGACCCCGACGTTGATCCGCCAGTCGAACCCGAGCGGCGCGAAGACCGGGGAGACCGCGCGGCCGACGTCCGCGGCATACGAGTTGTCCAGGACGTATGCCGAGACCGCCGACTGGTCCTGCGGGTTCACCCCGGCGGCGCGCAGGTCGGCGGTGCCGCGCGCGGGAAGGTTGAGCAGGAGGAAGAGAAGGATCGTCGTCGCGAGGATGATGTGGGTGACCTTGCGCAGGAAGGACCGGCAGGCGTCCCAGACCGCGAAGAGCACGCCGCGCAGGCTCGGCACGCGATAGGGCGGCATCTCCATATAGAACGGCAGCGCTTTCCCGTGCCCGTGGGTGACCTTCTTGAAGAACGCCGCCGCGAGCAGCGACGACAGTGCCCCGAGAAGATAGAGCCCGAACAGCGCCGTCCCCTGCGCCCCGAAGGGGCCCACCCGGGCGTCCGGGGAGACGAGCATCGAGATGAGCAGGACGAAGACCGGCAGCCGCGCCGAGCAGGTCATCAGCGGCGCCGCCATCATCGTCGCGAGCCGGTCGCGCGCCGACGGGAGCGTGCGCGTGGCCATGATCCCCGGGATGGCACAGGCCACCGACGACAGCAGGGAGACGAACGCCCGCCCCTCCAGTCCGAAGCGCGACATCAGCCGGTCCATGATGACCGCGGCCCGGGACATGTAGCCGACGCCCTCGAGGAGGGAGATCATCAGGAAGAGGAGGGCGATCTGGGGGAGGAAGACGATGACGCCGCCGACGCCCCCGAAGACCGCGTCGCTGACGAAGCTGCCGAGCCAGACGTTGCCGATGTGCTCGGCCGCCTGCCCGCCCAGCCACGCGAACGCCCGCTCGACATAGCTCTGCAGGGGGGCGGCGAGGCTGAAGATCACCTGGAAGAAGGTGAACATGACGGCGAAGAAGACGAGCCCGCCGAACACCGGATGGAGCAGGACCGCGTCCAGTCTCGCGCTGCGCGGGTCACCTCCGGCGGGCACGTATGCCGACCGCTCCAGCACCGATTCCACCCACGCCGCGTTCTCGGCCGGGTCGATCGGCGGGGCGAGCGGGGGGCGGGACCAGTGCTGCCAGTGGGCGGCCCGCTCCTTCAGGGCGGCCAGCCCGGTCTTGTCGCCGGCGGTGACGACGACCACCGGGACCCCGAGCGCCGCCTCCAGACCGGCGATGTCGACCCGGCCGCCGCGGGCGTGCAACTCGTCGGTGAAGGTGAGCACGACGCAGGCCGGCAGATCGCTCATCAGCACCTGGGCGAACAGCCCGAGAGAGCGCCGCAGGGCGGTGGAGTCGAGGAGGACGAGAAGGCCGTCGGGGGTGGGGGTCGCGGCGTCCTCGGGGTCGAGCGTGTCGATGACGACCTGCTCGTCGAGGCTGATCGGGTCGAGGCTGTAGGTCCCCGGGAGGTCCTCGATCACATAGTCCGTCCCGCCGATCCGGGCGAGCCCCTCGTACTTCGCGACGGTCACCCCGGGATAGTTGCCGGTCTTGGCCCGCAGACCGGTGAGGGCGTTGAAGAGCGTCGTCTTGCCGGAGTTGGGGCTGCCGACCAGGGCGAGATGGACATCCCCGGCGAGCGCGGCACCCCCGGTGCCGTGGTGGTCGTGGCCCACCTAGCCCTCCGGGAGGACCCGGATGGCGAGGGCTTCACCGCGCCGGAGGGCGACCTCGTAGTCCGCCACCCGCACGAGCATCGGGCCTCCGAACGGCGCCCGCCGGGTCACGTGGACGCGGGCGCCGATGGTGAACCCGAGGTCGGTAAGGCGGCGGGCGACCTCGGGCGCCAGGTCGGCCAGGCCGCAGACGCGCACCGGAGCGGCCCCGGGCGAGAGGTCGGCGAGCGCGAGACTGCCGTCGTGACCGCCCGAGACGGTGCGCTCGCTCAACCGCGACGAGACGACCGACATGCACCGCTCCTCCCTCGGCCGGACGACCCGGCCGACGCCATCGAAGTTAGGTTAACCTAACCAGGCGGGCGCGCCGAGCCCGGCACCATGTTCGTTCCGCCACAGGGAACCTCACTGGCGGGTCGACTCCGGGGGCCGGGGATCGACGACCCGGCCCGCCTGCGCCGCATCGTCCTTGTTGAAGGTCACGTCGATGACCTGGTAATTCTTCGTCCGCATGGTCCGGGCCTGGGCGGCATACGCCCTGACGTCGGCGTCGGTGAGGCGCACATTGTCGGTGAACGGGGTCAGCAGGGCCCGCGGATAGAGCCGGTTGGCCAGGACGACGTTGATCTCCGCGCACAGGATGACGAGAACGGCGGCGAGATAGAAGAACGCGAGCAGGCCGATGACGAAGGCGACGACGCCATTGGACGTCGACGCCCGCCGGATGACCCGGCCGACATAGAGCAGGCCGTAGTTCTGCAGGGCGTGCCAGCCCAGGGCGGCGATGACGGCCCCCGGGAGTTGGTGGCGCCGCCGCGGCCGGCCCGCGCCGATGCGGAAGGCGAGGAGGAAGATCCCCGTGTTGACGCAGAAGGTGAGAACGAGCACCAGGACCCGGATCGTGCGCGGCCACCCCGTGTAGGTCGTGCTGATGGTCGCGATCGCCGTCGTCGCCATCACCGCGAGCCCGGCGGTGAACACGAGGAAGAGGCTGCGCAGCCGGGCCTTGACCGGGTTGGGCCGGCTGTTGCGCTCGACCCCCCAGATCGTGTTCATCGCGTACTGCAGGGCGTTGCCCACGCCGAGGCCGCCATACAAGGCGACGCCGATGCCGACGGCGACACCGACGGCCCCGCCGCTGAGCGACTTCGGGTCGCCGAGTTGCTGGCCGATGACCGGGACCGTGGAGAGGGCCGAGCTGAGGATGCGTTCCTGCAGCTCGGGACGGTTGCGCAGGACGATGGACAGGGTCGTCGTCAGGAGCAGCAGCGCGGGAAACAGGCTGACGAAGGCGTAATAGGCGAGCATCGAGGCGAGGTAGCCGCCGGCGTCATCGAAGAACTTGTAGAGGACGGCGATCGGGAACCCGAGCACGCGGTGGCGCCGCTGCAGGCGGTCCAGCCAGTTCACCACGCGCACGCGCCTATCTTGCCGTGCCCGCCGACCGCCCCCGTGCTCCCCCGCTGATCGGGGAGCGAAATCGCGGCTCTCACCGCGTTTTCACTCCCCGATCCGGGGAATCCCGGTCAGCGGGTCAGGTCGAGCGAGGTGAGGATCCCGGGCGGCTCGGTCCACGGGGTCCAGATCGGCATACCGGTGCGGACGCGCATGAAGACGACCAGGCCGGCGGCGATGAGAAGGAAGAGCGCGGTCGTGAACTGGGCCACGCCCGCGCTGGAGGCGATCCCGCGGGCGAGGCTGCGGCTGCCCCGGCGCAGGCTGGTTCCCCCCGGTCCCCACCAGCCGGCGACGACCGCCATGAGCATGCCGAAGGCGAGGGCGATCTGGTAGGTCGTCCGGTCCCCCAGTTGCGGGGCCACCCCGCGGGTGACCAGGAGCGCGGCGAAGACGCCCGCCGCCCCGACGACAGCAGGCACGATCGCCGCGGCAGCGGTCGCGAGCACTCCGCTGATGAGGTGCACCGGGCCGGCCGCGACGGTCATCGCCGTGTCGCTGGGGCGCGTGCCGTGGTGGTGGCGGCGCAGGACGAGCGCGGTCACGGACCGTTCCGCCGTCCGCGCGACGATCGACCAGAGGAGGACGAGGATCACCGCCAGGGCCGGGTATGCCGCGGCCACGACCACGAGCAGCACCCCGAGTGCCGCGAGGGTGCCCGACCGCATCGGCCGGCCGATCCGCGGATCGCCCGCCATCGCCGGGCGCGGCGGGCCGGGAACGGGGCCGTACGGGTCCGCCCCGTCGCTCACCCCGGCGGGGCTCGGCGGGTGGGACCGGGCGTCCGGCGCCGGCGGGGACCAGGTCTGGGGGCCGGGCGTCGACCGAGCCGGAAGGGGAATCCCGGTCGCGGCGGGCAGCCCCGCGGGCGGGGCGGGCGCCTGGGCCGTGGGCACGCGTGGCCAGCTCGGCGAGGGTGGACGCGGCCCGGCCGGCGC
>JBDIAJ010000174.1:0-7320 GCA_039812345.1 Nostocoides sp. | reverse complement strand
GTGTTGACGATCGGTCGCTTGAGGGTCGTCTCGAGTCCGACCTCGACCTCGAAGAAGTCGCTGCGCTGGGCGATCTGATAGCCCGGCCGCTTGCTGTCGGTCCCGATCCCCACGCGACCCGACCCGCACATCACCTGCCGGGCGACGAAGAACGGGATCAGGTGGCGCACGATCTCGCCGAACGGGGTGCTGCGCCGCATGAGGTAGTTCTCGTGGGTGCCGTAGGACGCGCCCTTGCCGTCGGTGTTGTTCTTGTAGAGGTTGACCCCGGGCGGAGAGGCCGCGAGGGTTCGCACGGCCTCGCGCATGACGAGTTCCCCCGCCCGGTCCCAGGTGATCGCGTCCCGGGGAGTCGTGACCTCGGGTGAGCTGTACTCGGGGTGGGCGTGGTCGACATACAGGCGGGCGCCATTGGTCAGGACGACATTGGCGAGCGTCGGGTCCTCGATCGCATCCCACTCGTCGGTGAGCTGGGAGGGGTGCGCCACCGACCGGCTCATCTCGAACCCCCGGGCGTCGCGCAGCGGCGCCTCGTCGGCGTAGTCCCACGACCCGCGCGCGGCGCGCACGCCGTGCGCCGCGGCATACGCGGTCACGACCTGGCCGGAGAGCACCATCGGGTTGGCGAGCGGCGCTCCGGGCATCGAGATGCCGTACTCGGTCTCGATGCCCATGACGCGCCGCACACCCATGGCGCCAACCCTAACCGGGCGCGTCCGCCCCGCTCCCGTGCCCTCGCCTGGGATGACGGGCACCCGGGGACCGCACGAGTTGCGGCCGGGCCGTTGGGCCGATCAGTGAGCCTGGCGTCGCGCTGCCGCTCAATGTTGCGTGGCGACAACCGAGTTCACGGTCGTCGCCGTAATCTGGGCGTACGGGGTGTGTCCATCCCCTATGCCGGCTACGCACTGCACGGCTAGGACAGACGGAGCCGAGACCGTCACGCCGATGATCCAACTGACCGGTATCCCGTCGGTCATGTCTACGCGATTGTCGGTCATGTCTGCGGCACTGCCGCCATCCACCTGGCAGGTGAGGTCGTCAGGCGGAGTCAGGTTGTGCACCACGACTGTCGCGTTGACCAGATAGCTCCCCGCCGGCACCGACACGACCGCGATGTTGTTGTAGTCGTAGCCATAGACGGGCTTTTGTACCGCGTCGGTGTAGACCGTTGCCGTCCCGGGGAGGCCGGCAGGTCCTTGTGGCCCGGCCGGTCCTTGTGCGCCGGCAGCGCCGTCAGCACCGGTGGGCCCGGCCGGCCCCTGCGGCCCGGTGGCTCCCTTGCCGGCGAGCACCTGCCAGTTGTTGCCCGGCGGCGGTTGTTTGTTGCCCTGAACGAGGGAGACATAGCTCGACCCGTTGCGGGTCACGGCATCGGTCCGGTTGTAGCTCGTCGAAGGCTGCCAGGTCCCGCGCCAGACCAGGCCTGGCCTCCCGGCCTGGTTCCAGTTGATCGCCAGTTCGCTGCTGGTGCAGTTCTGGGTGGCGTTGTCGATGACCCGCAGAGCCCCTGATGTTCGTGCGGCGCAGCCGTGGACGACCCCGTTCGCGTCAGGGATGGTCAGCGCGGCGACGCCGACCAGGGCGGTGAGAGCGGCGCCCGCGAGAGCGCCGGCGACGGCGGATGCTGGCATGGTCGAGGCCTTTCCCTGAGTCGGCTGCTCCCGTCGGCAGCCGCTGAGGCCGACGACAGTGGCGGCCTTTCCCCGCCGCAGGCGAATCGACGATTTCGCTGACGCCTCAACCGCCCGCTCACCCGGCAGAGTCGCGCCGCTCCTCTCGGAGTTTCCACTCAGGGTGGCGTCGGCGTGGTGGCACCCGACGCGCACCTCGTCGACCGTGCTCGCCAGTGTCCGGCCTGAGTCGGTGATCAGCCGCCCGATCACGTGCAGCAGAGCGGTCGTGTTGCGTGTCGCGAGGACCAGCGGCGGGAGGCCCCGGAACCCGGCGACTCCGCGCCGCCGCCGGCGCTGAGGTCGCTCCCGACGATGAGCCGCTGTCGTCTGGTCAGTCGCGTCGGCGGTAGGTGAGGATCGCATTCCCAACCGGGGTGACCTGGCTCTCGATCAGCTCGAGCCGGAAGGGCTCGTCGAGGCCGTCGAAGATCCGCACCCCCGCCCCGAACAGGACGGGATGGACAGTCAGGATGAGCGCGTCCAGCAGTCCGGCCTGAAGCAACTGCCGGATGACGGAGATGCCGTTGACGGCGATGTCGCCGCCCTCGGTCTCGCGCAGGCCGCGAACGAAGTCGAGCAGGTCCCCGTCGATGACCGTGGAGTTCTGCCAGGACAGCGGGTCGGTGAGGGTGCGGGTGGCGACGTACTTGCGGACCGGGTTGATCAGGAGGCCGAAATCCTCGTTGTGCTGGGGCCAGTACTCCGCCCACTGCTCGTAGATGACGCGCCCGAGGATGTTGGCGTCGACGGAGGCGAGGTTGCGGCCCATCATCTCGGCCTCCTCCGCGCCGAAACTGTCGAACTGGAACAGATTCGGGCTCTCCACGACCCCATCGAGCGAGCTGAACAGATGGGCGACGACCTTGCGCACGGGTGTCCTCTGGGTGGTCGATCGGGCCACGACGGGCGGCCCGGGGCTGACGGTCGTCGGCCCGCGACTCGCCCGACCCTAGCCGCTGATCATCGACTATGCGCGCCCCGAGGCCGCGCCTGCTGATCGACCGGGCCGATGTCAGCCTGCCGAGTCGGCGCGCTCCTGGTCGGTGAAGGCCCGCATCGCCGCGGCCGGGGCCACCCGGCGGGCGAGGCGGAGTTCGCCGACCAGGTTCGCCGCGGCCGCCATGGCCGGGGCGACGGCACCGCGGCCATAGGTCAGCGAGTTGCCGGCCGCGACACCGATGCTCCGTCCGACCTCGATCGCGTCCTGGTCGGCACCGAGGTAGAGGAACTGCCAGGCGTAGTCGCGCTCCTGCTGCTCGATGAGCGCCTTCACCGCCGCGTGGGTCCACTCGCGGCTGGCGTTCTCCAGCCCGTCGGTCATGATCGCGACGACGACGGTGCCCGGCCGCCGGTCCTCCGGGGTCGCTGCCAGCCTCCGGCCGGCGTCGGTGATCAGCCGCCCGATCGCGTCGAGCAGAGCGGTGGTGTGGCGTGGCGCGAGGACCAGCGGCGGGACGTCCCGGACGTCGCGATCGGCATACACGACCTCGTAGGTGTCATCGAACTGCGCCAGGGTGACCCGGCACGAGCCGGCCGCCTTGCGCTGCTCCTCGACGAAGGCGGCGAAGCCGCCCTCGGTGTCGGACTTGATCGACTGCATCGAGCCGCTGCGGTCGAGCAGGAAGTAGAGGTGGGTCAGGCTCGCGTCGGTCATCGGTGGGGTCCTCTCGGGTGCGTCGGTCGGTGGGCGGTCGCCCTGGTCGTATGCCGAGTGCCGGCGTCGTCGGTCATCTCGCCGATCACAGCCCCCCGGTCGGGCGACGCGGCTTGAACCGCAGCGGGGCCGCGGGCGGCGCCTCCGGGGCGGGCGCGCCCGACTCGGCGTCGTACTGCGCCCGCCGGGCGCCGGCCGCGGTGACCCGGCCGGCCTCGTTGGCATAGCCCCCGAGGCGCGCGGTGCGGGCCAGGCGCGGGCCGACGGCGTTCTCGGAGAGACCGGCCGCGGCGCCCGCGCCCCGCAGGGACGAGCCCTCGTCGAGGACCGCCGCCGCCAGCGACTCATCGATGAGGGCGGTCAGGGCGTCGGCCGCCGCCCGCAGATGCGGCAGCGCCGCACCGGGGGTGACCGCCTCGGCCAGCAGCAGGGCGGCACGGATCTCGGCATACGGCCGGGTGGGGGTCTCGTCCATGCCCATCACCATATCCGCACTATCTGCGGCACCGCAACAACTGAGCTGCCGCAATGTCTGCGGCCCGCGCTCCGGCGCGGCGTGGGAGGATGCCCGGCATGCCGCGCCCGTACGGGGGGATGTCCCCCGGCCTCACCGCCTTCGTCACCCTCGTCGACACCGTCGTCAAGCGGCCGGTCCACCGGCTCGACCTCGCCGGCATCCAGGCCAACCGCACGGCCGTCTTCCCCCGTGGCCGGGCCGGTCAGCGCCTCCTCGGCCGGATCGATCCGACCGTCGCGATCACCGCCTCGGCGGCGACCGCCCGCGACGGCCACCGGGTGCGCCTGCGGGTCTACCGGCCGCCGGGCCGGTCCGCGCCGTCGGCGCCGGCCCCACTCGTCGTCTTCCTCCACGGTGGCGGCTGGGCCCAGGGCAATGTCGTCAACTACGACAGCCTCTGCACCGAGATCGCCGCGTCGGCGGGGGCGGTCGTGGTCTCCGTCGACTACCGGATGGCGCCGGAGGACAAGGCGCCCAGGGCGGCATACGACTGCATCGACGCGACCCGCTGGCTCCTCGACCACGCCGACGGGTATGCGGTGGACCCGGCCCGCGTCGCCCTCGCCGGGGACTCCGCCGGGGGGAATCTCGCGGCGGTCGTCGCCCAGGTGCTCCGGGACGAGGGGTGCCGGGCCATCCGCGGTCAGGCGCTGATCTACCCCGCCACCGACTGCACGATGGCCTCGCCGTCCATCGACGAACACGCGGGCGCGCCGATTCTCACCAAGGCCGACATCGTCGCCTTCCTCGGGCACTACCTCGACGGCAGCGGGGTCGCCGCCGACGACCCGATCGTCTCGCCGCTCCACGGTCGCCTCGACGACCTCCCGCCCGCGCTGATCCAAGTCGCCGACCTCGACCCGATCCGCGACGACGGGATCCGGTATGCCGCGGCCCTCCGCCGCGCGGGCGTCCCCGTCACGCTGACCAGCTATCGCCGCGCCCCGCACGGGTTCGCCTCCTTCCCCGGCGCCTACCGCGGCGGCGCCGGGCACCGGCGCGAACTGGTCGACTTCCTCGGTGCGGTCCTCGCCCCCGCCGCGTCCGCGCCGTCCTTGACGGGCGGTTAGGGTGGAGTCCGGCACGGACCAACGACCCCGAAGGAGCCCGGCCGGATGCGCGAGATCGTCGTCTTCTCGGGAGGCGCGCACCCCGCCCTCGCCCACCGGATCTGCGACGCGCTGGGGGTGGCGCTCTCCCCCAGCCGGACGAGCCGGTTCAGCAACGACTGTCTGCAGAGCCAGCTGCTCGCCAACTGCCGCCAGCGCGACGTCTATCTGATCCAGCCGCTCTGCCCGCCGACGCAGGAGTCGCTCATGGAGCTGCTCATGATGATCGACGCGGCCAAAGGGGCGAGCGCCGCCCAGATCACCGCCGTCATCCCGCATTATGCGTATGCCCGATCGGACAAGAAGGACGCCTCGCGGATCTCCCTCGGTGGTCGTCTGGTCGCCGATCTGATCGCCACCGCCGGTGTCGATCGGGTGCTGACGATGACGCTCCACGCGCCCCAGGTGCACGGCTTCTTCTCCGTCCCCGTCGATCACCTGACGGCCATCGGCGTGCTCGCCGATCACTTCCGCGGCGACGACCTCAGCGACTGTGTCGTCGTCTCCCCCGACCTCGGCAACGCCAAGACGGCCACCCAGTTCGCCCGCCTGCTCGGGCTCCCGGTCGCCGCCGGGTCCAAGATGCGCAAGTCCGACGACACGGTCGTCATCGACATGATCGTCGGCGATGTCGCCGGCCGGCGCGCCATCGTCCTCGACGACGAGATCGCCACCGGTGGGTCGATCGTCGAGTTGCTCGACCGGCTCAAGGACTTCGGATGCACCGAGGCCGCCGTCGCCTGCACCCACGGCCTGTTCACCGGCCGGGCCGTCGAGCGGCTCAGTGGGCACCCGATGATCAGCCAGGTGGTGACGACCGACACCGTCCCGGCCCCGGCGGGCTGGCCGGAGTTGCGGGTCCGCTCGGTCGCGGACCTCTTCGCCGAGGCGATCGCCCGCATCCACGCCGGGACGTCGATCTCCTCCCTCTTCGACGGGGTCGACCCGACCCACGCCCCACCGCAACCGACGCTCTTTCCCTGACGACTGTCCGATCCGCGAGAATCTCCCTCGCTCAGGTATCAACCGAGCCGCCCGGTGTGTCGTCACAGATAATGCCGGCTCAGAGGGCAGGCTGGTTGGGCACCGACAAGGGTGGAGGGGATTCGCCGTGAATGACAGCGGCTCGATCACGAACGCACGGACCGACACCGACCTGGCCGCGACCTGGTCCGCCACCATCGCGGTCCTGGTGCGCGCGCTCCCCGTCGTCGCCGACGAGCCCGCCCGCCTCGACCCCCTCGTGGCCCGGTCGGCCGCGACCCTGGTGGTCCTGACGCGCTCGCCACGGCTGCGAGCCGCCGTCCCCGACAGCGGCGGGATCGCCGACACACTGAGCCAGGTCCTGGCGAGCGCGCCCGCCGCGGCCCCCGCCGCCGAGGCCCCGCTCGTCGCCGACGCCCTCCACGCCGACCGCGACGCGATCCTCGCCTCGGTGCGACGGCTGACCACCCTGACCCGGATCGGTCACGCCCTCCCGCGCCTCCCCCGCCCGGTGCCGCAGTTGCTCGCCGACGCCGAGGCGATGCTGGGCGACGCGGTCGCCCGCCGCGACCACGAACTGACCGCGACGCTGTTGACGGTGTGGCCGCTGCTCGGGGGGGTGTGGACGGCGACGGCCCGGTGTGCGTTGGACGACCTGCTCGCGACGCACGCGGCATACGGCTTCCTCCCGCCGCTCGACGGTCCGGTCGCGCCCGTGGGCGAAGACCTGCTGCGCGCCGGCGCCGGCCCGACCGGTGCCCTGGCGTTGCTGCTCACCCTCCTGCTCGAGCACGCGGCGGTGCCGCAACCGTGGGCGGCAACGGACACGGACGCGGCCGTATGCCGTGCGCTCATCCCCGACGCCGGGGTCGTCGACGCGACCCTCGCGGTGTCCGGGGCACTGCGGCAGGCCATGAGAACCGCGGATCGCCGCGCCGTCCTCGCCATCCTCGAGATCGCCCTCGGCGCGGGCGTCGAGGCCGAGTCGGCGATCGCCGCGGCCGTCGAGGACCTCGCCGGGCACGGGCCGTTCGCCGCCGCGCGGGTGGCCTGATCGGCATACGCCCGGGCGGGTAGCCCACTCGCAAGACGATGCCCGACGACCCGGCCGGCGCGGACGCGGAATCGACCGCGGTCGCGGAACCGTCAGCGCGGACGTCGTGTCCCCGGAACGTGGGACAGGCGAAGCGACCCTGCGCCGTGGAAGCCTCGGATCGGCCCGGGCCCGAGGAGGCATCGATGGGGACGTCGGCAGTGACCTGCCCGAACTGTGGCAACGGCCTCGACCCGAGCCACCGCTTCTGCGGTCGCTGCGGGGCGCCCCTGCCGCCCGCGCCGGGGCCGAGCGCGCCGGGTGCGAGCGCGCCGGGTGCGAGCGCG
>JBDIAJ010000173.1:0-7329 GCA_039812345.1 Nostocoides sp. | reverse complement strand
CGGGTCACCGACGTCTTCGACTGCTGGTTCGAGTCGGGGTCGATGCCCTTCGCCCAGGTGCACTATCCGTTCGAGAACCGGGAGTGGTTCGAGCATCACTTCCCGGGCGACTTCATCGTCGAATACATCGGGCAGACCCGCGGGTGGTTCTACACCCTGCACGTGCTCGCGTCCGCGCTCTTCGACCGGCCCGCCTTCCAGACCTGCGTCTCGCACGGCATCGTCCTGGGCAACGACGGGCTGAAGATGAGCAAGTCGCTGCGCAACTACCCCGACGTCCGCGAGGTCTTCGACCGCGACGGCGCCGACGCGATGCGCTGGTTCCTCATGTCCAGCCCGATTCTGCGCGGTGGCAATCTCATCGTCACCGAGCAGGCGATCCGCGAGTCGGTCCGACAGGTGCTGCTGCCGCTGTGGAACGTCTGGTACTTCTTCTCCCTCTATGCGAACGCGTTGGGGGAGAACGGGTATGACGCGAAGCGCTCGACGGCCTCGGCGCACCCGATGGATCGCTACCTGCTGGCCAAGCTGCGCGACTATGTCGCCGACTCGACCGAGCAACTCGACCGCTTCGAGGTGGCGGCGGCATGCGACACCACGCGCGGCTTCCTCGACGTGCTGACCAACTGGTATGTCCGCCGGTCGCGGGAACGCTTCTGGGACACCGGTGCCGGGGATCGAGAGGCGACCGAGGCGGCCTTCGACACGCTGTGGACGGTGCTGGAGACTGTATGCCGCGTGACCGCCCCGCTCCTTCCGCTCACCACCGAGGAGGTCTGGCGCGGCCTGACCGGCGGCCGGTCGGTCCACCTGACCGACTGGCCGGGGCGCGACGACCTGCCCGCCGACGAGGCGCTGGTCGAGGCGATGGACCGGGTCCGGGAGGTCTGCTCGGTCGCCTCGTCACTGCGCAAGGGAGCCGGCCTGCGGGTCCGGCTGCCGCTGGCCCGGCTCGTCGTCGTCTCCGACCACGCCGAGGCGCTGCGGCAGTTCGCCGACATCGTCCGCGACGAGGTCAACGTCAAGGAGGTCGACTTCCTCGACACCGAGCAGGCGCGCACCTCCGACTTCGGTGTCTCGCAGCGACTGACCGTCAACGCCCGCGCCGCGGGTCCGCGCCTGGGCAAGGATGTCCAGTCCGTCATCAAGGCGTCCAAGTCCGGCGACTGGTCGGTCGCCGACGACGGCACGGTGACCTGCGGCGGCATACCGCTGGTCGACGGCGAGTATGCGCTGGAGACGACGATCGACGCCGGCGGGGCGGCCCACCAGGCCACGGCGATGCTCACCGGCGGCGGGTTCGTCGTCCTCGACACCGACGTGACCCTCGAACACGAGGTCGAGGGCGCCGCTCGCGACCTGATCCGTGAGGTTCAGAAGGCGCGCCGCGAGGCCGGCCTCGACGTCTCCGACCGGATCAGACTCGACATCTCCGGCTCCGAGTTCGTCTATCGCGCCGTCATCGGACACCGCGACCTGATCACGTCCGAGACGCTGACCGTCGAACTCCAGGTCGCCCCGAGCCTCGACGACCTCACCTCCACCGACGACGGAGTCACCGAGGTCGTCGTCGGAGAGGGGCACCGGGCCCGCATCCGCGTCCGCCCGGCGGTCACGGAATCGCGCGCAACCAGGGCTGATCGTCGATGAAGTCGGCGACGACGGTCATCTCACCGACGGTCGTGAACGGGCGCCCGGGGGAGGCGAGCTGTTCCCAGCGCCACCGCCCCCAGCCGTCCTCGCTGCCGCGCTCGAGCGCGTCCATCGTCATCGCGCAGAGGCGACCGAGCTGGTCATACCGAATGCGGTGCACCTCGAACCGGGTGATCAACTCCTGGGCCACCCCGAGCGCCGCGCCGCCGGAGATCCAGCCCGTCCCGACCGTCCGCCGCGGCGCCCGGCTGAACGCCGACGCGCCCCCGGCGGGCAGCACCACGGCGAACCGGTCGTGCCACAACGCGAGCAACTCGCCCCCGTGGAGAACCGTGTGCGATCCGTCGACATCGGTCAGGTCGATCCGGTTGCGCCGGTCGGCGACGTCCTGCACGAGGTGGAGCACCCGGCCGTCGGGCAGCCCGTAGCACTTGCGCGCCCACTCCCCGGGGGCGTGATCGGCGACCGCGCGGTACTCGCCGGTGATGAGGTCGACGACCCGGGTCCGCCAGTGCGCGTCGTCGGAGGACTCCGACCAGCACAGCGTCCCCCCGACGGCCGTGAGCACCGGCATCCCGCGCGTGCTCGCCGGGGCTTCGGCGGTCGCGAGCACCTGGACCTCGCCCGTCGTCGGATCGGCCGCCCGGATCGTCCACGTCCGATCACGCCGTATGCCGACCCAACACACGGTGTCGGTGCGGTCGTCCACACTCAGCGAGACGGCATGTTCGTCCGGATCGAGGAGGATGGCACGGATGGTCTCGAGGCTGCCCGCGTCGAGGACGAGGATCGCGCGTTCGCGGTCCCCAGTCCAGGTCGTCGCCTCGCCCCCGCCGGGCGGGAGCGGCCGGCGTGGCCCGGTCAGAGCGGCGAGGACCCGGGATCCGCCGGCGAGCCAGGACAGGGTCGCCCCCGGGAACCTGCGGCCGACCTCGCCCACCATGACGGCATGGTGGCGGTTCGCGGGGTCTTTGTCACGTCGGGCCCACCCCCTGAGCCGACCCGCGGTGTGGGAGCGGTTCCACTCGCCGGGCGGGTGCGATTCGGCATACGGTGAGATCCGTGAGTGACAACACCGGGCCCGTGGCCCTCATCGCCGAGTTCACCACCACCCCCGAGCACCGCGACGAGGTCGCCGGACTCATCAGCGGCTATGGCGAGATCGTTCGCGCCGAGCCCGGCAACCGGGCGTTCAACGTCTACACCCATGTCGCCGAGCCGACGAAGTTCTGGGTCCATGAGATCTATGCCGACCGTGCCGCGTTCGAGGCGCACATCGGGAACCCGGAGAACCCGGCATTCAACGCCAAGCTGATTCCCCTCATCAACGAGCCGGAGTCGATCCTGACCTTCCTCGAGCCGGTCGGCTGAGACACTGGGCGGGTGAGTCCCGCCCCCGACGCCGCCCAACGTGAGGCCGCCTTCCGCCTCGACCTCCGCAAACGCATGCGCCTGGCCGAGGAGGCCATCCTCGCGCGCGCGCCCGAGCACGATCTCGAACCCGATCTGTCGCGCATCACGGCGGTCATGGACCTGCTGGGGGAGCCGCAGCGAACCTTCCCGATGGTTCACGTCACCGGGACCAACGGCAAGACGACGACGACTCGCCTGATCGCCGGCCTGCTCTCCGCCGCCGGGCTCAACGTCGGCCGGTTCACCTCGCCGCACCTGCACACGATGCGGGAACGGATCGCCATCGGCGGGGAGTCGATCTCCGAGGAGCGGTTCCTCCAGGCGTATGACGAGGTCGCCCCCTTCCTCGACCTCGTCGACGCGCGGTCGGCCGAGTCGGGCGGGCCACGGATGACCTACTTCGAGGTGCTCGTCGCCGTCGCCTACGTCGCCTTCGCCGACGCCCCGGTCGACGTCGCCGTGGTCGAGGTCGGTATGGGGGGCGGCTGGGACGCGACCAACGTCGCCGACGGCGCGGTCGCCGTCGTCGCGCCCGTGGCGATGGACCATGCTCACTTCCTCGGGGACACGATCGAGGCGATCGCCAGCGAGAAGGCCGGGATCGTCAAGGCCGACGCGATCGCGGTCATCGGGGTCCAGGAGCCGGTGGTCGTCGGCATCCTGCAGGACCGGGCCGAGGATGTCGGGGCGCGAACGGCATACGAGGGCAACGACTTCGGGGTGCTCTCGCGGGAGGTCGCGGTCGGCGGCCAGCAGATGAGCCTGCGCGGGCTGGCCGGGGACTATCCCGATCTGTTCCTCGGCCTCCACGGGGCGCATCAGGCCCACAACGCGGCCATGGCGCTGGCGGCGACCGAGGCGTTCCTCGGCGGGGGAGAGCAGAGGCTCGGGATCGAGATCGTCCGGCAGGCCTTCGCCGAGGCGAGCTCGCCGGGGCGGCTGGAGTTCGTCCGCCGCTCGCCCGCGGTGCTCGTCGACGCCGCCCACAACCCGGCCGGGGCGGCGGCGCTCGCGGCGGCGCTGACCGAGGAGTTCGCCTTCGTCAAGCTCGTCGGCGTGCTCGGCATCCTCGGCGACAAGGACGCGGTCAGCATCCTGGAGGTGCTCGAACCGGTCTTCGACGAGGTCGTCATCACCCGATCGACCTCCCCGCGGTCGATGGCCCCGGCCGCGCTCGGCGCCCTCGCCGCGGACATCTTCGGCGAGCATCGCGTCACCGTCGTCCCCGACCTGCCGGACGCCATCGAGCGCGCCGTCGAACTCGCCGACGAGGGCGGCGTCGCCGGGGGCGTCGTGGTCACCGGCTCGATCACCACCGTCGCCGATGCCCGCCTCCTGCTGGGCGCGCCGGGGGCCTGACGGCCTGGGCCTCGTGGCCTCCACGGCACGGTTAGGGTTCCCGTATGCCGAGTCCTGCCCCGACCGTGCCCGTCGCCCACGTCTCGTGGGTGCGCGGGCCGCTGGGCAAGTTCACCTGGCGGATGCTCGCCGCGGTCCTGGGTGGCGAGGGGATCTGCATCCTCCTCGGCGCGGTGCTGGCCCGCTCGGTGGCGGCGACGGCGGGATCGGGAGACAGCGGTCTGCGGCTGTGGCTCGGGGTCGCGCTCGGTCTGCTGTGCTTCGCCGCCGCGGGTGGGATGCGGCGCGGCTGGGGGCTGCCGGTCGGCTGGGCCGTCCAGGCGCTCACCCTCGCGAGCGCCCTGGTCGTCCCGATGATGATCTGGGTCGCCCTGATGTTCCTCGCCCTGTGGACCTACTGCCTCCACAAGGGAATCCGGATCGACGCGATGATGGCCGAGCGGGCTCGCTAGGCTGGCGGCGTGACCACCGAACGTTCACTCGTCCTCGTCAAGCCCGACGGCTTCTCCCGGGGTCTCACCGGCGCCGTCCTGGCCCGGATCGAGCGCAAGGGCTACGTCCTCGTCGCCCTCGAGATCCGCACTCCCACAAGGGAACTGCTGGTCCAGCACTATGCCGAGCACGAAGGCAAGCCGTTCTTCGAGCCGCTCGTGGAGTTCATGTCCTCCGGCCCGGTCACCGCCGTCGTCATCGAGGGCGAACGCTGCGTCGAGGGCTTCCGCTCGATCGCCGGGGCGACCGACCCGACGAAGGCCGCGCCGGGCTCGATCCGGGGCGACTTCGGGCATGATTTCGGACACGACGTCACCCAGAACGTCGTCCACGGCTCGGACTCCCCGGGCTCGGCGGCCCGCGAGATCGCCCTCTGGTTCCCCGGGCTCGCCTGACCCGCACGCGCTCCACCCACTCGACCCGCTCGGTCCGCCCGGGTCGCCGATTCCGCTCCGCCGACTCGACGCGCACCAACGCGACAACCCCCCGCTGCCGGGCCGAGCAACCCCGCGGGCGTCGCGAACCTGCCACCATGGCCGCATGAGTGCGGCCAGCGCCAAGGAGGAATACCAGGCCGCCGTCGCGGCCTACGTGGCCGCCGGCGGCGAGGTCTCGGTCCAGCGGGTGATCACGGCGATCTACGGCGTCACCAGGCGACTCGACCAGTGGTATGACCGGCAACTCGCCGACCTCGGCATCTCCCACGGGGACTGGTCCGTCCTCGCCCACCTCGCCCAGCGCGACGGCGGTCCGGAGACCCCCTCGCGGCTGGCCGACGCCGCCCAGGTCGCGGCGTCGTCGATGACCGCCCGCCTGGACCGGATGTGCCAGCGGGGGCTGACCGAACGCCGACCCGACGAGACCAACCGGACCCGAGTCCTGGTCACCCTCACCGACGCCGGCTGGGACCTGTTCGCCTCGGCGATCCGCGAGTCGGACGTCGTCGAATCCGACGCGCTCGGTTCGCTCAGCCGCGCGCAGCGGGGCGAGTTGGCCGACCTCCTCGAGATCGTCATCTCGGGACTCGATGCGATGGGACCACAGCGGGTGCGTTAGACTTTCGAGTCCGAAATATTCGATTCTGAAGTTGTGTTGATTCTGTCATGCGGTCCCGTCTGCTCGTCCTCGCCTCCGCCGTCGCCATGCTCGGCTGGGGCGCCGTCCTGCCCTACCAATATGCGTATGCCGCCTCCGCCCGCGGCTGGGGCGGTCTCGTCGCGGCCGGGGCATCGACCCTGTTCTCGGTCGGCGCGCTGATCGCCGCGCCGATCGGCGGCCGGCTCGCGGACCGGGTCTCGCCGGTGGCGGTCGCCTTCTGGTCGAAGGCCGGAGCCGCGCTGGCGATGGCCTGGCTGATCGTGGCCGACACGCCGGCCACCTTCCTCGCGGCGATGCTCGCCTTCGGCGTCGGCATCACCGCGGCCACCCCGGCGCAGTCGCTTCTCCTGCTGCGCTGGGTCGGCGACGCCGACCGGCGGCGGGTCTTCGCCTGGCAGTTCACCGGCAGTGCCCTCGGTATGGCGCTCGGCGCCTTCGCCGCGGGCTGGCTCGTCGACCTCTCCCGTCCGGAGGGGATGACCTGGGCGTTCGTCGCCGGCGCCGCCGGCTTCGTCGCCTCCGCGGCGCTGATCCTCGTGGCGGGCTGGCGGGCGCCGGCGGCAACGGCATACGACCTCGGGGAGGACCCGGAGTCGACGGTGACCGGCCTCGGCGCCCTCCGGGCGATCTGGGCCGTGCCGGCTCTGCGGTGGACCGCCGTCGTCACCGTCGCCCTCGCGCTCGGGTTCTATGCCCAGTTCGAGAGCGGCCTGCCGGCCTACGCGCTGATGGATCTCGACGTCAGCGCCCGGGCCGTCGGGATCGCCGCCGCGGTCAACTCCCTCGTCATCATCGCCCTGCAGATGGTGATGATCCGGGTGACTCGACGCCGCAGCGGCCCCGTGCTGCTCATGGCGGTCGGCGCGATCTGGGCGGTGTCCTGGATCCTGCTCGCGCTCGCCCAGCTGACCCCCGCCCTGGCGGCAGCCCTGTTCGTCACGACCTTCGGGGTGTTCGCCGTTGGGGAGACGATGTATGCCCCGATCCTCAACCCGCTGACCGCGGAGCTGGCGCCGGAGGGCCTGGTCGGGACCACGCTGGGCGTCTTCACCGCGCTCCAGACCGGGATCTCGGCGACCGGCCCACTCGTCGCCGGCGTCCTCCTCGGGGCCGGGTTGAGCGGGGTCTTCCTCGGCCTGCACCTGGCCATCTCGCTCGTCGCCATCGCCGCCGCCTGGCGGTTGCGCCGTCTGCTCGGGCTGGGCCGGCGCCCGGCGGGCGCGAGCCCACGACGCGCGGTCGGCAGCGCCCCCGCGCCCGAAGCAACAGGTATGTCGCGGGGAGGGCGGCGACGTCGTGACGTGCACGGTCACG
>JBDIAJ010000172.1:0-7393 GCA_039812345.1 Nostocoides sp. | reverse complement strand
CCCGTGTTGCCGCCGTGAAAGGGCGGAGTCCTGGGCCGCTAGACGATGGGGACCCGATCCACTCGGGACCCCGGCCGGCTAACGAGCTCGGGCTCGGTTGATCCGTCGAGGACGTCGAGAAGCATACGGGGCGGCAGCATCGATCGCCAAACCCGATCTCGCGCGGGCCGGCTCAGCCCAGATGTCGGCCCAGGAAGGCGATGGCCCGGTCCCAGTGCGGCTCGATCGGGTCGCCGACGAAGACGTGCTCGGCGCCGTCCACGACCACCAACTCGCACGGGGCACCGACGGCGTCGGCGGCCCCTGCGAGGCGGACGGCCTGGTCGAGCGGCGCCAGCGTGTCCCGGTCGCCGTGCATGACCAGCAGCGGCGGGGAGTCCGGGCGCACCAACGTGACCGGGGAGCAGCGGCGGGCGAGGTCGGCGCGGGCCGCGGGCGCGGCATACGGCCAGAGGAACTCCTGGAGGTCGGGCAGGACGCTCAGGTCGGACGCGCCATACCAATAGACGATCGCCCGGACGTCGGTGCGGCCGCTGCCCACGCCGAGGTCGCCGACCAGCCACGGATCCGGTATGGGCGCGCTGCCCGCCAGTCCGGCGAGCGTCACCAGGTGCGCGCCGGCCGAGTCGCCCCAGGCGCCGACGCGATCGGGGTCGATCCGCAGCTCACCGGCATAGTGGCGCAGATAGCGGACCGCGGCGATGAGGTCGTGGACCGGCGCGGGGAGGGCCGCCTCGGCGGTGAGGCGGTAGTCCGGGGTGGCCACGGCGATCCCGGCGGCGATGAGGCGCTCGAACATCCGCTGCTGCCCCCATTGGAGGGGTGTGTGGCGGCGGTCGCCGGTGGCCCAGCCGCCGCCGTGCACCCACAGGACGACCGGGGCGGCCTCGACACCGACCGGAACGTGGACATCTATGACGAGCGGCCGGTGGCCGTCGATCAGGGCGTAGGTGAGACCGGTCCACGACCGCGCGCCGGCGAGCGGCCCGGCCGTCATCGGCGGGAAGTGGGTGATCGGGGGCCACGGCCCGTCCTCGACGGGCGGGCGCAAGTCGCGAATGTCGATGTCAGCCTCCGCTCAGTCGCGGCGGGCCCAGGCGAGCAGCCGGTCGGCGGCCCACGTCGTGACGATCCGCTCCGCCGGTATGCCGAGCCGCTCGGCCCGCTCGCAGCCGTAGGCCTTCATGTCGAGTTGGCCGGGCGCGTGGGCGTCGGAGTCGATGGAGAACAGGCAGCCGATGTCCGCGGCCAGCCGGATCAGCTCGTCCGGTGGGTCGCAGCGCTCGGGGCGCGAGTTGATCTCGACGGCCGTGTCGTGCTCGGCGCACGCCTCGAAGACCGCGCGCGCGTCGAAATCGCTCTGCGGGCGGGTCCCCCGGCTGCCGGTCACCAGTCGCCCGGTGCAGTGACCGAGGACGTTGACCCGCGGGTTGCGCACCGCGGCGACCATCCGCTTGGTCATCGGCAGCCGGTTCATCTTGAGCTTCGAATGCACACTGGCGACAACCAGGTCGAGCTTGTCGAGCATCCGGTCCGTCTGATCCAGCGACCCGTCGTCGAGGATGTCGACCTCGATCCCCTTGAACAGGGTGAAGGCGCCACCGAGCGAGGCGGTGATCGCATCGACGATGGCGATCTGCCTGGTCAGGCGTTCCGCCGACAGACCGTTGGCGACCCGCAAGTGAGGCGAATGATCGGTCAGCACCAGCCAGTCGTGGCCGGTCTCGACCGCGCTCAGCACCATCTCCTCGATGGGACTGCCGCCGTCGGACCAGGTCGAGTGGCTGTGGCAGTCGCCGGCGAGCGCGGCATACAGATCGGTGCCGCCGACGACCAGCGGTTCGCCGGCGCTCTCCTGCAGGGTCGCGAGGTAGGTCGGCACCGCGCCGTCGAGCGCCTCCGCGACGACGGTCGCGGTCGCCTTCCCGATCCCGGGCAGGTCGGTCAACCCCCCGGCCGTATGCCGATCCGCCAATTCCCCGGCCGGCAGCGCGCCGATCGTGGTCGCCGCCTTCCGGAAGGCCTCGACACGGTAGCTCCCGGCCCGGGTGCGTTCGAGGAGGAAACCGATGCGCCGCAACGCGGTCACCGGGTCGACCGGCGCCTCCAGTGGGGTGACGAGGGCGACCATCCGTCAGCGGAACTGGTTGCGGACGATGGTGTCCCACACGCGGTCGCCGCCGAGGCGGCGGGTGTGCACCATGGCGCGGGCGGCGGCGGTGACGAGATAGCGGGACCGGGGGTGGTCGGCCTCGACGGCCTTGAGGATGGTCCGGGCGACGGCGTCGGGACCGGCGGCGAGGAGCTTGTTGGCGTAGGCCCCAGAGTTGACGGAGCGGACCTTGGCGACCAGGTCGGCATACGGCGAGGTGGTGTCGCCGACGGCGGCCGACGCGTTGATCGTCTCCTCGAAGTTGGTCCGGATCGCCCCGGGTTCGACGAGGACGACATCGATGCCGAACCCGTGCACCTCGTTGCGGAGGGAGTCGGTGATGGCCTCGACCGCGTACTTCGTCGCGTGGTAGTACCCCCCGATCGGGAAGGCGATCCGGCCGCCCATCGACCCGATGTTGACGATCAGACCGCCTCCGGCGGTGCGCATGCCGGGGAGCACGAGCTGAGTCATCCGGGCGAGCCCGAAGACGTTGGTCTCGAACATCCGCCGCACCGCGGCGAGGTCGGCCTCCTCGATCGGGCCGTACTCGCCGAACCCGGCGTTGTTGATCAGGGTCCCGACCCGGCCATGCTCGGCCTCGACCGCGTGCACCGCCGCGGCCATCGACGCCTCGTCGGTGACGTCGAGCGGCAGCACCCGGGCGCCGGCGTCGGCGAGCGCGTCGAGGGTCTCGACCCGGCGGGCCGTCGCATAGACGGTGTAGCCGGCTTTGACCAGCAGGTCGGCGCTCTCCCGGCCGATGCCGGTGGAGCAGCCGGTGATGAGGATCGGATTGCGGGTGGTCGGCATACGCGCAACTCTAGGCCGCGGGTCGGACGCTCCCCTCAGCCGGCGACGGCGACGGGGACGAGCCGGTCCGTCCCGCGGGTGCCGTCACCGATCTGACCCCACAGATTCTCCCCCCAGCACTTGGCGACCCCCGAGGACAGCACGGCGCAACTGTGGGCGTCGCCGGCCGTGACCAGACTCACGCCGGCGTTCAGTGACCTCACGGCGACGGGGCGGTAGCGATCGGTCGTCGTGCCGTCGCCGACCTCGCCGGATGCGTTCGCGCCCCAGCAGCGCGCCGCCCCGGACGTCAGCCGCGCACACGCGTGGGCGTCGCCGGCGGCCACCGTCGCGACCCCGGCGCCCAGGCCGAGAACCGGCTTCGGGGTGAAGTGCTGGCTGTGGGCGGACCCGTCTCCCAGTTCACCATTGAAGCCGGTGCCCCAACACGTGGCGGCTCCGCCTCCCGTGACCGCGCAGGTGAACGACACCGACGGTGCGACGCTCCGGGTGCCGGTGCCGAAGCCGATGACTGCCCGAGGCGTCGTGCGACCGGTCGACGTGCCGTTGCCGATCTGACCGTCGCCGTTCGCGCCCCAGCACTTGAGCGCGCCCGCACCGGAGACGGCGCACGTGGTGTTGCTCGCGGTGGCGATGATCGTGACACCGGTGAGCCCTTTGACGGTCGTCGGTGTCACCGTCGACTGGGTGGTGCCGTTGCCCAGTTGGCCCCACTGATTCCATCCCCAGCACTGCGTCACGCCCGTGGTGAGGACGGCGCAGGTGTGTGCGTATCCGGCCGTGATCGCCTTTGCCACTCCGCCGAGGTTGCGCACGAGGACCGGAGCAGTCCGGCCCGTGGTCGTTCCGTCGCCCAACTCCCCGTTGACGTTCATGCCCCAGCAGTACACGGTTCCCGACTCGGTGAGAGCGCAGGCGTGCGACCCACCGGCCGAGATCGCGACCACACCGGAGGTGAGGCCCTTGACGAGGACCGGGCTCGACCGGTCGGTCGCCGTGCCGTCGCCGAGTTGGCCGGAGGACCCACGCCCCCAGCATTTCGCCGCGCCCGCCGTCGTCACCCCGCAAGTGAACGCGTCACCGCCGTCGACTTGTCGGTATGCCGACGCGGGAGCCTGCGGGGCGGCCTGCGCCGCGAACGGAACCGCGGAGCTCACGGCGGCGAGAAGGGATATGGCGATCGACCGCAATGACTCCACCCATCAACTCGTCGACCCGGCCTCCCGGGGCCGGTCGCGCGCAGGCTACCAGTCCGATCTGCGTTGGGACAGAGCGCGATGACCCGCGCCGATATCTCGGATCGGTCAGCCGAGCAGCAGGTCGCGCAAGGCGTCCAACAGCCGGTCGATGTCCGCCTCGTCGGTATAGGGCGCCAGGCCGATCCGCAGGCCCCCGGCGTCGCCGAGCCCGAGGTGGCGCGAGCATTCCAGGGCATAGAAGCTGCCCGCGGGCGCATTGATCCAGCGCGCGGCCAGCTCGACTCTCAGGTCCTGGCTGTCCCAGCCCGCCACCGTGAGCAGCAGGGTCGGGGTGCGCCGGGTCGCGTTCGAATACACCTGCACCCCAGGCAGATCGCGCACGGTCGGCTCCAGCCGATCACGCAGCGTGCGCTCGTGCCGGTCCAATTCGGCGTATGCCGCGACCAACCGATCGCGGCGGCCGGCCGCGTTCACGCCGCTGAGGGAGGCGAGGAAGTCGACGGCCGCCGTCGTGCCGGCCATCAGCTCGTACGGGAGGGTGCCGAGCTCGAAGCGTTCCGGCACGGTATCGGTCGCGGGCAGCAGCTTGTCCGGGTGCAGGGTGGCCAGCAGGGCGGGGTCAGCCGCGACGACTCCGCAGTGGGGGCCGAGGAACTTGTAGGGCGAGCAGGCCCAGAAGTCCGCGCCACTCGCCGGCAGGTCGACCGTGTGGTGTGCCGTGTAGTGCACTCCGTCGACATAGACCAGCGCATCGGTGCGCTCGTGGACCAATCGGGTGATGGCGCCGATGTCGGGCATGGTGCCGATCAGATTCGACGCGGCGGTGACGGCGACCAGTCGAGTCCGCGGCGAGAGATGCGCGCCGATGTCGTCGGGGGCGAGTTCGCCGGTCGTGGGGTCGAAGTCGGCGAACCGCGGCAGGGCGCCGACCGCTTCCGCCGCCTGGACCCACGGGCGGACGTTGGCGTCGTGGTCGAGCCGGGTGACGACGACCTCGTCTCCGGCCGACCACGTCTTGGCCAGCGTGCGTGCGACGTCATAGGTCAAGGCGGTCATGCTGCGTCCGACGACGACACCCCGCGAGTCGGCGTTCAACAGGTCGCCCATGGCCGAACGGCATTGCGTCACGGCGTCTTCGGCGCGCCGCTCGGCGCGGGTGACGATGCCACGGTTCGCGATGGCCGAGGTGAGGGTGCGGGCGATGGCGTCGGCGACCGCGCGCGGGGTCTGCGTGCCCCCCGGCCCGTCGAAGTGGGCCGCGCCCTCCTCCAGAGCCGGGAAGTGCGCGCGGACGGCGGCCACGTCATACGTCATGAAAGCGAGCCTAGGACGGCAGCCGTTCCGGCGCACCGCGCCCGTCAACGGCCCGGGCCGGGGGCGGCATAGGGTGCAGACGGTGAGTGTCACGATCCGTCCACGCACCGACGCCGACCTGCCCGACCTGATCGACGCGTTGGCGGCCCAACAGCCGGTGAGTCGGTATCCCGCGCACTGGCCGCTGCCCTTCCCCGTCGCGACCTTCATCGCGCGCATGGGTGAGCTCGGCGCGTGGGTGGCCGATGAGTCCGGGCAGGCGCTCGGGCACGTGTCCGTGCTCGCTCTCGCGCCGGATCGCGATGCGCCGCCCGCGGATGACCTGGCTCATGTCGCGGACGTCATCGGCCTCCCGCGGCACGGCTCGGAGTGGTCAGCGCACTCTTCCTCCACCCGCGGCTGCACGGACTCGGCGTGGGCGGCAGAATGCTCGGCACCGCGGTCGACGCCGTGCGTCGGGCCGGGTTGGTACCGGCCCTGGATGTCGCGCCGGCCAGCACGGCCGCGATCGCGCTCTACGAACGGGCGGGCTGGCGCGAGGTGGCCCGGGGCCGTCCCGGCTGGCTTCCCGGCGACTGGGACGACGTCCGCTATTTCATTCTGCCCGAAGGCATTCCACCGGCGGGACCCGCGTAGGGCTCACCAGGAGGTGTGCAGCGGGCGGCCCTCGGCGAATCCGGCGAGCGATTGCACGCCGGCCACCGCGCGCTCGGCGAACTCGGGAAGGGTGGCGGCGCCGGCATACGTGAAACTCGATCGGACCCCGGCGGTGATCGTGTCGATGAGGTCCTCGACACTCGGCCGGGCCGGGTCGATGAACATCCGCGCGTGGCTGATGCCCTCCTCATAGATCGCCTTGCGGGCGCGGTCGAAGGAGGTGTCGTTGGCGGTGCGGCGGGCGACGGCGCGGCTCGACGCCATCCCGAAGGACTCCTTGTAGGCGCGGCCATCCGCGTCGGTGAACAGGTCGCCCGGGGATTCGAGGGTTCCGGCGAACCAGGATCCGATCATGACATTGGACGCGCCCGCGGCGAGGGCGAGGGCGACGTCGCGGGGGTGTCGGACGCCGCCGTCGGCCCACACGTGGCGCCCGAGTTCCGTTGCCGCCGAAGCACATTCGAGGACGGCGGAGAACTGCGGACGACCGACCGCGGTCATCATCCGGGTGGTGCACATCGCGCCGGGTCCGACGCCGACCTTGACGATGTCGGCGCCGGCGGCGATCAGATCCCGGGTGCCGTCCGCGGTGACGACATTCCCGGCGGCGATCGGGAGGCCGAGGTCGAGCGCCCGGACCGCGGCGAGGGACTCGAGCATCTTCGCCTGGTGTCCGTGCGCGGTGTCCATGACGAGGACATCGATCCCGGCAGCGGCCAGTTCGCGCGCCTTGCGAGGGACGTCGCCGTTGATCCCGACGGCGGCGGCGACGCGCAGCCGTCCGGTGGCGTCGACATTGGGCCGATAGATCGTCGCCCGGAGGGCCCCGGTGCGGGTGAGGAGGCCGACGAGGGTTCCGTCGGCGCGGACGACCGGCGCGAGCCGGTGGCGCGCTTCGGCGAGGGCGTCGAACGCCGCCTGCGGGGCGATCCCGTCGGGCAGCGTCATCAGCTCGCGGGACATGACGCTGCCGACCTGGGCGAACCGGTCGACCCCGCCGAGGTCGGCCTCGGTGACCAGGCCGACCGGGCGGTGGTCGTCGACGATGACGGCGGCGCCGTGGGCCCGCTTGTTCAGCAGGACCAGCGCCTCGCCGATGGTCTGGTCCGGCCCGAGCATGATCGGGGTGTCATAGACGAGATCACGCGACTTCACCCACGCGACGACATCGGCGACAACCGGGAGCGGGATGTCCTGGGGGATGACGACGAGGCCGCCACGGCGGGCCACGGTCTCGGCCATCCGCCGCCCGGCGATC
>JBDIAJ010000171.1:0-7486 GCA_039812345.1 Nostocoides sp. | reverse complement strand
AAGTCGAAAACCTATGCACCAGAGCGACGTGCGCGCTACACCTCCCCCAAGCCACCCACACAAACAGCGGGAGACCCGAGAAAGTTACGCTCCACCCATGATCGCCGCCCTGACGGGCATGGGGCTGTCGGCCGCCGCCGGCCTCAACGCCTACATCCCCTTCATGATCGTCGCGCTCCTCGCGCGCTTCACGGACGTCCTCACCCTCCCGTCGCAGTTCGCGTGGATCGAGAGCTGGTGGGCGATCGGCCTCGGCGCGGTGCTCCTGCTCGCGGAGTTCGTCCTCGACAAGATTCCCGCGGTCGACACGATCAACGACACCATCCAGACGTTCATCCGCCCGAGCATGGGCGGGCTGATCTTCGCCGCGACCTCGGCCGCCGGCCAGCTGGACAACTCGACCTGGATGCGGCAGCACACCTGGGTCGGTGTCGTCCTCGGCGTCCTCGTCTCGGGCCTGGTCCACACCGGAAAGGTCACCGCGCGACCGGCCATCAATGCCGGAACCCTCGGCGCCGGCGCGCCCATCGTCTCGACGATGGAGGACGGCGCGAGCATCGGACTCTCGCTCATCGCGATCTTCATCCCGGTGCTCGTCATCGTCGCCCTGCTGCTGCTGTTCGGGCTCTTCTTCTGGGTATGGCGACGCGTCCACCGGTGGCACCGCAATCGCCGCGGCGGCGCGGGTGTGACCTACGCCTGACCGTCAGGCCCGCAGCACCTCGATCAACTGCCGGGTCGCCCGCTCCACGAAGACCGGACGCTCGCTCTCGGGAAGGGGCAGGGCGCTGGTCAGGACTCCCTGGAAGGCCGCCACGGTGATCTCCGCCCGTTCGGCCGCGTGCCGGCGGGAGACCGCGGCGCCGATCTCGGCGACGATGGCGACCAGGCGCGTCCGCCACTGACCGAACACCTGGCGTAGTTCCGGTGTGCGCACGCTCTCGAGGCCGAGTTCCGCCTGGACCCCCACGAGTTCGGTCTCGCAGATGTGCCCCACGAGCAGACGCACGACCTCGTCGACGATCCGCGCGATCCGCGCCTCCTCATCCACCTCCTCGATGGCCGCGACGCGCTGCGCCATGGCCTCGATCCGCTGGGTGAGGAGCCACGAAACGTGGGAGGTCAGGGCGGTCAGCAGGGCGAGCCGCGTCCGGTAGTACGTGCTTGTCGACCCTTGCGCGACCCCAGCCTCGGCGTCGACCGCACGATGGGTCAGCGACCGGAGGCCCCCCGCCGAGACCACCCGGACGGCGGCGTCGAGGAGTTCCCGGCGGCGCCCGGTGGCCGGCGCGACCAGGGTGCGGACATCGTTGGTCACGGGCACATTGTGCCGCCTGTCACACGCCCTGGGTTGCATTCCGGCCCCTACAGATGTAGAGTCATGTCATCGCACTACAGATGTAGAACTAGGAGAACACAATGGGCACCATGACCTACCTCGCCAGCGTGGCCACCTACCTCTCGATCGTCCTCGCGATCGCGGCCGTCCTGCTCGGCCTCGCGCTCCTCGCGCTCGGCAGCGACGTCCTCGCCCGCAATCACACCGTGCGGGTCCGCCGCCACGCGAGCATCCCCACGTCCTACCGCCACCTCGCCCTCCACCACTGAGTCCCACCGACTCATCCGCGACCACCGACTCATCCGGAACCCGGTCGGCGGGCAGAGACACGCCGGGTGACGACTCGTCATACGGCGTGTCTGTGCCCGCCGATGTGGGTTGTGCACACTGGCCCATATGCCGCTCCTCGACACCCGCGACCTCGGCCCGCTCCCGAGGACCGCACTCCCGCGCCGAACCCTCGCCACCGAGGCCTGGCTCCTGCTCGGACTCTCCCTCGGCGGCTCGGCCCTCTGGTCGGCCCTCAGCCTCGTCGACAAGCTGACCAAGCACATCGCCCTGGCGAGCCAGACCACGACGATGAACAACTCCGTCACCCCGGACCGGCCGTGGCTCGATCTCGCCTACCAACTGCTGCCGATCGGTCTCGGCGTCCTCCCCGCCGTCTTCGCGGTCCACCTCCTGCGCCGGGATGACCCCGCCGCGCCCGCGTTGATCGGACTGGACCGGCGGGAGCCGGCCCGGGACCTGTGGCGAGGCGCGCTGCTCGCGGCGGTGATCGGCATACCGGGCCTCGGTCTGTATGCCGCGGCGCGCGCCCTCGGGGTCAACACCACCATCGCCGCCGCGAATCTCGCCGACCACTGGTGGACCGTCCCGGTCCTCGTCCTCGCCGCCGCGCAGAACGCGATCCTCGAGGAGGTCGTCATGATCGGCTACCTCCTCACGCGCTGGCGGCAGGCCGGCTGGGGCCTCGGGGCGGCGATCGGCGGGTCCGCGCTGATCCGCGGGGGCTACCACCTCTATCAGGGCTTCGGCGGGTTCGCCGGTAACGCCGTCATGGGGGTCGTCTTCGCCCTCGTCTTCCTCCGGACCCGGCGGGTGCTCCCTCTGGTGGTCGCGCACACCATCCTCGACATCGCCGCCTTCGTCGGCTACACCCTCCTGCACACCCACTGGTCCTGGTTGTGAGCCGCACGTCGAGGTCGTCCGGGGGGCGACCCGCCTGACACAATCTCCGGGTGCTGCGCCGACTCGGATTCCCCGACGCCTCACGGCACAAGGCCCTCGTCGCCGGCATCGGGATCGACGCGCTCGGCAGCGGCGTGTTCATGCCGATCTCGGTCCTCTTCTTCCTGCGGACCACGGATGTGGGCCTCGCCGATATCGGCCTCGCCCTCGGCATCGCGGGCGCCGTGGCCATCCCATTCGTCCTCGTCTCGGGGGCGCTCGTCGACCGCTTCGGCGCGAAAACGCTTCTGCTCGCATCCAATCTGGTGCAGGCCGCGGGCTACGGGGGCTACGTGCTCGCCCACGACCGGTGGGCGATCGTCGCGGTGTCCGCCCTCGCCGCCGTCGGCCAGAGCGCGTTCTGGAGTTCCTACTCCCCCATGGTCGCCGCGGCGACCGAGCCGGGTGAACGGGAAGTCTGGTTCGGTTTCCTCGGCGCCCTGCGCAATGTCGGGTTCGCCGTCGGTGGTGTCTTCGCCAGCATCGTCATGCAGATCGACAGAGTGCCGGCCTATCGGGCCATGGTCCTGGTCAACGCCGCGAGCTATCTGCTCGCGTTCGCCGTGCTGGTCGGGGTGGGCACCGGCGGGCGAGTGATCGCCGACGCACCGGCCGGCGGCGAGGGGATCGGCGGAGCCTGGCGGCTCGTCGCCCGCGACCGCGCCTATCTGCTCCTGGTGGCGAGCAATATCAGCTACGCCCTCTGCACGATCTCGCTCGTCGTCGCCATGCCGGTCTATGCGCTGGCGACGCTCCGGCTGCCCGGCTGGGTCAGCGGGGCGATCCTGACGGCGAACACGATCCTCGTCGGTTTCGGCCAGGGCCTCGTCGTGCGGGCGATGGACGGCCATCGCCGTCGCGACGTCATCGTGACTGGTCAGGCGCTGTATGCCGCGGGCTTCGTCGCGATGGCCGCGTGCGGCTGGCTCCCCCGCTGGATCGCCGTGGCCGGGGTCTTCGTCGCGGTCGGGATCTACACCCTCGGTGAGTTGCTCAGCGGACCGCCGCTATCGGCGGTGGCGGTGGAGGCGGCCCCGGCGGCACTGCGCGGACGGTACCTCGCGGCATACCAGCTGTCGTGGAATGCGGCGAACATCCTCGCGCCGGCGGTCCTGCTGGGCCTGATGGCCCACGACCGGGTCAGCGTGTGGGCGTTCCTCGTCGTCGTGGCGGCCGGTGGGGCCGCCGTGATCACCGCCTGCGCCCGCCGCCTGCCCGCCGCGCGCGTGCGGATCACCAGCGCTCCCTCCCCGTGAGGTCGCGCGCGTCACCCTCGTCGAGAGGTCAAATAGGGGGCATCGAGAGGTCAATTGACCTCTCGATGACCCCTATTTGACCTCTCGACCCCTCTTCTGTGACCTCTCGACGAGGTGGGGGTCAGGCGTAGCAGCGACTGGGATAGAGCAGCGTGAAGCGCTCGCAGACCACGGGCATGTCCGGTTCGAAGCCGCGCTCGTGCGCGGCGAACGTGCGGAAGTACCACGCGTGGATACGGCGCCAGGAGGCGAGGGTGCGATCGGACTCGCCCTCGGCATACGCATGCTCGGCCGTCACCTCCGAGAACGGGACGGTCGTGACCGATGTGGTCCGGACCAACGCGCGTGGGTGGGCGGCGCCGTCGAGGACGATCCCGAGGGCACCGACCTCGGGCATCGACTCGCCCGTCGCCTCGATGTCCCACAGGGCACTGGCGGTGCCCGTCTTGGTCCCGTCGAGAACCAGCGCGAGGAGGGCGTCCGCCTGCTCCGGCGTGGACCCGAAGGCCCACGCCGGTGGCATGAGGGACCCGGCCGCGTTGGCGCCGGTGTAGATCTCGAACCGGTTCAGGCGCGCCTTGACCCGGGCGACCTCCCAGAACGCGGCGAGTTCGGCCGGATCGACCGCGGGTGCAGCACCGGCGTCCACCCGCGGATCGGTGCTCGCGGAGGTGGGGTCGTCGGTGCTCACCGGGCCACGCTATCGGGCCTGGAGCCGGTCAGCCCGCCTTGTTCTCCAGGGCGACGAGGACGCCGGCCAGAGCGAAGTACTTGTTGGACCCGAGCTGACGCACGGTCTTGATCCCGAAGGTGTCCGCGAGGACGGCGTCATGCTTCTCGGTGAGACCGGCGAGCGCCGACGGCGGGGCGTCGAGGATGTCCTTGACGCTCTTCTCCTCGAACGCCTTGTCGAGGCCCTTGCTGAGGTTGACGTTGACCATGGGGGACGTCCTTCCCGCGGCATCGACGCCGCGTCCAGTTGGTGTGGCGGCTGGGAAACTAGCGCGCGTTCCTGGGACTTTCCTGGACGTATGCCGTGCGATCGTTCCGTGGGTTTCCTCGCGGTGGCCGCGATCTCCTCGATGCTCAGGCCGACCCGTGGTCGTGGAAACCGATCTCGGCGTGGCTGCCGTCGCAGAACGGCTTGTTCTCCGAGGCGCCGCACCGGCACAGCGTCATCCGGTTGCGTGACTCGCACGGCTGCCCGTCGGCCCGCTCGATGCTGGCGCCCCCGGTCACGAGGTAAGGGCCGTCGTCGACGACGGCGACCCGCATCGGGAGGACGGGCTCGACGTCGGCTCCGTCCACTCCGTCGGCCTGGGTCAGGGCCCCGGACGGACACCGGGCGACCATACGGCGCATCGTGTCCAGGACCTGCGGGTCGTCGGACGTGACCATCTCCCAGACGTTGGTGCCGGTGGTCGTGCAGAACCCGGCGTGCTCACACAGCGTCCGCACGTCCCGGACCACGACGCCGGCGCCCGGCATGACCTTGGCCCGGGATCGATAGTCACCGGTCGCGGCCGTCTCGGTGCCGTCGAAGCCGACCGTGCGATGGTGGCCGTCGCAGAAGGGCTTGTTCTCGCTGTGGCCGCACCGGCACAACCAGTAGGTGCCCTCGTCGTCGGCCTCGCCGGAGACATCGATCATGGCGCCCTCGACCCACGCCTGAGCGCTCGGATCGTCGTCGGCGACCAGCGTGAGCCGGATCAGCTCGAGGCCGCGGACGGCATACGGACCATCGGTGCCAACCTCGATGTCTGCCATGGCGCCAGCCTACGGCGAATGCCGTATGGACCGCCCGGCAGGAACTCGATGGGCGGGTCAGAAGCGGCCGGAGCCGGACTTGCGCAGGTCGCCGTTGAGCTGGCTGATGACGTCCAACGGGATGCCCTTGGGGCAGGCGGCCGAGCACTCGCCGATGTTGGTGCAGCCGCCGAAGCCCTCGGCGTCGTGGGTGGCGACCATCGCCTTGACCCGCATCGCCCGCTCCGGCTGTCCCTGGGGCAGCTCGCCGAGGTGGGTGACCTTGGCGCCCATGAAGAGCATGGCAGCCGCATTGGGGCAGGCCGCGACGCAGGCGCCACACCCGATGCACTCGGCCGCCATGAACGCACGGTCGGCGTCCGGTTTGGGGACGAGGATCGCCTCGGCGTCGGGAGCCGAGCCGGTGTTGACGGAGATGAAGCCGCCGGCCTGGATGATTCGGTCGAAGGCGCTCCGATCGACGACGAGGTCCCGGATGACGGGGAAGGCGTTGGCGCGCCATGGCTCGATGGTGATCGTCTCACCGTCGTGGAAGGAGCGCATGTGCAACTGGCACGTCGTGGTCTTCTCCGGGCCGTGGGCCTCCCCGGAGATCATCAGCCCGCACATCCCGCAGATGCCCTCGCGGCAGTCGCTGTCGAAGGCCACCGGTTCCTTGCCCTCGGCGTTGAGACGCTCGTTGAGGACGTCGAGCATCTCGAGGAAGGACATGTCGGCCGAGATGTCGTCGACCTGATAGGTCACCAGCTCGCCACGTGCCCGGGGGCCGTCCTGGCGCCAGATCTTCAAAGTCAGCTTCACGTCGTCGTCCTCTTACTTGTAGCTGCGCTGCTTGAGCTGGATGAAGTCGTAGGTCAGGTCCTCCTTGTGGAGGACGGGTGCGCCCATGCCGGGCCCGTCCGGGCCGAACTCCCACGCCCCGACATAGAGGAACTGGTCGTCGTGGCGCAGCGCCTCGCCGTCCTCGGTCTGCGACTCGGCGCGGAAGTGCCCGCCGCAGGACTCGCGCCGGTGGAGGGCGTCGATGCACATGAGTTCGCCGAGTTCGAGGAAGTCGGCGACTCGGCCGGCCTTCTCCAGACTCTGGTTGAGGGTCTCGGCGCTGCCGAGCACCCGGACATTGCGCCAGAACTCCGCCCGCAGGGAGCGGATCAGGTCGATCGCCTTCATCAGGCCGGCCTCGGTGCGCTCCATCCCGCAGTACTCCCACATGATGTGACCGAGTTCCTTGTGGAAGGAGTCGACCGAGCGCTCGCCGTCGATCGACAGGAGCTTGGCGATCCGCGCCTCCACCGCCTGACGTGCCTCGACCACGGCGGGGGACTTCTCGTCGAGCTTGGGGTAGGGCCCCTTGGCGAGGTAGTCGCGAATGGTGTTGGGCAGGACGAAGTAGCCGTCGGCGAGGCCCTGCATGAGGGCGCTCGCGCCGAGGCGGTTGGCACCGTGGTCGGAGAAGTTCGCCTCGCCGGTGACGAAGAGCCCCTGGATGTTGGACATCAGGTCGTAGTCGACCCACAGCCCGCCCATCGTGTAGTGCACGGCGGGGTAGATCCGCATCGGGGTCTCGTACGGGTTCTCTCCGGTGATCCGGGCATACATGTCGAAGAGGTTGCCGTATTTCGCTTCCACGGCCGGGCGGCCCAGGCGGGCGATGGCGTCGGCGAAGTCGAGATAGACGCCGCGGCGGAAGTCGCCCACCATCGGGCCGACGCCGCGGCCCTCGTCACACATGTTCTTGGCCTGCCGGGAGGCGATGTCGCGGGGCACCAGGTTGCCGAACGCGGGATAGATCCGCTCGAGGTAATAGTCGCGGTCCTGCTCGGGGATCTGGCGCGGGTCCTTCTCGCAGTCCTCGCGGCGCTTGGGCACCCAGATGCGACCGTCGTTGCGCAGC
>JBDIAJ010000170.1:0-7525 GCA_039812345.1 Nostocoides sp. | reverse complement strand
CGCCGCCAGTCCAGGTGCCAGCCCGCGTCGCGGGCCACCCGTGACCAGAACACGCGCTGCGTGCGGCCGTTGCCCTCCCGGAACGGGTGGGCGTAGTTGAGGCCGTCGCAGTGGTGCGCCAGTCGCTCCACGAACCGGTCTCGGGTCATCCCGCGTAGGTGGTTGTCGGCGCGCAGCTCGTCGAACACGAACCGGGTGCCGGTCTCGTCCGGGACACCGGCAGGAACGGTCCCCGCCGGGCTTGCGAATGTCGACGGTCCGGGTCTGCCCGGCCCACTCGTAGAGGTCTTGGAACAGGTGGCGGTGAATGCCGCGCAGCTCGGCCAGGTCCGACGTCGGCCGCACCGGATACCGGGCGGCCAGCTCGACGAGCCGCTGCACAGACAAGCCGCCCTCGGCCTGGTCGAGGGCGGCCTGCGTGCGGGCACCGATCCGGTTGCGGAGGGTGCCCGTCTCGGGGTCGGTGTACGGGTCGACCTGCTCGCTCATCGCCCGCGCTGGGCGGGCCGGGTCGCGGCACGGACTGCGGGCCGAGCAGCAGCGGCGGCGACCGCCTGGCGGCCACGCTCACCGTTCCCCCGCCCATCCTCCTCGGGCACGCCGTAGCGGGCTCGGGTCCGGCGGCCGTACTCGTCGAGGCTGATCGTCCCGGCGACGTACTCGGCCGCGTCGGCCGCGTCTGCCGGGGCAAGGTCGAGACCTTCCATGCGCACGCTGTGCACGGCCTCCTCGACCTGGCGAGCCCGTTCGGCCTCGCTCGTCGACGTCGAGCTGATCCGCGCTGCCTGCGACATGGCGTCCTCCTCGGGTGATCGGTCAAGGTCCATTCTACCGGACCGACCGAAAACGGTCTAATGATGTTTCGGGCGGAAATGGTTGGGTCAAACCCGCCATCGACATCATCGACAAAATCAGCCGCAAACGTATACATGTTTCAGCGACGCCCCACTAGCGGCAGTTAGCCGCAGTTAGCCCCTAGCCCCGGCTCGTATGCCGCCGCCACCGTTCGCGACGGCAAGGGCGTAGCGTCGCGACCATGAATCGTCGATCGCTCGGCCGCTCCGGCCTGCTCGTCTCCGACATCGGCCTCGGCTGCATGAGCCTGACCACCCGTGATCAGGCGCAGTCGGTCATCCGCGCCGCGCTCGATGCCGGCGTCAGCTTCTTCGACACCGCCGAGGTCTACGGCGCCCACGAGAACGAGAAGCTCGTCGGCGAAGCGCTTGAGCCGGTGCGCGAGAACGTCGTCATCGCAACGAAGTTCGGCTTCAACGTCGCCAACGGCAAGGACGGGCTGAACTCGCATCCGGACCACATCCGCGAAGTCGTCGACGGCTGCCTCCAGCGACTGCGCACCGACCGGATCGACCTGCTTTATCAGCACCGGCTCGACCCGAACGTCCCGATCGAGGACACCGCCGGTGCCGTGCGTGACCTCATCGCCGCGGGCAAGGTGGGCCACTTCGGGCTCTCCGAGGTCGGCGTCGAGACGATCCGCCGCGCCCATGCCGTCCAGCCGGTGACCGCACTGCAGTCGGAGTATTCGCTGTGGTGGCGCGAGCCGGAGCAGGAGATCCTGCCGGTCCTGGACGAGCTCGGCATCGGCTTGGTGCCCTTCAGCCCACTCGGCAAGGGCTTCCTCACCGGCACCATGACCACGCCCGAGGATGCCAAGAGCAGCATCGGCGCCGTGATGAACCGCTTCCAGGACGACACCGTCACCCGGCACCAGGGACTGGTCGAGGCGGTCCGGGCGATCGCCGCCCGGCACGACTGCACCCCCGGCCAGGTCGCCCTCGCCTGGATCATCCAGACCCGGCCCACCGCCGCGCCGATCCCCGGCACCAAGAACCCGGCGCGTGCCACCGAGAACGCGCACGCCGCCGACGTGCACCTCACCGACGCCGACCTGGCCGCGCTGACCGAGACGTCGGCGCGATTCCAGGTCGACCCACACCGCTACCCCGGCGCGATGCAGTCCTGGGTCAATCGCTGACCGGCGGCCGGCCCGCGCACCTCCGGCGGTGCCGAGCGTAGTGTCCGGTATGTGAATCCCGACCTCCGCGCCCTCATCGAATCCGGCCCGCTGGCCCACCTCAGCACCCTCAACAGGGATGGAAGTCCGCAGGTCAGCGTCATCTGGATCGGCCTGGACGACACCGACACCCTGGTCAGCGCGCACATGCAGCGCACCCAGAAGATCCGCAATATCGAGCGCGACCCGCGGGTGGTGCTGTCCTTCGAGGCGCCCCACGAGCCGGGCGTGATGATGGCGCCGTATGCCGTGCTCCAGGCCCGCGCCGAGGTCGTCGCCGACGCTCCGGCCGCGGATCTGCTGCACCGGCTGGGCCGGCTCTATGTCGCCCCGGACTTCGTCTTCCCCGTGCCCGAGGGGACCCCCGGCTTCCTGCTGCGCTACACCATCGACAAGGTCGGCGGCATCGGCCCCTGGGCCGGGTGACCGTGCCGCACGGCTGCGCCCCCCGAGTCGAGGGCCGTGGGTGGTGTCGGGCTCGCCGCAGTCGCGTGCCGGGCCCCGCGGGGCCGTAGGTTGGCGGGATGGATGACGTGCCCTTCCCGCGGACCGGTGCACCCGCGCTGCGCGCGCTGGCGTCCGCCGGCTACACCCACCTGGGGCAGCTGGACGGCATACCGATGCGGTCCGTCCTGGCATGGCACGGCATGGGGCCGAAGGCGGTCGGGGTGCTTCGGCGAGCGATGGCCGAGCATGGGTGGGCATTCGCCGACGACGACCCGCGGGCCGGGGCCGCCGCCGGCGGGCGGGCCCAGGTGAGCACCGGTGCGCAACCCGACCGCAACGCCAACTCCGATCTGCGCGCCCGGGACGGCTCGGCCAGAGAGTGGATCGCGGGTCTGCCCACGGCCCGACAACGTGACCAGGGCTCCCGTCTCCTGCAGATCTTCACCGAGGTCACCGGTGTCGAGCCGCGGATGTGGGGTCCGTCGATCGTCGGCTTCGGCGAACTCCACTATGTGTACGAGTCCGGTCGCGAGGGCGACATGCCTCGGGTGGCGTTCAGCCCGCGCGCCAGGGCGCTGACCCTGTATGGCGTGGTGGAGGCTCCGGACGCCTCGCCGCTCCTGGAGCGGCTCGGCCCGCACCGGCGCAGCGTCGGGTGTCTCTACGTCACCACCCTCGACAAGGTCGACGAGGGGGTGCTGCGTCGCCTGGTCGGTCTCGGCTGGGATCACGCGGATCGGGCCTGAGCTCGCCGACCCGGCCGCCATCGGTGCCGCGGGTCAGTCACCCGCGAATCCGCGCGGAGGGCGGACACGGCATACGTCAACGCCTCGCCGGCCGCGCAGGCGATTTCCGGCCGGACTCCGACCCCCTCCCAGTTCGAGCCCGTGGCCGCGATGACGCTGCGGGCCACCGGAATCTGACAGAGTCGGCCCCCGGGCAGGGGGAAGTGCTCGACCGGATGCGCGCCCCCGCCGGTGGTCTCGCCCACCACGACGGCCCGCCCGAGGGCCTGCTGGAGGTAGGCGAGATCCTCACCTCCGGAGAAGGTGCGCGCGGAGGTCAGAATCGCCACCGGCCGGTCGAAGGTCAGCCCGAGGCTGACGTCGCCGACGTAGTCCTCGGTCGGCCGGCCCCGGTGCTCGAACCACCCGAGGAGCACCGGGTCGGGGCCGAGCAGCCAGCCGTGGATGAGCGCGGCGGTCTCGGTGTCGCCGCCATCGCACTCGCGCAGATCGAGGACCAGCGCGCCGGCGTCGCGGACGTGGCTGGCCGCGGCATACAGGAACGGGCGGGTCTCCTTGGGCGCGCCGAAGGTGGGCCGAACGGCGACCACGGCCAGGTTGTCGGGGCGTCGCTCGATGCTCGCCAGGCCGCCGGCGCGCCGCGGCGGACGGGCCGCGCCGGCTCCGCTGGCCGGTGTGGCCCGGATCGACAGGTGCTTGTCGGGCACGAGGTCGTGGAGTCGACGATTCGCCGCCTCGCGGTCGGGAAGGAGTGCGTCGAGTTCGGCGGCATGCTCCCGGATGATCTGTGCGTATGCCGCGGCGCGGTCGGTCAGGACGTAGCGGTCCTCGACCAGGTCGGCCAGCGCGGTGAAGGGGCTCACTGGTCTCATGAAGCCACCCTGCGCCCGCTCTTGACGCTTCTGCGAATTCTCTTGACGCTTTCGGTATGGATGCGCTCGTCGCGAATGCCGCCCAACGTCAGGCCCTCGCGCACCCGACTCGCCATCGGATCCTGCTCGCGCTGCGCACCCCGAGCACGGTCAGCGCCCTGGCGCGGGAGTTGCGGTGCAACAAGGGCAATGTCGCTCACCACGTCGCGGCCCTCGAGCGGGTCGGGCTGATCCGCCGGGCCGGCACGTCGGTGGGCCGCGGCGGCACCGGGGTGCTCTACGAGGCGGTCGGCCCGGCCCTGCGCTTCGAGGGTCCCGACGCCACCGCCGGCATGATGGAACTCGTCACCGAGGGGCTCATCGACGACCCCGAGGCGTTCGCGTTCCTGCGCCGGGTGCACCTGACGCCGGCGCAGGCCCGGCATCTCGCCGAGCACCTGGACCGGCTCGCCTGGAGTGTGCCCGACACCGACGGCGCGCCGGCGACGGCCGTCTTCGTCTCCGTGTTCCGCACCTGAACCCCTCAGCGAGCCTCCCGCACCACCCACACACCAGGATTGCCGTATGCCCGCTCCGGAATCCGTCGCCTCGCCCGCCGACTACGACGCCTTCGCTGCTGCCTATGCGGCGGAGAACGAGAAGAGCCTGTTCAACGCCTGGTACAACCGGCCGGAGTTGCTCCGGCTCGCCGGTGACGTCGGCGGCCTGCGGATCCTCGACGCCGGGTGCGGCTCGGGGCCGTTGATGGCCGACTTCGCGGCCGCCGGGGCGGTGGTCTCGGGCTTCGATCTCAGCGGAGCGATGGTCGACATCGCCCGGGACCGTCTCGGCGCCGACGCGGATCTGCGCGTCGCCGACCTGGCGGCGCCCCTGCCCTATCCCGATCGCGAGTTCGACCTCGCCGTCGCGTCGCTGTCGCTGCACTACGTCGCCGACTGGGCGCCGACCCTGGGCGAGTTGCGACGGGTGCTGAAACCGGGTGGCCGGCTGCTGGTCTCGATCATCCGTCCCGCGGTCTACGCGATCGTCTATCCCGACGCGGACTACTTCGCCGTGACGCGGTATTCGGAGGACTACACCTTCGAGGGTCGGACCGTCTGGATGACCCACTGGCATCGGCCGCTTTCGGAGGTGCTCAATTCCGTTGTCCGAGCAGGATTCTCGATCCGCTCGGTCTCGGAGCCGGCGCCCGCGCCCGACACTCCGGCCGAGCTTTTGCCCACGGCCGACCATCGGTCATTCATCTGTTTCCTGTTCGTCGAGCTCGTCGCGCCATGACAATTGCCGGTATGCCGCCCGCCCGCGTCCCGATCGCCGTCGCCGCCGTCGTGCGCGACGGCCGGGTGCTTCTGGCGCACCGCCACCCGGCGCGGGAGTGGTATCCCGACTGCTGGGACCTGGTCGGCGGTCACATCGAGCCGGGCGAGCTGCCGGAGCAGGCCGTCGTCCGAGAATGCCTGGAGGAGCTCGGGGTGCGCGTCGTCGATCCCCGGCCGTTCCCGATGGCATTCGACGACCCGACTCTTCAGATGCACGCCTTCCTGATCACCCGCTGGGCGGGCGAGCCGGCCAACCTCGCACCCGACGAGCACGACGACCTGCGCTGGTTCGCACCGAGCGAACTGGCCGCGCTCACGCTCGCCGACCCCGGTGCTCTCCCCGACATCCTGCGCGCCGTCGCGGGCATGCGTCAGTAGCCGAGCACCCTCAGTCCGGCGATTCGGTCGACGTGGCTGCGGTTCGCCGTGAGCAACGCCGCGCGCGCATCCAGCGCCGTGCACGCGATCAGCACATCCATCGTGGCGATCTGGGTTGTCCGGGTCAGCGTGCGGCTGACCCGGCCTACTCGCTCACCCAATCGTCAGACTGGTCGCTTGTCGAGGTGAGGGGCTAGGAGCGAACCCGACCTACCCAAACCAAGTGGTTGGCGGCCACGTGATATCCCATTCGCGCCCTGCCGCGCAGGACGCCTACCCGCGTGCGCCCCTCCACTACTTGCAGGCCCGTCTGCCCGGGAGTCACAACGCCGCGATCGAGCAGGATGGGCCACCGTTTCCAGGTGCCTTGAACCTCCCACACCTCGCGGACGCCGATGTGACAACCCTTGTTGCGCACGGCGACCCAGTGCTCAGGATCGCGGGCGAAGTAGTCGAGCAGGTCGGTCTCGGACGCACCCGTCGGCATGAGCAACAGGTCAGCGAGGGTGACCGGTTCGACCGTCCACGCAAGAGATGAAAGGTCGATGTGGCCGTAGTCGGCCTGAAAGGGAGCGTGTTCGGCGTGGTCGTAGAGCCACTGCTCGATCACGTCTTCGGGCCAGTGGCGCAAGGCGCTCACCGCTGGGTCAGCGTGGAACGCCGCCAGACCGCCGGCGACATCGTGGGCGGCGCGAGCAGGCTCGACGATGTCGGCCAAGCGTACGGGTCGTTGCTGAGCCACGGGCATCAGGCGGTTGGCTCCTCCACTGCCACGGTGTCCCACAGACCGATCTGCTCGTTCCGGTGGCGACGCTCGCGCTCCTCTTCGGTGAGGGCGTAGTCGAGGCTGGCCGACTCGAACCGCTTGAACTGGTAGATCGCGTCGTTCATGTGCTGGGCGTTGAACAGTCCCAGCTGGTTGAGCGTCTTGAAGTCGTCGACCGTCAGGCCAGTGACGCGCTCGAACAGCGCCGGGTCAAGCGACTCGATGACGTGCTTGAGCGCCTCCTCGCGGTAATCGGTGGCGTACATGAACACCGGGATCTTCGCCAGGAACTTCTGCAGGTTCTCGCGGATCTCGGCCCGCATCTTGGCCGTGTCGGACTGCGTCTTCTTCTGCTCGGGGGTGAGCTTGCCGCCCTGCTCCCGCTTGGCCTTCTTGAGGTCCTTGGTGTTCGTGATGACCTGATCGGCGTTGTTGACCAAGGCCCTGAAGTCCTCGATGTCGGCCAGGGCCTCCATCAGCTCGGGCTGACCCAGGACGGCCTCCAGGGTGCGCTCGTTGACGTTGACCAAGAGGGGCGAGTTCCAGCGCCGAGCCAGTGCCGCGGCGCCAACGCCCGCCGTGGCCCAGTTCAGCACGTCGGTGGCGTCGAGCTGGGTCATCGCGCCGCCAGTGAACCCGAAGATCGGCAGGTAGTTGATGAGCTCGCCGATCGCCTCCGACGGCGTGGTGTCTCCGTTCGTGGCGAGTTTGGCTCCGTACTCGGCGATGAGGGACAGCGCGCGGTTCGGGTCGAACTCGAACACGAAGCAAGTGCTCTTGCGTAGGTCGAGGTGGCCTTCTGCGTCCCGGTAGGCCCATGGGGACTGAACGCGGAACGCAGCCTGGAAGTAGGACTCGGGGCTCTTGAGGCTGCGCAGCATCAGGATCGCACCCCACTCGGGGACGGTGATACCGGTCATCAACTTGCCGCACGAGATCGTGATCGAGCCGACGCCGTCACC
>JBDIAJ010000169.1:0-7548 GCA_039812345.1 Nostocoides sp. | reverse complement strand
CGACCCCGCAAAACGCGGGAGCGAATCACCGTCCAGAAACTAGGCTGGACGCGTCTCATTTGACTTGACAACTACCGAACGGCGCCGTTGACGCGGCATACGTCGAGGCCAGCGTCCAGGGGATCGCCACCGGGAACGACCATCGGGACAAGGACCTGCGCAAGCCGGCCTTCCTCGACGCGGCAGCCCACCCAAGGGTCCGCGTCGAACTCACGGAGAAGATCGCACCAGAGGCAAATTGGAGCGCGGGCGCGGTCGTCCAGGCTCGAGGAGCCACCGCGCCGGTGACCCTCTCGGCCGAGGTCGTCGCGAGCTCGGCACTCGAGATCCGGCTACACGTGAGAGGCCGACTGGACCGCCGGCCGCTCGGGATCAAGGCGCCGTCGTTCGTCGTCGGCCGCTTCGTCGAACTCGAGGCGGACCTCACCTTCCGGCTCTCGAATGCTGACCCGGCAGATCATTGACCGGGCGGGTCGGCCGCTATCATCTCGAGTGGGTTCGCGAGCTGCACGTTGAGCTGTTCTCAACAGTGGTGACGGGGTTGACGAGGACGAAGGATTCACGGCGACCGTTCGACAGCATGTGGCCGCGACCGGTCTGGTCGCCGATGGAGCCGATGTGTCGTGAGCTCGATCGCGCTGCCGGAGAAGGGGTAGTCGTGGTCCGCGGCCACCGCCATCGACAGGATGAGGTCGGCGGGCGCGTTGACCGACATGTCGAGGGTGGCGCCGACCTGGCGAAGAACCGTCATGTGGTCATGCTGGCACCTGGTCCTAGGGTGGGCGCATGATGACCGGCGCTGGTCTCGGCTTGTTCGGCGGGACGTATGCGGTCACGCCTCAAGAGGGATCGGCATACACCCGGGATGGTCACGTGGTGCTGCGTGGGGTCGCCACCGCAGCCGAGGTCGCTGCCGTCGACCCCGCGATCCGCGCGGCGGTCGCGGCCAACAACGTCGAGGACCGGCCCCTGGCGGAACGCGACCTCTATGGGCGGGCCTTCCTCCAGACGATGAACCTCTGGGAGGTCGACGAGACGGTGGCCGCGTTCGTGCACTCGCCGCGGTTCGCCGGGATCGCCGCGCGGTTGCTCGGGGTGGAACGAGTGCGGCTCTATCACGACCAGGCGCTGTTCAAGGAACCGGGCGGGGGCATCACGCCCTGGCACCAGGACGCGGGCTACTGGCCGCTGCGTGGGGAGCGGTGCGTGACGATGTGGCTGCCGCTCCAGGACGTCGACCCGCCGATGGGCACCTTGCAGTTCGCTTCCGGGACCAATGCAGCGGGGGCGTTGTCGGACGTGGTCATCTCCCAGGATTCGGAGGATCACTTCGGTGGCCAGGTCGTCGGTGGCATCCTCGCGGAACGCTTTCCGGTGACCGGTCCGGCGACGCTCGAGGTCGGGGACGCCTCCTTCCACGGCGGGTGGACCCTCCACCGGGCGCTCGCGAACTCCACCGACCGGATGCGGGCGGTCATGACCGTCATCTGGTATGCCGACGGCGAACGTGTCGTCGACCGGCCCGGGCGGCACGCCGCGGGGGATCTCGCCCGCTGGCTTCCCGGGTGTGTGCCCGGTGGTCTGGCCGTCTCGCCGCTCAACCCCCTGCTGTGAGCCGAGGGGGTTGGGCGGCGAGAGGCCCCGACGTCGGCTCGGTCAGCAGGTCGTCGCCGGAGCGCCGGGTGCGGAGCCGGCGGCGGTGAGCGTCGTGAGGTTGGCTCCCACGAGACCGAGGATCGCCTGAGTGGTCGCCCGGGGTGCGGCGTCCTTGTCGAAGGGGCCGGCGGCATACGCGATCGCCCCGCGGCGCCCGGACGGTGCCGAACAGCCCTGCTGCAGGGATCGGATGAACGACTGATTCGACTGTGCGGCAGTGGTGTTGGCGGACCCGCCGGCCGTCGTCAAGGCGGCGGCGACGAGTCCCGCGGAGTTGGTGTTGGCGGCCGGGACGGCGTTGGCGCGCAGCCAGGCCGCCGCGCGCCCGGCCGCGGTCGCGCGACCGGTCGCGGCGAAGGCCTGGATCGCCACGGCGGTCGCGTCGACGTCGCCGGAGCAGGTGGCCCCGTCGAAACTGATCGGCACCCCACCGTCCGCGCACTGTTGGGTGACGAGGAAGCCGGACGCCCGCGAGGCGAGGACGTTGCGGCCCGCGCGCTTCAGGGTGATCGCGCCGAGGCTCTGGCCGAAGGTGTTGACGTAGTCGCCCCACGCCGACGTGTCGTGGAAGCGCCCGTCCGCGCCCTCCAGGGCGATCAGCTCGGCGAGGATGTCGCGCCCGCCGTAGTTGCGCGTCGAACGACCGCTGACCTGCAGGGCGAGCGCGAGTTTGGCGTGGGCGCCGACATAGGACTCGATGGTCCCGTCGCCGATGTAGCCGCCGAGGGTCGCCGGGTCCGAGAGCCACGTCAACGCGGACTTGGCGAAGACGGCGTTGCTCTTGCTCGCGGCGAAGGCGAGCACGGCGTCCAGGGTCAGGCCGGCGTCATCGTATGCCGTCCCGCCGTACACCGTCTGCAGGTGCGACTTGTCGACGAACTGCCAGCCGAGCCACGCTGAGGCGTTCTTGGCCGCGGTGGTGTCGCTGACCGCGGGGGCCGCGGACGCGGCATACGGCGGGGGGGTGGCGGTGGCCCCGGGTGCGAGCGTGAGTGCGGTCGCGGCGGCGAGGCCGAGGGCGACTCCGGTGCGTATGCCGCGGGCTCGCCCCCCGCGGGCCGCGCCGGCCGCGCGCGTGGTCGGGTGGGCGATGGGCGCGCGCGACGTCGAGTTGGTGGTCATCGGGTGGTCCTTCCTCCGCATACCTCGGCGGGGAATCGTGACGGGTGGTTCGGACGGCGCCGGGCAGGCAGTCGGGCTCGCCGCCGAAGCGGATCACCGTTGCGGGTCAGCGCCGGATTCGCACCGGTCTTTCCCTGCTCGGACGCCCCGAACCTAGCACCCGCCCGCGCTTCGCCCCGACCGCGCCCACCCGGGCGATCACCGGATCAAGGTCGCGGGCCTGATCGCCACCGGGAAGGGCAGGCTCGCCACCCATTCCTGCTCGCCGACCGGGTGTGCGACCACGACATAGCGGCTAGCGCGCAATTCCCACGCCAGGAGCGACGGCTCGTCGGGGTCGATCGGCCAGAAGGCCGCGCACCCGGCGCGCTCCAGCCTCGGTCGCTTGCGGTTCAGATCGACGAGCCGCGTTCCGGGAGAGAGGACTTCGACGGCGAGCAGGGGAGGGCCGGTGACGTCATTCGGGCCGATCGCGTCCGCGGTGACGACGACGAGATCCGGCTGCAGCACGGTTCGGTCATCGAGGGTGACGTCCACGGGCGCCATGAGGACCCGCAGTCCGGCGGGACAGGCAGCGTGCAGCAGCACGAACAATTCGCCGACGACCCCCTGATGACGCGGGGCGGGTGCCGGGGTCATCACGAGGGCTCCGTCGAGCAACTCGCGCCGGATGCCGTCATCGGGCAGCGCATCCCGCCGCGCCCTGGTCCAGCGTCGGTCGTCCGCCACCACCGTCATGGCGTCCATCATCCCCTCACTCGTCATGAGAACCAGCGTCTCAGCACGGGCCTGTTCGTCGCTGTGGCAGGAGCGCGGCCTGTGGACAACTGGCCGGTGGCCACCGGGCCGGCGCACGCTCACCCCTTGCGGCGCTGGAACCAGCCCTTCACCGAGTCGAGCAGGATGTCGGTCACCTGGGTCACCACGTCCGTGGCGGGCGGGCCCGACGGCTTTCCGGAGCCACGACCCGACCCCGGCTGTGGCGCCGGCACTCCCGGCGTGCCGGAGGCGAGGACGACGACGGACCAGGCGGCCGCGCCATACGAATCCACGATCACATCGCCGGCCTCGACCGACCAGCAGTTGAAGCCCGGCTCGAACACCGCGGCCGTGTCGACGATCCGTCGCCAGGCGATCGCGTCGGACCCGTGGGGCACCGCGAACGTCACCGGATGGTCGGCCATGTTGATCAGGACGAGCAGGTCCGCTGCGCCGACCCCCGAGCCGTCGATCCACAGCCGCAGCGCCCGGTCACCCTCGGCGGGTGAGTGCCCCTCGCCCGGGGTGAAGAAGACATAGCTGACGTCGTCGCCGCCGAGGACGGAATCGGCATACGTCCGCTGCCGCAGGCCGGGATGATCGCGCCGCAACCGCGCGAGGAAGGCGGCGAAGACGAGCTGCGGGTTGACCCCCTCCGGCGATCCGGCCCGCCCGAAGACGTCGTGATAGTGCACGTCAGGGTGCGCGGGGTCGACGGGAACCGCGGTCGGCGCCGGCGTCTGCGCGGCCGCCCAGTTGTTCCACATCCCGATCGTGTTGAGGTTGTAGGGATTGTTGTTGCCGTTCTGGGTGCGTGCGAACTCGTCGCCCGAGCACACCATCGGGACGCCGCGGGCGAGGAAGAGCACGACCCAGAAGTTGCGCAACCGCTGCCGCACCAGCGCCGCGTCACCGCCCGAGCCCCACGAGTCGTTGCTGTCGCTGCCGCCGTCCGACGGCCCGAACGGCCAGGGCCCACCGTTGTTCTTCCCGTCGTAGGCGACGAGGTCGAGCATGCAGAATCCGTCGTGCGCGGTGACGAAATTGATCGACCGCTGCGGCCCGCCCTGATCGGCGAAGTCGCGGTAGTCCCCGTTCATCATCTCGAGGAAGGCGCCGGTGTTGCCGTCGCCCTTCATGAACCGGCGGATGCCGTCCCGGTACCGCCCGTTCCACTCCGCCCAGCCGTCGGGGAAGTTGCCGACCTCGTATCCCCACAGGTCCCACGCCTCCGCCATGACCTCGATGTCGCGCGCCCTGGCGAGATCGCGGATCGCGATCAGGAGCGGGTGGCTCTGATGGAACCGGGCCTGCCCGCCCCAGTCCTCCCGCGCCTGCGCCTGAGGCTGCCGCCCGAGCACCGGCGCGAGGTCGAACCGGAACCCGTCCACCCCCATCTCGTCGCACCAGTGGGCGAGCGACTCGACGACGAGCCGCTGGGTGATCGGGCTCGACATGTCGGTCTGATTGCCGCACCCGGTCGCGCCGTCGACCAGCCGGCCGTCGTCGGTCAGGACGTAGTAGTCCGTCGTCGCGAACCCGCCGAATCCGGTGAACCCGACCGTGTCCGCGTCGCCCCAGTTGCCGCCCTCGCCGGTGTGGTTGTAGACGACGTCGAGATAGACCTCCACCCCCGCATCGTGGAACGCGCGCACCATCTCCTTGAACTCGCGCGTCGGGCCGCCGGGGGACTGGTCGGCGGCATACTGCCGGTTCGGGGCGAAGAAGCCCAGGGTCATGTAGGCCCAGTGGTTCGACGACCCGGTCGTGTCGAGTTCGGAGCCGCTGGACTCGTGGACCGGGAGGAGCTCGATCGCCGAGAACCCCAGCGCCTTGACGTAGGCCGCGAGGTGCGCCGCGCCGGCATACGTCCCACGGAGGTGGTCGGGGACGTCGGTGACGTCGCCGAAGCCGGGCAGGCCCGCCAGGTGCGTATGCAGCGTGGCCGCTGACGGGTGCAGCGTCAGGTTGCGGACGTGCGCCTCATAGATCGCGCTCGACTCGGCGGGGATGGCCGGCTTGGTGCCGGTCGGGGTCGTGTCGGCGATGACGATCGCCTTGGGGGCGTAGGGCCCGGTGTCCCACTCGCGCACCGGTTTGCCGCGGTAGTCGTGCGGGCCCCACCCGAGCACGCCGGCGTCGGCGCCGGCCGCGGCGATGAGCGGGCTGGACGGGGCGTGCGAGATCTCGCGGGCATAGGGGTCGGTGAGCACCTTGTTGGGGTTGAAGCGCTGGCCTCTCGGCCCGCGGTCGGCGACGAACCCCGCGCTCGACCCGCCACGCTGCCACGCCGGGTCGACGCTCCAGCCCGGACCCCACACCCGGTAGCCGTAGTGGGCGCCGTGGCCCACCCCCGCCACTCGGGCCCGCCAGAACCCGTCCGCGGACCGGACCAGATCGATCCCGGCGAGGGCGTCGCGGCCGGTGGGGGCGGCATACAGCTCGAGGAGGACGCGCGTCGCCTCCGGCGCGGCGACGGCGAAGGTCGTCGTCGAGGAGGCGGCGTCATAGCGCGCCCCGAGGGGCCAGGTCGCGCCCGCCCAGGCCTGGGCGTCGACCGGGGTGCCGGGAAGGGCGGAGATCGTCACGGGGACAAGTCTCGTGCACGCCGGCGTATGCCGATCTCCCGGCGCGACATCGGGGCGCCCGCGACGCCCGGCGGGACCTGGACGAGCGTTACTGAACCGGCGACGGCGCGGGAGACGGTCGGCGGCCGGTGGCGCGCGAGCGGAGGGCGGCGACGGCGGCAAGGGCGAGGAGGGTGGCCAGGACGGGGAACCCGATCTGGGGGTTGAGGGGGATGAGGATGCCGATCGCGCCACCGAACACCCAGAAGATCTGCAGCAGGGTCTCGGTCCAGGAGAACACCCGCGCCCGCATCCGCTCGGGCACGTCGCGTTGGACCAGGGAGTCCAGGGACAGCTTGCCCAACTGCCCGAACAGACCGGCGACGAAGCCGATGGCCGCGAGGGTCCACACGGAGTAGAACACCGAGGTGGCGACGGCGGCGGCGAACCCGATGCCCAGCAGGGTCGAGGCCATCGCCTCGGGGGCGGCGTTGCCCCACCGGTTGCCGATGATGCTTCCGGCGGCATTGCCCAGCGCCGCCGCCCCGCCGACGACCCCGATGACGAGGGAGCCCGCCATGCCCGGCAAGGGGTGTTCGCGCATGAGGAAGGCCATGAACAGGGTGAGGAAGCCGGTGAGCATCCGGGCGCCCGTCATGAGCCAGAGGACGTAGCGCACCGACACCGGGAGCGCACGCAGCCGGCGGGCGGCCTTGACCTCGGCGCCGCCGGAGAAGTCCTCCTCGCCGACGGTCGAGTCGACGTGGGCGGGCAGGCGGATGGCCAGGACGGTGCCCGCGACATAGATGAGGAAGGCGGCCCGCAGCGACCATTCGGGGCCGATCCGGGCGAGCGCTCCGGCCAGCCCACCACCGAGGGCCATCCCCCCGAGAGCGGCGATATTGAGCCGCGCATTGGCCTTGACCAGAGGTATGCCGTCCGGCAGCACCCGTGGCAGCGCGGCGGCGCGGGTCACGGCATACGCCTTGGTCGCCATCAGGGCGCCGAGAGCCGCGGGGAACAGCCAGGCGGAATCGCTGGCCACCGCTCCGGCGAGGACCCAGGCGAGGAAGGCGCGCAGGGCCAGCGTCGTCCCGATCGCCCACCGGCGGCCGTGGCTGAACCGGTCGATGAGCGGCCCGATCAGCGGAGCGAGGAGGACGAAGGGCGCCATCGTCAACGCGAGGAAGATGGCGACCTTGCTGCGCGCCTCGTCGGCCGGGAGGGCGAAGACGGTCCCGGCGAGCGAGACGGTCAGCGCGGCGTCGCCGGCGATGTCGACGAGGTGGAGTTCGGTCAGCCGCGCCAGGCCGCTTCGGTCGGCGCCGTCGGCACCGGCGAACCGCTGGAACCGGCGGACCCCGGCCTGGGTGCCGCGGCCCAGGACGCGGGCGGTGCCCCGTCCCCCGGTCGCCGCGAAGCGTCCGGCCGCCCGGCCCGCGGC
>JBDIAJ010000168.1:0-7555 GCA_039812345.1 Nostocoides sp. | reverse complement strand
CCACCGCTGGGGCCCACCTTCGGGCGCGCTTCCTTCGTCAGCGCCACCGCTGGGGCCCACCTTCGGGCGCGCTTCCTCTCATGCCGACCCTCGACCTCGCCTCGCCGACAAGGGCTGTTCGCCTCCGGCTCCGTGATCGGAGCGAGCGTGCTCAGGGAGACGGTGAGCGTGGCCTACCTGCGCGCGAGCGCCCGGTTCGGTCCGCTGCACCGCGGCACCGTCGCCGCCCACCGAGTGACCCCCTCGGCCACAACCCGCCCGCTGCCACGCCTGGCGCCGAAAGGGGGTGGTCCGTCCTTTGAATGTGGGACATGACTCCGGCATCCAGGTATCCGAGACTCTCGGCAACCGGACTGTAAGGGGTGATGGCGTCGATGACGCGGCTCGGCATGGATGTCGACGTGGTCGACGCCGTCGCCAGGGAGTTGACGTCAGCAGCGCAGTCCCTGAGGTCGATCACCTCCGCCCTCGACAGATCGCTGAGCCGGGTGCAGGGAGTGTGGATCGGCCGCGACTCGGCGGCCCTCGCCGACGACTGGCGGAGGCAGCACACACAGCTCGACCGGCTGGCGCAAGCCCTCGACGACTACGCGCGCCAAGCCCAGCGGCAGGCGGCCGAGCAACGACGGGCGAGTGAGTCGACCGGGTCCGGTGGCGTGGGGGACGCGCCGACGCCGCGACCACGCGGCCCATGGCGGCGCGACGAGCCGGCCACCGAGCAGCAGGTCCGCGATATCGCCACCCGCCTGAAGGTCATCGGCCAGCCGAGCATCAGGGACCACTACCCGCAGGCCTATGCCAAGGCCGAGGCTTGGGGCGAGGAACTGCAGAACGACCCCAAACCGAGCGCCGCCGAGGTCGCCGCCTTTCAGAAGTACTGCTACCTGCTCAGCCTGGCCAACGTGAATCGAGCCGATGTCCACGATTTCGCGACGATCGCGGCGGAGAACTTCGACGACGGATCGAAGGCGGCCGTCGAGGCCGTGTACGGCACGATCAAGGCCGGCATCCCTGGAGGATCCACCACCGACCTCGCCACCCTGTCGGCGGGCCACGCCGCGGGACTCGTCGCCGAGGGAGCGGTCAAGGGGGGCGTGGGCTGGGCCGGCGCCGAGATTCGCGGCGCCGTCGTCGAGAAGCTCACCCCCGAGATGGTGCCGGGCGTGGTTGCGGCATACGACCGAGAAGCGGACGCCTTCCTCGCCGACGCCTACACCCGCGCGCACGCGGTCTCGACGAGTTCCGTCTCGACGGGCTCGTCGATCATGAGCATGTTCACGGACGAGTACGACGGCCACCTCGCGACCATGCGCATCGAGGCCGATGAGACCGGGGCATTCGACTACGTGACGGGCACCGGCACACTGGGCGACAGCGCCCTGCGCGGCACCCTCGACTTCGTTCCGGGTGTCGGCATCGGGATGAAGGTCTCCGACATCCTCGGCAACTCGGTGAAGTCCGGAGTCGCCGCCGACATCGGATCGGCCGCCTTCCTCCAGGCCCGACTCGGCGGGATGGACAGCCTCAGGCGGGCGGCCGCGGCCTCCGGCTTCGAGTGACCGGCGCCTGGTCGACGCAACCGCCCGTGCCGCCGCCCGGTGCCTTGCACAGTCCTCCTTCGAGGGACAGGGGCGGGGGAGTCGGCATACGAAAGCTGGCCTGTGAGGAGATCCACACGGCGGAAACGCTTCCACCGGCGGGTCGCGAACGGGGCTGGGCTACCGTGGACAACAGAAGCCGCCATGCGGCTGCTCCAGTGTCTCCACTGACCGGCGGCCGCGCGGAAGTCATTGTGGGGCAAGGGGCCTCGCCACACAGCATGGAGGAACACCGAGGATGACAACCGAGACCGCGACGAGCAACAGCGCCCTTCAGGCGTGGGTCGACGAGGTGGCGGCACTGTGCACGCCCGACCGCGTCGTCTGGATCACCGGGACGGACGAGGAGATCGAACAGCTCAACCAGGATCTCGTCGCCTCGGGCACGTTCGTCAAGCTCAACGAGGACAAGAAGCCGAACTCCTATTGGTGCGCCTCCGACCCGAGTGACGTCGCGCGCGTCGAGGACCGCACCTACATCGCCTCCGAGAAGGAGGAGGACGCCGGCCCGACCAACAACTGGATCGACCCGGTCGAACTCAAGGCGACGATGACCGACCTCTACCGCGGCTGCATGACGGGCCGCACGATGTATGTCATCCCGTTCGTCATGGGCCACCTCGACGCGACCGTCCCGATGTTCGGCGTCGAGATCACCGACTCCGCCTATGTCGTGGTCAACATGAAGATCATGGCCCGAATCGGCACCCCGGTCCTGAAGAAGATGGAGGAGCTGGACGCCGACTTCGTCAAGGGCCTGCACTCCGTCGGCGCGCCGCTGGCCGAGGGCGAGGCCGACGTCCCGTGGCCGTGCAGCGACACCAAGTACATCGCCCACTTCCCCGAGACCCGCGAGATCTGGTCCTACGGAAGCGGTTACGGCGGCAACGCCCTCCTCGGCAAGAAGTGCTACGCCCTGCGGATCGCCTCCGCCATGGCCCGGGACGACGGCTGGATGGCCGAGCACATGCTCATCCTCAAGCTCACCTCGCCCAAGGGCAGCGTCCACTACGTCGCCGGCGCCTTCCCGAGCCAGTGCGGCAAGACCAACCTCGCCATGCTCGAGCCGACGATCGACGGCTGGAAGGCCGAGATGATCGGCGACGACATCGCGTGGATGCGCTTCGGTCCCGACGGTCGTCTGTATGCCGTCAACCCCGAGTTCGGTCTGTTCGGTGTCGCCCCCGGCACCGGCATGAGCACCAACCCGATGGCCATGCGGACCATCGAGAAGGGCAACTCGATCTTCACCAACGTCGCCCGCACCGACGACGGCGACGTGTGGTGGGAGGGCATCTCGAAGGAGAAGCCGGCGCACCTGATCGACTGGAAGGGCAACGACTGGACTCCCGAGAGCGGAGTCGTCAGTTCGCACCCGAACAGCCGGTTCACCACCCCGGCCAAGCAGTGCCCGATGATCGCCGACGAGTACGACAACCCCGACGGTGTCCCGATCGACGCGATTCTGTTCGGCGGCCGCCGCGCCACCACGGTCCCGCTCGTCTACGAATCGCGGGACTGGACCCACGGCACCTTCGTCGGCGCGACCCTCTCCTCCGAGACGACCGCCGCGGCAACCGGCGCGGTCGGCGTCGTGCGCCGCGACCCGATGGCCATGCTCCCGTTCATCGGCTACCACGCCGGTGACTACATGAACCACTGGCTCGAGATCGGCAAGCAGGCCGACGCCTCCAAGCTGCCGCGGATCTTCCAGGTCAACTGGTTCCGCAAGGACGAGGACGGCAAGTGGCTCTGGCCGGGCTTCGGCGACAACAGCCGCGTCCTGAAGTGGGTCGTCGAGCGGCTCGACGGCGACGCCGAGGCCGTCGAGACCCCGGTCGGCCTGGTCCCGGCCCCGGGCGCCCTGGACACCACCGGCCTGGACATGTCCGACGAGGACGTCGCCAAGGCGATCGCGGTCAACGTCGAGGACTGGCAGAAGGAACTCCCGCTCATCGAGGAGTGGTTCGCCAAGTTCGGCGACAAGCTTCCGGCCCCCCTCGCCGCCGAGCTCGACGGCCTCAAGGAGCGACTGAACTCCTGAGTCCGTATGCCGCACCCCCGCCACCCGCGGGCCGGTCCCGTTCCGAGGCCGCCAGTTTCGACTGGCGGCCTCGGTGTCTCCCCTCCTCCTCCCGCACCCCGGGCAGAATGCGCGTATGACGTTCACCGGCTTCCCGCCCGAGGCGATCACCTTCTATGAGGGTCTCGAACGCGACAACACCCGGGACTACTGGCAGGCGCACAAGCAGACGTATGCCGACGCCGTCCGGGCCCCGCTCGAGGCCCTGCTCGATGACCTCGCGGGCGAGTTCGGCGAGGCCAAGGTCTTCCGCCCCAACCGGGATGTCCGCTTCAGCGCGGACAAGTCGCCCTACAAGGACCACCAGGGCGCCATCGTCGGGCGGGACACCACCCTCGGTCTCTATGTCGGCCTCGGCGCCGATGGGCTCGTCGCCGGCGGCGGCTTCCGGGCCGCCACACCCGAGCTGACCCGCCGCTTCCGGGCCGCCGTCGATGCCCCCGAGTCCGGCCTCGCCCTCGCGGCGATCATGGCGGACCTGGAGGCGGCCGGCCTCGAGATCCACGGCGAACAGGTCGCGACCGCGCCCCGCGGCTACGCCAGGGACCACCCGCGAATCGAGCTGCTGCGCCGCAAGAACCTCTTCGTGATGCGCTCCTTCGGGGTGCCGCCGTGGCTGTCGACCGCGCACACCCGCGACGAGGTCGCCGCTGTATGGCGCACGCTCACCCCACTGCGCGCCTGGCTCCAGGAGTACGTCGCCGGCTGACTCACTGCCCGGCTGCGTCCACGCCGTCGGTCACTTTCTGGTCATCAGGGACGCGATTCGGCCGAATCGAGGGCACCGCCCCGCGACCGTCCCTACAGTGCCGAATCACCACCACGATGCAACCGAGGAGAGTCGAGATGCGATCCAACCGCCTGACCATGTCCGCCACCGCCGCCGTGGCGGCAACGGGTCTCGCCACCGCTCTGGCGGCAGGTCCTGCGAATGCACGAGAGACGACCACGGCGGTGGCGGCGACAGCGCGGGTCGTCAGCCCCCTCCTCCTGGTCACCGTCAACGGCAATCTGTTCACGATCAAGTCCGACGGGAGCGGGTTGAAGCAACTGACCAGCGGCGGCTCGATCGGCGACGCGGCCTATTCGCCCGACGGGACGCGGATCGCCTATCACCGCAAGACGGCCGGCCAGAACGATCTCTATGTCATGCGCTCCGACGGCACCGGCGTTCAGCGCCTCACCAACACCAGCACGTATGACGAGAAGTACCCGAGCTGGTCCCCCGACGGCACCCGTCTCGTCTTCGACCGCAAGCAGATCACCAACCCGCAGAACGGCGGGATCGCCATCATGAAGGCGGTCCCCGGGGCGTCGTTCACGACGATCAAGCGCAACCCGGCGACCACCGACTACTACTCCGAGTATTACGAGCGGGCCGACTGGTCACCCAAGGGCGACAAGATCGCGATCTCGCACGTCTACAACGGGGACCACGTCGCGGTCGGCGGCGAACTCATCACGACGACCGGAGCCCACATCCGATCGCTCCCCGGCGACCAGAACGAGTTCGACCCAACGGGCGCCTGGGTCACGGACTACTCCCCGGACTACTGGGACCCGAGCTATGGCTACAAGGTCAACGTCGCCACGGGCGCCGCCATCGCGGTGCCCGTGGGTGTGGACGACCAGAACGCGAGCGAGATGACGTGGTCACCCGACGGCAAGTCGATCGCGATGAGGTATGACTGCACGGGCGACAGCTGGCCCGACCTCTGCGTGATGACCAGCGCCGGAACCGGCGTCCGCGCCCTCAAGACCGGGTCCGCGACCTACAAGATCATTCCCCGGTCCTGGTCGCCGCGCTGACGCCCGCGACCTCGCCGCGGCGGATCCCCGCCCGGTCCGTATGCCGCTGACTCGCCAACGGACGCAGCCCGCGTCCGCAGGGTGGCTGGGGGTCGCGGTGCAGTCGCGCGCGCAACATCAGTTCGTCCCGTTCGCGGCCCGCGGGTCGAGCGACGTTCCGCTCTGCCCGGTCGTGCCCTGGCCAGGCATCCCCTGCCCGGTCGTGCCCTGGCCCGGGATCCCCTGTCCGGGCATGCCCTGTCCGGGCATGCCCTGACCCGGCAGACCGCCACCCGGCATCCCCTGGCCGTTCCCCCAGTGGCGACCACCCGGCATACCCCCCGGACCGAAACCACCGCCACCGGGGCCGAACTGGCCGCGCCCGTCGCCGCCGGAGAGCACATTGCTCCCCAGCGGCGTCGCGGCCGCGGCGCCGGCCGCGGTCACGCTGGCCACCCCAACGGCGATCGCGCCAGCGACGGCCGTGGTGCGGCCGGACCAGCGACGATCCCGGATGGGAGCCTGGGCGATCGGTTCGGTGACCGGTGTCTCGGGGCCGGTCGTGGGTGATTCGGTCATGTCGAGATCCTTGTTCTCGGGCGGTCGGTGGGCAGGTCTTCAGCGAACCGCGCGAGCCTTTGACCAGCCTGTGAATGCCCTGTCGCGTTGGCGCGAGTCCGCGGACGAGCGAGCCTCCCGCGGCACAGACAGTTCACAGAATCCCCACAGCAGCGCCCACCCCTTTTCCTAGCGTCGGCCGGTTCACTGATCTCATGAACACGACCCCCGCCATGGCACCGAAGCTGCAGCGCCTCGACGGCACACCCGTCCGCGTCCTCGTCGTCGACGACGAGCCCAACCTCACGGAACTGCTCGCGATGGCCCTGCGCTACGAAGGGTGGGAGGTCAAGGCCGCGGCCTCCGGCACCGAGGCGGTTCGCACCGCCCGAGAATTCCAGCCCGACGCCGTCGTCCTCGACATGATGCTGCCCGACTTCGACGGCCTCGAGGTGCTGCGCCGGATGCGGGCCGACAACTCGGCCGTGCCCGTCCTCTTCCTGACCGCCAAGGATGCCGTCGAGGACCGGGTCGCCGGCCTGACGGCCGGCGGTGACGACTACGTGACCAAGCCCTTCTCCCTCGAGGAGGTCGTCGCCCGCCTGCGCGCCCTCATGCGCCGCACGGCGGTGGTCGCGGACGAGTCCTCCTCCCTCCTCGTCGTCGGCGATCTGACCATGGACGAGGACAGCCACGAGGTCACCCGCGCCTGCCGCGAGATCAACCTCACCGCAACGGAGTTCGAGCTCCTGCGGTATCTCATGCGCAACCCCCGGCGGGTCCTGTCCAAGGCGCAGATCCTCGACCGCGTCTGGAACTACGACTTCGGCGGCCAGGCCAATGTCGTCGAGCTCTACATCTCCTATCTCCGCAAGAAGATCGACGCCGGCCACTCCCCGATGATCCACACCATGCGCGGCGTCGGCTACGTCCTCAAGCCCGCCGACTGATCCCGTATGCCGACCGCTCCCCACACCGGGCCCCTCCGGGCTCCGCGGTCCTGGACGCTGCGCGCCAAGCTGCTCGCCTCGACCATCGCCCTGTTCATCGCCGTGAGCCTCGGAACCGGGGCGCTCGTCGTCCTCGCCACCCAGCACTATCTGTCCGGGCAGGTCGACGCCTCGCTGCGGCAGACGGTCAGCCGCGCATTCGGCACCGACGGCGACGGCGATCACCACGTCAACGCGCCTCCGCCCGGCAGCGGCACCGCGGTGCTCCGCCTCGGCCTGAGCAACGGGTCGGTCGTCGCCGACCGCTTCGGCCCGCTCAACTCGGTCGTGGACGCCGAGGGGGACACGACGTCCCTGACGGCCACGCAGATCACAGAATTGTCCGAGGCCGGCATCGGGTCGATCCCGGTCGACGTCGACCTCGGCCACACCATCGGCACCTATCGGCTCATCGCGGTCACCCAGTCGGGCGTCACCTACATCACCGGTGTGCCCACCGGCCCGATCGGCGCGATCACCAACCAGCTCATCGGGCTCGTCGCCGCGGGCACGATCCTCGGCCTCGTCGTCGTCGGCGC
>JBDIAJ010000167.1:0-7590 GCA_039812345.1 Nostocoides sp. | reverse complement strand
ACCATCGACGCGGCCGGGCGAATCGTCGTGCCCAAGGCCGCCCGCGACGCGATGGGACTGACCGCGGGACGGGAGGTCGACATCGTCTTCACCGACGGCCGGATCGAGATCGAACTCGCCCCGGCCGACGTGCGGGTCGAGGTCGTCGACGGCCTTCCCCGGCTGATCACCGACGGCGACCTGCCGCCGCTGACCGATGACGACGTCCGGGCCGCGATCGAGGCCACCCGGCGGTGACCGCCACGTGCGACACCAGCCTGCTCGTTCCGGCCCTGCTGTCGTGGCACCCGGGCCATGCGGCCGCCCGCAAGGCGCTGTCCGACGTCGATCGCCTCCCGGCGCACGTGCTCCTCGAGACGTACAGCGTCCTGACCCGGCTGCCCGCCCCGCATCGCATCGCACCGGCGGATGCGGGTGCCGCCATCGATGCGTTGGGGACCGGCCTGCTCAACCTGCCCCCCAGGGCGCATCGGGCGCTGGTCGCCGCGCTGGCTGCCGGCAACATCCGGGGTGGAGCCACGTATGACGCTCTGGTCGCCGCCACCGCCCGCCATCACGGCCTGACCCTGCTCACCCGCGATCGACGCGCGCGGGCGACCTACGACCTGATCGGGGTCAACTACGCATTCGTCTGACGCCGGGCCGGCTACTCGGGACGGGCCCAGCGCACCCCGACGAACCGGGCGAAGTCAGCGTCGAACGACGTCACCGTCGCGTGGTGCTCCATGGCCAGGGCGGCCAGGTGGGCGTCGGTCGTGAGGTTGCCGGCGGTTCCGGCGTCGGCGAGCATGCCGGCGAGCAGATCGAGGTGCCGGCTCCCGGGGTGGAGGACAACCGACGACGGCGCGCTCAGCCAGCCTCGCACCAGGGTCGTCGCCTCGTCGGCGGTCAGCGGGCGGGGAAAGAGCCCCGGGCGCGTGGCGAGGCGGAGCACGGCGAGCAGCACCACCCACGCGAAGCCGACCGGCGTCGCCCCGCTCAGGGCCGCATCGAGCCATCGCTTGGCCACCGCGTGATCGGGCGCGGACCGGTTGACGGCGTTGAGCAGGACGTTGGCGTCGACGAGCGTCACGCGCCGCGCCTGAGGGAGTCGATGAGTTGCTCGTCCTCGAGCTCGCCGGCGATGCGCAGCGCCTTGGTCAGATCGACGGTCGGGACCCCCATGTCGAAGGTCGGCGTCTCGTATGGTGCCGGCTCACGACCGACGAGGCCCGCCCGGATGGCGTCGTTGAGGGCGCGTTTGAACGACACGCCCTTCTCTCTCATTCGCCGGCGGAGCAGGTGCTCGGTGTCCGGGTCGAGAGTGACGGTCGTCCGCATCGTGACAGCATACCGCCAAAAAGGTTGATGCTCTGCTGTCACACAGTCTGCTCTGTGATCGGGATCGCCGACGATCGCGAAGGCGGCGCTCGACGCAGGTCGCTCCAGGCCGCGACGGCGCACTGGCCATCGTCGTCGCAGCCGGTGGCCAGCAGGGTCCCCTCGGCGCGCAGCCCGAGGGTGTGCGCTGCCCCGGCCGCTACCGCAACGACATCGACCCAGCCGGCCACGTCACACTGACCGAAAGTGTTGTCTCCCAACGCCAGAACCCGACCGTCCGCGGTGAGCCCCACCGTGTGGTGACTGGCGGCGGCAACCGCGACGACCTCCCGCCAGGTGTCGGATGCGGCGCCACCGACGGCGGCTCGCTCACCGGCGACCAGCACCGTGCCCGCCGCGGTCAGGCCGACCGTATGGAGGTAGCCGGCACTGACGGCGACCAGACCCGACCAGTGCGCGATGTCGCACTGACCGCGCCGGTTGGCCCCGCTCGCGACGGCCGTGCCGTCATCGCGCAGCCCGACGGAATGCCAATCGCCGCAACTGATTCCGACGATCTCGCGCCAACTCTCGACATCGCCGGCACCCTCCGCGCGGCGCCCCGCCGCCACCACCGTGCCGTCGCCGAGCAGGCCCAGGGTCCGGCGCCAGCCGGCCGCCACTGCGGTGAGCCCGACCCAGCCGTTGATGTCGCACTGGCCGTCGCCGTTCCAGCCGGTGGCCCGCGCCGTGCCGTCGGTCAGCAGCGCGACCGTGTGGGAGCGACCGGTGTTGCGGAAGGCATGCACATTGCCCGCGGCCACGCCGACGACATTGCGCCAGGCGTCGACGTCGAGCTCACCGGCCCCGCCGTGGCCCACGGCGAGGACGCTCCCGTCACAGCGCACGGCGACCGTATGCCGCCGCCCCGCCGCCACGGTGAGCGGACTCGCGAAGGTGCCCACCTCAGGACCGTAGCCTGCGCGGTCCGGAGGTGACGTATGCCGCGGGGGCGAGCCCGCGGCATACGTCCAGGTTTGGTCAGTCTCCGACAGCGCGCCGGATGAGCTTCTCGACGGCCTGCTCGTTGGCGTCGTTCCACGCGGTGATCGCGTAGGCGGTCGGCCACATCGTGCCGTCGTCGAGGTGGGCGTTGTCCTGAAACCCGATGTGGCCGTAGCGCGACTTGAACTTGCCGGCGAACTGCCAGAAGAGCAGGACCTTGCCGTCCTTGGCGTAGGCGGGGAAGCCGTACCACGTCCGCGGGGTCAGCTCGGGGGCCACCCGCTTGACGAGGGCGTGCAGGCCCTCGGCGATGGCCCGGTCGGAGTCGTCCATCGCGGCGATGGCGTCGAGCACGTCCTGCTCGGTGTTCTGGCCGGCCGCGGTCCGCTTGCGCTCGGCGACGGTCTGCTTGATCGCCTTCTTCTCCTCCGCCGAGAAGGTGCTGGTTTCGGTCTTCTTGGTCGTGGGCATGATGCTCTCCTTCGAGTGCTCGATCGGGTCGGTCACTGATCCGACGAGTGGCGGCGGTCAAGTGTGACAAGAACCCCGGCCGGCGTTCACCGGGTCAGCCGGAAGAAGGCCCGGATCTCCGTAGCCAGCGCGTCGGGGACCTCCAGGGCCGCGTAGTGGCCACCGCGCGGTTGGGTCGTCCAGCTGACGATGGCGGTGTTGTCGCGCTCGGCGAAGGTCCGGATCGACTGGAAGTCGTCGGCGAAGACGGTCACCCCGATGGGTGCGTCCCAGCTGGCCGACCGGGGAGTCGCTGAGCGCGGCCGCGATGGTGTCGGGCCGCGAGGCGTTCATCGACGCGTAACCGTTGACGGTGGTGAACCACTGGGCGAAGCCCAGGGCGGCGTAGTCCTCGGGGGGTCAGCCCGGCGAACTCGTCGGGGTCGCCCGAGGGGAAGGAGAAGAGCTGGAGCACGTGCGCGCCTCGGAAGCCCTCGGGATCGAGGATCGCCAGCTCGCGGCCGACCAGGGCGCCGACATCGGAGCCGTGCACGGCATACGCGTCGTAGCCGAGGCCGCGCATCAGGGTGTCCCAGGCCCGGGCGACGCGGGCGGTCGTCCAGTCGCCGTCGGTGAGTGGGGTGCTGAAGCCGATCCCGGGCATCGACGGGATGACCAGGTGGAATGCGTCCTCCGCGCGGCCGCCGTGGGCGGTGGGGTCGGTCAGGGGCTCGATGACGTCCTCGAACTCGAGGAAGGAGCCCGGGTAGGTGTGGGCCAGCAGGAGCGGGGTGGCCTCCGGGTGGGGGGAGCGGATGTGCTGGACGTGGATCGTCTGGCCGTCGAGCTCGGTGCGGAAGTTCGGGCGGCTGTTGATTCGCGCCTCGACCGCGCGCCAGTCGAAGTCGCGCCAGCGCTGCACCATGTCCTGTAGGTAGGAGACCGGGGTGCCGGCGGCCCAGTCGGTTGCGTCGGTCGCGGTGTTGTCGGCCGTGCTGGGCGCGGTCGCGGCGAAGCGCGTGCCGTCGAGACGTCGCTTCAGATCGGTGAGGGCTTCGTCGGGGACGGCGACGGTGAAGGGGCGGAGGGTGAGGGTCTGTGTGGTGTTCAGGGACCTCACTCTGCCGATCTATCCGGCATGATTCCTTCCGGGTTTCTGACGTCTTTGGAGGAGTTGCATGGCCGGCACCGCCGAGCGTCTGCTCACCGTCCTGGGTGTGCTCCAGGGATCCCCAGGACTCTCCGCGGCCGACCTCGCCGCGCGCACGGGGGTCGGCGAGCGCACCATCCGCAACGACATGGCGCGGCTGCGCGCGCTGGGGTATCCGATCGAGGCCCGGACCGGCCGGGGCGGCGGCTATCAGTTGGGCGCGGGCGGGCGCATCCCCCCGCTGCTGCTCAACGACGACGAGGCGGTGGCGGTCGCCGTCGGGCTGGGCCTGCTCGCCCAGGTGCCGGGGGTGAGCGAGGCCGGCCAGGCGGTCCTGGTCAAACTCGAGCAGACCCTGACCGACCGGCTGCGTCGCCGGGTGCGCGCCGTCCATGACAGCGTCGATGTCGGGCCGGCGAACACCGCCACCAACGCACCGGCCCCCGTCGTGGACGCCGAACTGCTCGGTGATCTCGGTGCTGCCATCCGCGCCCACGAGGGGCTGCGGGTCTTCCACGGTCCGGATCGCGTTGCGCTGGAACTGGATCCGTATCGTCTGGTCAGCTGGCAGGAGCGGTGGTATCTCGTGGCGCGGCAACGGCCCGCCGGAGACTTTCGCGTCCTGCGGGTCGACTGGCTCACTGTGCGCGTGCCGGGTGCGAGCCGCTTCCGGCCGCGCCCCCTGCCTGGTGGGGACTATGCCGCGCTCGTGCTGCGCGAGGTGGCCTCGAGCGGGTGGGCCGTGCACGCCCGGGTCGTGGTCGACGCTCCGGCCGCTGACGTGCTCGCCCGGATCAACCCGACCGTCGGGGTCGTCGAGAGCCTCGACGACCGCCACTGCGTCCTGGTCACCGGCGCCGACACCATCGAGATGGTCGCCGTCTGGATCGGCTTGTTGGGCCTCGACTTCCACGTCGACGCCCCGCCGGAGCTCATCGAGCACGTCCGCACCCTCGCCCGCCGGTATGCCGCCGCCACCGCGCCGTCGAAACGCTGATGTCCACTCTCGCAACCGTCAGAAGGCGAGCCCGGCCGCTCCGAGAAGGGTGATGAGGCCGAAGAGCCAGATGCCCGGGTTGCGCCGGGCAGCGACCGCGCCGAACACGGTGATCCCGATGCTGAGCACCCAGATGAGGCCGCTCAGGACCGTCAGGAAGACGGCCAACTCGGGCCGGTCGGGATGGCGGGCGACCACGGCGAAGCCCACGGACATGGCGAGGACCACCAGGCTCGTGACGTGCCAGCAGAAGTAGCCCAGCCACTTGGCCTGGTCCGGCAGATCACCGGAGCGAAGAATGGGCCCGGCCACCCGTGGTCCCCCGACGAACACGTGCCCGGCGAACGCCACGAGACTGACGAGCGCTGCCGCCCAGAGGAATTGAGTCCGCACCGTCAACGCCTGAGTTCAGATGGGCGGGCCGTCGGGTTCATAGGGTTCATGATGGCGGCTCCCGCCGACAGCCGCGCGCGATTGCCTGCGTTCCGCGCCTGCGGGAGTGGTCCCTGGGCATTCCGTGCTTGCCCGCTGACGATCGAGGCGTGCGGCTCAGGCGGTCGCCGGCGCGGACGTGGGCTGGTGGCCGTGGTCGGCGCGGCCGAGCGCGTCGGCGAACGCGGCCGAGCGCTCGGTGTCCTCGTAGTCCTCGTGCTCACGCAGCTTGCCCCAGCGCATCACGCCGTACAGGATCGCGCGGTTTGTATAGAGGTCGCTCCCGTCGGGGCCGACGGACCAGGCGCGGGCGCGCGCGGTGAGCCGGATGTTCCAGGGCGGCCCCACCATCAGCAGGTCCTCGATCTCCAACTGGATGCGGTTCGCCACGAAGACCTGCAGGAATGCCTCGATCTCGGCCTTCCCGCGGTGGGTCACGTGCGCCGTCCGGCCTTTCGCCACCGGCCGGAACTGGCGGGCGAAGGCATTGTCGCCGGGGAAGGCGAGGGTGGCATCGTCGGCATACATGGCCAGCACGGGCCCGTAGTCGCCGTGGTTGAGCCGGTCGATATTCCGCCGCATCAGGCGGCCCCCGATCGTCTTGTACACCGCTGTCCTCTCTGGTGGTCACGGGTCCTGGAGAGATCACTCTAGCGCCGATTAGAGCGATCACTCTAGCCCTCGTAGGATTCTCTGGTGACGACGACTCGTGAGCGGATCCTCGACGCCAGCGAGGAGCTCTTCCGGCGGCAGGGGGTGATGGGCACCGGCCTGAAACAGATCCTCGAGCAGGCCGACGCGCCGTTCGGTTCGCTCTACCACCACTTCCCCGGAGGCAAGGACGAGCTGGCCGCCGCGACCATCGAGCGCGCCGGTGCGCACTACGGCGCCGTGGTCGCCGAGAAGCTCGGCGATCCCATGGATGGGGCGGTCGAGCGACTCCGGTGGTCCTTCGCCGATGCCGCCGAGACCCTGCGGCTGACCGACTATGCCGACGCCTGCCCGATCGAGACCGTGGCGCTCGAAGTGGCCAGCACCAACGAACGGCTCCGGGTCGCGACGGCCAGGGTCTTCGACACCTGGGTCGAGAACCTGACCCTGTGGCTGCGCCTCGCCGGCGTCGCTGAGCAGCGATGCCGCGACCTGGCGTGGACCATCCTGAGCCTCCTCGAGGGCGCGTTCGTGCTCGTGCGGGCGACCCGGACGACGGATGCCCTCCTCGCGGCCGGCGACGCCGCGGCCCGGCTGGTCGCTGCCGAACTGGCTGGCGTCGACTAGGGCGTATCTCCCAAATGTCTGCAGGACAACGGGTGGGGGTGGGGGCATGTCGCGGACGCGGGTGCTGTCGGATACCGAGTGGACGTTGGTCGAGCCGTTCATGCCCTCCAGCGACGGGCGGCAGGGCCGGCGCTTCCGCGATCACCGTCTCGTGGTCGAGGGAATTATCTACCGGTACCGCATCGGGATCGCCTGGCGCGACCTGCCGTCAGAGTTCGGGCCCTGGCAGACGGTGTGGAAACGTCACCGCATGTTCGCTGGTGACGGGACATGGGACAAGGTCCTGACCGCCTTGCTGAGCAGGGCGGATGCGGCCAAGCAGATCGACTGGGACGTTGCGGTGGACTCCACGATCACTCGCGCGCACCAGCACGCGAGCAACACCACCCGCCTCGCGGGGGGACCCAGCGAATTACATGAAGCAGTTTCCCGAGCCGGCTGATCACGCCATCGGTCGCTCCCGCGGAGGGCTGTCCACCAAGGTTCATCAGCTGTGCGACGGCAAGGGCCGCCCGATGGTCATCGCCGTCGGCCCGGGGCAGGGCAGCAACTCCAAGATGTTCAGCCACCTTCTCGCCGCCTTGCGCGTTCCCCGCCAGGGGGCGGGGCGCCACGCACCACCCCTGACGCCGTGATGGCCGACAAGGCCTATTCCTCACGGGCGCACCGAGCCCTCCTGCGCAGTCGGGGAATCACTGCCGTGATCGCCGAGCCAGCTGACCAGCAGGCGCACCGGAAGCGTCGCGGATCTCGTGGCGGACGGCCCGCCGCGCACCGACCCGGCCAGGTACGCCAAACGACACGTCATCGAGAACAGCTTCCAGCGGTTCAAGCAGTGGCGTGGCCTGGCCACCCGGTACGACAAACTCGCCTCGACCTACCGGGCCGCGGTTCTCCTGCGCGCGATCCTGCTCTGGCTCCCTGCCCTGGCCCAGGTGTCGTAGACGCGGCCGCGGGCGCGCGTGACAGCTCGTTCATG
>JBDIAJ010000166.1:0-7605 GCA_039812345.1 Nostocoides sp. | reverse complement strand
GTGCCCGCCATGACGACGGCGCCCGCGAGCAGGACCTGCCGGGCGAGTTGGCGTCGGGCGCGCGCGACGGCATCGGCCGAGTCCGCGATCGACACGGTTCCGATGATCGCCCCACCGGGTCCGGTCACACGTTCCGTGAGGGCGCGGTATGCCGCCCCGTCGCGCAGCCGGCCGTCGCGCGGTCCCGCGTCGGGGCGTCCCAGCAGGGTCGATCGGTCGGGTTGGGGCGCAAGGAGATCCCAGGCGGCGTTGCCGACGAGTTGACCGGTCGCCGCGATCGCGACCACCTGAACCTGCGTCGAGGGGTGGTCCTGCTGCTCGGTCACCCATGCCCGGGCCGTGGCGGCGAGTCCGGAGCCGTCGGCCGGGGCGAAGGTCGCCACGAGCCGGTTCCATTCGCGCAGTTGCGTGGTCAGGTCGGCGTCGAGGTCGGCGGTGAGTTGGCGGTCGGTGGTGCGCCAGGCGGCATACATGGCACTGGCGAGGGCGAGCCCGACGACGACGGTGGCGAGCAGCGCGACCCGGGCCACCAGCGAGAGGCGGCTCACCGCGGGGCCCGCAGTCGGTAGCCGACGCCGCGGATGGTCTCGATGAGATCGGGTACGCCGTCCACCGCCAGCTTGCGGCGCACATAGCCGACATAGACGTCCACCACGTGCGTGCTCGTGTCATAGGCCGCATCCCACACCGCCTGCAACAGCTGTTCCCGTCCGAGGACCTGCCCGCGGTGGCGGGCCAGATGGACGAGCAGATCGAATTCCCTTGCCGTGAGCCGGATCTCGTCGGCGCCACGCCAGACCTGGCGCGCCCGCAACTCGATCCGCAGGTCGCCGACGACAATCGCCGTGGCGGTTGGCTGGTCTCGGCTGCGCAGGCGGCTGCGCAGCCGGGCGCCGAGCTCGTCGAGTTCGACGGGTTTGACGAGATAGTCGTCGGCGCCGAGGTCGAGGCCGGTGACGCAATCGGCGACGTGGGCCCGCGCGGTGAGCACGAGGACCGGCAGCGAGGGGTCGACGCGACGGAGACGGCGCAGGACCTCGAGCCCGTCCATGCCCGGCATCGTGAGGTCGAGGAGGACGGCGTCGATCTCGCCGAAGGTCGCCTCATGAAGGGCATCGATGCCGTTGCCGGCGAGCGCGACGGTGTAGCCCTGGGTCGTGAGATAGCGCTCGATCACCGCGGACAGCGCCGGTTCGTCTTCGGCGACCAGGATCCGCATTCGACCGATCGTAGGGTCGCCCGGCCCCCCTCGCGCGTCGAGAACGGTCGGTCCAGCGCTCGCGCGGGCGGGTACGTCACGCGACCCCAGTCCGGGGGCACAGACACGCCGTATGCCGCGCCCGCGCACGGCGTGTCTCTGCCCGCGGACTCGGCGAACCTGGGGTTCGGCCCTCGATGGTCCGCCACCGCCCTCTCTCCAGCAGCCCGCCGAGGGAGGTCAGCCGGACGCCGCCGCAAGCGCGGGCAGGTCGCTCAGCCCGCGCAGGAGGTCGTTGAGATGGGTGCACGTCGACGGCCCATAGAAGTCGAGCGACACCCAGTCCCGCAGGACCGCCAGGTCCCGCCCGACGATCCGCTGTGCCGACAGCGCCCCGAGCGGGCACTCGACATGCGGCAGGACGTGCGGAATCGCCTCGATCGTGGCGACGCGCCCGGCGCTGGTCGTCAGCCGCGCGGAGTACTCGTGCAGCACCCTCTCCACTCCGTCCGGGTCGACGAAGGTGTCCCGGAACCCCACGTCGGCGGCGAGCTCGCCCCCCTCGCCCCGCCACACGTCGAGCCGCCGAGCGCGGCGCATTCCGTTGGGCGGCAACGCCGATACCGTATGCCGACCGCTCGCGTCCGCGGCATACAGGTCCGGCGCGACGGGGTTCCACTCGGGCGGCGGGGGACGCCCCTCCTCCTCGAGCCGGCGCACCGCGTCGCTCTCGGCGGCCCACCCGACACAGACGTCGATCCGGCGGGACACCGGCGGGAGGCTCCCCGCGGTCGCGACCTTGCGCCGGGTGAAGCCGCTGATGACCATGCCGCCGGAGACGTCGTCGAGGAGCAGCAGGAGCGGCGACCCCGCGTCGTACACGTCGGGGAGCGCGCGCCATACGGCCGTCCGGAAACCCGCGGCGACGCTGCGACCGGTGAGCGAGGCGAGTGCCTGCCCGTGCGGATGGGCCGAGATCGCCGCCACCCGGCGCTCGGTGTCGACGGTCATCCGCAGCAGCCCGGAGGCCGTCACCTGCCCCTCCCCGCGGGCGTCGGTGTGCAGGTCACGGGCCACCCCACGGATCCCGAGGGTCCCGTCGCTGCCGGGGAGCAGGTCGAGGCTGGAGGTACGCCGGACCGAGCCCGGCCGCCGCGGCGGCGCCGCCGGGGTCGGCCCCGCGAGGGTGAGAGTCACGGCACACCGCCTGGGGTCGAGGGAAGATCCGGCCTCGGGGGCCGGTTAGCCTCGAGTATGACGACCCACCACGCTTCTCCGTCCACGCGCCCGACCGTGGTCATCGTCGGATCCGGCTTCGGCGGCCTTTTCGCCGCCCGGGCGCTGGCGAAGGCCGATGTCGATGTCGTGCTCGTCGCCAAGACCTCCCACCACCTCTTCCAGCCGCTGCTCTATCAGGTCGCCACCGGCATCCTCTCGCAGGGCGAGATCGCGCCGTCGACCCGTGAGGTCCTCGCCGGCCAGAAGAACACGACGGTCGTCCTCGGCGAGGTCACCGACATCGACCTCGCGGCGGGGACGGTGACCGCGAACCTCATCGGCCGCGACGAGAGCTTCACCCAGGCCTATGACCACCTCATCGTCGCCGCCGGCGCCGCCCAGTCGTGGTTCGGCCACGACGAGTTCGCCGTGCACGCGCCGGGGATGAAGTCGATCGACGACGCGCTCGAGCTTCGCGGCCGGATCTTCGGGGCCTACGAGTTCGCCGAGGTCGCCGCCCGCGAGGGGCGTCCCGAGGAGGTCGCCGACCTGATGACCTTCGTCGTCGTCGGGGCCGGCCCGACCGGAGTCGAGATGGCCGGGCAGCTCGTCGAGCTGTCCAAGCGGACACTGCGCCACGACTTCCGGCACATCAAGCCCGGAGACGCGCGGATCATCCTGCTCGACGCGGCGCCCGCGGTCCTCGGCAGTTTCCATCCCTCGCTCCAGGGGAAGACGAAGGCCGCGCTGGAGACGATGGGGGTCGACGTCCGGCTCGGGGCCATGGTCACCGGAGTCGACGAGCGCGGGATCACCGTCCGCACCACCGGACCCGACGGACAGCCGCACGAGGAACGGATCGGCGCGGTCACCAAGGTGTGGGCCGCCGGGGTGTCGGCCAGCCCCCTCGCCCGGCAACTCGCCGAGCAGGTCGGGGTCGAGGTCGACCGTGCCGGGCGCATCCCGGTGCAGCCCGACCTGACCCTGCCCGGGCATCAGGAGGTGCACGTCATCGGCGACATGGCCGCCCTCGACAAGCTCCCCGGGGTCGCCCAGGTCGCCATCCAGGGTGCGCGGCACAGCGCGAAGGAGATCCAGCGCGCGCTCGCCGGTGAGCCGACCGGGGCGAAGTTCACCTACGTCGACAAGGGAAGTATGGCGACCATCTCCCGGTTCCGGGCCATCGCCGAGATCGGCCGCATCCGGCTGACCGGGTTCGTCGCCTGGCTCGCCTGGCTCGGGGTGCATCTCGTCTACATCATCGGGTTCAAGTCACGGCTGACCACGCTGATCAGCTGGTTCGTCAGCTTCGTCGGCCGCGGGCGAGCGGAACGGACGATCACGGCGCAGCAGGTCTACGGCCGGCTCGCGCTGGAGCGGCTCGCCGAGATCGAGGACGTCGCCGGCACGGACCTGGAGGCGGAGGTGGCCGCGGAGCACACCCGGCGCGAATCCGCCTGACGTCGGTCCGATTCGGTCCGGCCGCTCGCGCCTGGCCCGGCTCGGCTCGACAACTCGCGCCGGCCGGCCGGCCCGACTGTCGGGTCGGCCGAGGGCTACGGTGAGGGCACGGCATACGATCACGGGAGGCGCCATGTCCGAACCGGCCGGCAGCACGCGCACGCCGGGCACCCCGCTCCCCCGCCCGGCCGCGCAGCTCGTCGCGGACGCCGACGCGCTCGTCGAGTCCATCCCCGTGGCCGATGCCGCGGCCCTGCTCGAGGACCCCGGCGTGCTCTTCGTCGACATCCGCGACCCGCGCGAGCTCGACCGCGAGGGGATGATTCCCGGCGCCCACTCGGCCCCACGCGGGATGCTCGAGTTCTGGATCGACCCGCAGAGCCCCTACTACAAGCCCGTCCTCGACGACGGCCGCCGGCTCGTCCTCTATTGCGGCAGCGCCTGGCGCTCGGCCCTCGCGACCCGCACCCTCACCGAGATGGGCCGCACCGACGTCGCCCACCTCGCGGGCGGCTTCTCCGCGTGGAAGGCCGCCGGTATGCCGATCGCCCCCCACCGGCCCCACGCCCGCGGCCACTGAGCGCACCCGGCGCCACCCCGTCCCACGTGATGCGGGTCGCGTCCCCGGGTCACCCGGCCGCGCCGGGCTTATCATCGTCGTAGATGACGTGCGCCAGGGGAAGAAGGTGCGCCGTGTCTCCTCGACCGATGTCTCCTCGACCGATCTCCCACCCTTCCACCCACCAGCGGCTGACCTGGGCGGCACTCCTCGTCGGCATCGTCCTCGCCCTCGCCTCCGCGACGGCCTCGGCAGGTGCGGCGAGCGCGGCGCGGACTCCCGCGCCGGCGCCGTCGATGTGGCGCAGCATCGACGCCGGCATGAACTTCACCTGCGGAGTCACGACGGCGGGCGCCGTCAAGTGCTGGGGCACCAACGGACACGGCCAGTTGGGCACCGGGAATCGCATCGACGCCGCCACCCCTCAGGCGGTGGTCGGCCTCGCCTCCGGAGCCGTCTCGGTCAGCGCGGGCGCGTGGCACGCGTGCGCGGTCATGGAAACGGGCGATGCCCACTGCTGGGGGTTCGGTCAATACGGCCAGCTCGGCAACGGCTCCTTCCGCTCGTCCACCACGCCGGTCCTCGTCGCCGACCTCGCCGGCCAAGTCGCCGGCCTCTCCGCCGGGGCCAACCACACCTGCGTCGTGACGACGAGCGGGACCGCCGCGTGCTGGGGAGCCAACCCCTTCGGTCAGCTCGGCGATGGCACCCGGGCGAACCGCAATGCTCCGGTGCGTGTCTTCAATCTCGACAGCGGCGTCCGGGCCATTGCCGCCGGCGACAGCCACACCTGCGCGGCCACCGAGGCCACGGCCTACTGCTGGGGCCGCGGCGAGGCCGGCGCCCTCGGCACCGGGAACAACGCCGACAGCCCCGTGGTGGATCAGCCGGTGCTCGGAATCGGGGCCGGTCCCCGGGCGATCACCGCGGGCGGTGACCACTCGTGCCTGGTCCGCGCCGCTGGGTCCGCGTGGTGTTGGGGCGCCAACGGTGCCGGGCAGCTCGGGGTCCTGCCTTGGACGATCCACTACTCCCCCGTGCGCGTGCCCGTGTTCGCCGCGACCGGGACGATCAGCGCCGGCAGCGCGCACACGTGCGCGATCCGGGTCCCTGGCGGAGCGGCCTACTGCTGGGGCTACAACGAACACGGCGCGGTGGGCAACGGCACCAATGTGACGACGCCGACGCCCACCCTGGTCTCCCACCTCGGCCTCGCCGCCGCCGCCATCTCCGCCGGCCTCGAACACACGTGCGCGATCCGCTGGATCGGCGCCATCCCTGGACAGGGGTACGCGCTGTGCTGGGGCGCCAACGATCACGGACAGCTCGGTGACGGAACCCTCACCGATCGGTGGACGCCGGTGCGGGTGGTGGGCTGACGGCATACGCTCGCCCGTGTCTGTCACGGGTGAGAGGACGTATGCCGTGACCACCGCCGCGTTGATGATCCTCGCCGCCCTGATCATCGGCTACTCCAAGACCGCCCTCGGCGGGCTCGCGGTCCTCTCGGTCGCGATCTTCGCTGACCTCCTCCCGGCGAAGGAGTCGACCGCGGCGATCCTCGTCCTCCTCCTCGTCGGGGACGTCATCGCCTGCTGGCACTATCGCCGCGACGCGGACTGGGGCATGGTCCGCCGGCTGATGCCCGCCGTGCTCGTCGGGATCGTGCTCGGCACGGTCTTCCTCCGGATCGTCGACGACACTGTCCTCAAGCGGTCGATCGCCGTCGTCATTCTCGTCCTCGTCGCGCTCCAGCTCTATCTCAAACGGCGCGCGGTGCCGGTCGCGAGCGCCGCCCATCAACACCCGGCGGCAGCGTGGGCGGCGGGCGCGGGGGCCGGCTTCACGACCATGACGGCCAACGCCGCCGGCGCCGTCATGACGCTCTATCTCTCGGCGGCGGGGATCGACAAGCGTCGGTTCGTCGGGACCAACGCGTGGTTCTTCCTCATCGTCAACCTCGCCAAGCTGCCGTTCTCGATCGGGCTTGGGCTACTGCATTGGCGCGACGTCGGCCGGGCGGGACTGCTCGCGCCGGTGATCCTTCTCGGGACGTGGATCGGCTACTGGAGCATCAAACGGATGAGCCAGGGCACCTTCGACGTCGCCGTCCTGCTCGCCTCGGCGGTGGCTGGGGTGGGCCTGCTGCTGCGGTCCTGACCGCGCGTCGGTGTCCGCCACCGGTCCCGGCGTGCACGCGATGCCATCGTATGCTGCTCTCTAGGTCGGACGCTAGAGAGCAGCATACGACGGCATCGACTCACATGTCCGTGACGCCCTCGTAGAGCCCCATGAGGTTGCCGTCCGGGTCCTCGAACGCCGCCCACCAACTCGTGTCAGTGATCGCCGTCTTCCCCTTCAGGACGCTCCCGCCGTGCTGGACCGCCGTCGCGAGGGCGTCGTCGATCGAGTCGACCTCGACATACGACCTCGGCTGGGTGAAGTCGCCGCTGCGCGGGGCGAGCCCGCCGCCGCTGATCTGGTTGGGGGCCCGCCACATCGGGTAGTCCTCGAACCCCGGCGGCGCCTGGATCTGCCAGCCGAAGAGCGCGGCATAGAACTGCGTCGCGCGCTCGGTATCCCCGACCGGGATGTCGATGTGGGTGATGTCGCCGTGGCCCATGAGGTGCCCTCCTGCCGATCGCGATCCGTTCACTCTAGCTCGCGCCCTGCCCAGGTGGCCCCCGATCGCCGGGCTCAATACGATGCCGCTCATGCCCCGGAGCCGCCCGTGATGACCCGGGTCGAGAAGGCCGAGCGCCTGCGCGCCCTCCACCTCGACCCGCACATCCTCGTCCTCGTCAATATCTGGGATGTCGCCTCCGCTGTGGCGGTCGCCCGGGTCGCCGGCTGCACGGCGATCGCGACCGCCTCGGCCGCCGTCGCGGCCGCCCACGGCTATGCCGATGGCGAGCAGATCCCGCCCGGCCTCGTCTTCGACGGCCTCGCCCGGATCTGCGCCGCCGTCGACCTCCCGGTGACGGCCGATCTCGAGCGGGGGTATGCCGATCCCCCAGACACCATCGCCCGCGCCCTCGACGCCGGTGCCGTGGGATACAACCTCGAGGACGCGATGTGTCCCGTCGCCGAGATGACCGACCGCATCGCCGCCGCCGTCGAGGTGGGGCGGGCGCGCGGCATACCGGCGGTGCTCAATGCGCGCACCGAT
>JBDIAJ010000165.1:0-7623 GCA_039812345.1 Nostocoides sp. | reverse complement strand
TCCGGAGCACTGCCAGACGGTCCTGACCTCCCTGCGCGGGGCGGGCTACCGGCTCAAGTTCGCCTGACCCCGTCGAGAGGTCATCTAACCGCTCATGAGTGTGGCGGTTATCCACAGGCTGTCCACAGGCTGTCGCCTCGATCGAGCGCGCCGGCGCGGGTGATCGCAAGACTGTCGGGATGACACGCTCACGACGTTCCACGGACTCGCCCCTGGCCGCCCCGACCTACCGGCCTCCTCCCCCGGACAACCTCCCGGCGCTGCGGCATATCGTCCAATCCATCCACGTTCCCTTCGCCTTCTCGCACGTCACCGCCGCGCAGATCCTCGGCTGGCCGGTTCCGTGGCGGGCCGAGGTCACCCGAGATGTTCACGTCATCTCCGACAGCAGCCTGAATCAGGTTCGGCGGCCTGGATTCGTGGGGCATCGGGGACTCGAGTCGCGCGCGGTGACGTGGAGGCACGGGCTGCCGGTCGTGACGCCCGAGCACACCTGGGCGGATCTGGGCGAGATGGTCGGTCCGGGACGATGCTTCACACTCGACGACATCATCGCGTTCGGAGATCAAGCCCTCAACAGTGGCTGCACCCACGACCTGCTTCGGTCGATCGTGGAGTCCCGGGTTCGGCCGCGGGGGAAGCGCACCCTCCTGCCGGGCCTTCCTTGGTGCGCCTGGGGTGCCGAATCCCGGCCCGAGACCTTCTGGCGACTGGCGGTCCGTCGAGCCGGGATTCCGGACCCGGTCCTGAATCGGAATGTGTATGACGCACACTCGACCTTCCTCTTCCGGCCGGATCTGTCGTGGCCGGCCAAGCGGGTCGCCACGGAGTATCAGGGCGAGGAATGGCACGACGACCCCGAATCGCATGCGGCCGACGGTCTCCGGATGGCCGTGGCCGAAGCGCACGGGTGGACGCTTCTGGAGGTGCGCGCGGAGCACATCTGGGAGAAGCCGGCGCGAGACGTGGCGCTGCGCCAACTCGCCGATGCGCTCGACTTCCCCCCGGGCCGGCTCGACCTGGCGATGGCCGAGCCGGCACTGTTCTCGGCGGAGGCAGCGGCCACCCTCGCGGAGAACCTCGCTCGTCGCCTGCGCAGAGAACGCGCGCGCCTCGGTGCAGGTCGACCATGACCTCTCGACCGCGGGTAGATGACCTGTCGACGGGGGGTAGTTGAGCTCTCGACGGGGGGTAGATGACCCCTCGACGGGGGCTATTTGAGCTCTCGACGGGGGTGGGGGGGAGCCGCTCGTCAGGCGGGCGCGCCGTCGAGGAGGGTGGTGGCGAGCCGGGCGGCGAGGTCCGGGTGGTCATCCGCCAGCAACCCCACGGCGAACAACACGTATGCCGAGTCCACCCGCCCGTGCGCCGCTCGCGGCACGAGCCACCCGCCGCCGTGATCCTCGAGCACCGCGGTCAGCACGCGGTCGGCCGAGCCGGCCGGGGCATGACGCAACACCCCGCCCGAGCCGATGAGGATCCCGACGTCGCGCAGCGCCCGGGGCGCCTCCCCCGCCGGCGCGCGTCCGTGCCGCCGGGCGGCGACGATCGCGGCCACCGACGCGAGCGCCAGCTCGGACTCCCACTCCCCCAGCGACAGCGGGACGTGGGTGACGTCGTGGAGGACGGCCTCGGCATACGCCCTGGTGGTCGGGTCGAGGGACAGGTGCTCGCGGTCGGCCGCCTCGACGACGCCCGGCGCGGACCAGCGCATCCCGAGATCCGCCTCCACGGTCCGGGAGAACCGCAACTGCGGGGCCACGTCGCGGACGATCTCCGCATCCTCGCCGGCCGGCGTCACGGCCGAGTAGACGTCCGTGGTCGCCCCGCCGATGTCGATGGTCAGCGCGTCACCGGCCCCGCAGGCCGCCAGCACCTCGACCCCGCGCAGCACCGCGTCGGGCGTCGCGCACCGGACCAGCCGGACGAAGTCCGCCGACCGCGACAGGTGCTTCCCGCCGATGACATGCCGCAGGAAGGCGGCCCGGATCGCCGCCCTCGCCGACTCGGGGGCGATGACGCCGATCCGCGGGAGCACATTGTCGGCGACGACGACGGTCCGGCCGGTGCGTTCCAAGGCGGCGCGGGCCCGATCGGCGGCCTCGACATTGCCGGCGAGGACCACCGGTGCCGTGAACCGCGCCGACCCGAGCCGATTGGCGTTGTGCAGCAACACGTCCGCGTTGCCGCCGTCGGTGCCGCCGACGAGCAGCAGGAGGTCGGGCCGGCTCGCTCGCAGGTCGGCCATCGCCGTCCGGTCGAGTCGTCCGGCGAAGACGTGGACCACCCGCGCCCCCGCGGACAACCCCACCCGGTGACCGGCGAGCGCGGTGACGCTGGCCTCATATCCGACGACCGCCAGCCGCAGGCCCCCACCCGCGCTCGAGCAGGCGAAGGCGGGCACGTCCGGACCGGCCCCGACCAGCGAGCGCACCTCGACGATCCCGTCCAGGACATCGGTGGCGAGGGTCGTCGGGACGGCGGCCGATCGGCATACGGTCCCGTCCGGACCCACGAGCAGCCCCTTGGTGAACGTCGACCCGACGTCGACGCACACCACCCCCGCTCCCCCGGTCACCGCGCTCGCCAGCGATCCACCATGGCGTCGACGTCGATCAGGGGCGCGACCAACGGCGGCAGCTTCGGATCCCGGGCCCGCAGACGGTCCGCCCGTACCCGGGCGTTGTAGTCCTCGAGGACGGCCCGCACGCTCTCCTCGGTCCGCAGCTCGCGCAGCGATTCCGGGAAACCGGCGGCCTCCTTCCGCAGCGAGATCACCGTCGGGAGGGCCCCGGCGAAGTCGAGTCCCTCCGCGCGCATCTTGCCCTTGATCCACCAGTCCGGATCGTCGGCGTTCCCCAGCGCGAGCGGTCGGCCGGCCCCGGGCAGGTTGTCGAACTCACCGCGCTCCGTCGCCTCACGGATGAGGCGATCGATGTGGGACTCGTACTGCGGCATACCGTCAGCCTGCCATGGTCACGCGAGCCGGGTCATCTCCACCTCGACGAACATCGAGGAGGTCCGGACGCCGGTGAAGATGCCCCGCAGCGGCGTCACGTCGCGATAGTCCCGGCCGTAGCCGACGTCGACGGCGAAGTCGTCGGGCACCTGCCCGTTGGTCGGGTCGTAGGACAGCCACTCCCCGCCCCACCACTGCAACCACGCGTGCGACTCACCGGTCGACGGGACACCGAGCGCCGCCGTCCGCAGCGGGAGGACATAGCCCGAGACATAACGCGCCGGTATGCCGACCGTCCGCAGCATCCCGAGGGCGAGGTGGACGTGGTCCTGGCACACGCCCCGGCGCCCCGCCCACGCGTCGGCCGCCCGGGTGTGGACGCCGGTCGCCCCGGGCTCGTAGGTCATCTCGGTGCGCAGGTGCTCGACCGCCGCGGCGACGAACGCCGCCGGGGTGTCGCTCTGCCGGGCCAGGTCGACGGTGTAGGCACGCAGGTCGTCGCCGGGGTCGGTCAGCGTCGTGACCTCGAGCCACTCCCCGCGGACGCCGGTGACCTCCGGCGAGCGCAGCAGGTCCCAGTTCGCCGTCGCCGCCTTCTCCTGGTCGCGCCGGACCTCGACGGTGCTCGTCGCGACGAGTTGCAGCCGCTCGTGACGTTCGTGGAGTTCGAACGCGGTGACCGCGGTGCCGAAGTAGTCGACATAGGAGTAGGTCCACGGCTTCGGGCTGATGTCGAGCCGCGAGTGGAGGACCACCTGGTCGGTGTTGGACTGTGGCGTCATCCGGGCCTCGTTGTAGGACGCGTGCGCCCCACCGGGATAGGTGTAGCCGGTCCGGTGGACGACCCTCAACTGTGTGCTCACCAGGCACCTCCGTGCCACTGCATGGCCGCGGCCCCCTCGAAGTAGCGCACGGCGATGGCCTCGCCCGCGATGGCGCACGCCGTCTCGACGCGTTGCATCGCCGCCGGGAGGTCGGCGAGGACCTGATCGAGCGGCGCGTATTCGAGGGCGGCCCGGACGCCGCCGAGCGCCCGGGAGGCATCCCCCGACACCCCGGCGCGGCGTTCGCCCGCGTCGAGGTCGGCGAGGGCCCGCTCGGCCTCGCTGAGGGCGTGGACGAGCGAGCGCGGGAAGAGCCGGTCGAGGAGGAGGAACTCGGCGGCGGTCCGGTCGGAGGCGCTGCCCTGGGAGTAGCGCGTGAATGCGTGGTGGGCCCCGCAGGCCCGCAGCGTCGTCTGCCAGGCGTATGGCGAACTGGTGCTGAACGCGGCCGAGGAGATCATCCGCGCGGTCATGTCGGCGCGCTCGAGCGTCCGGCCGAGGACGAGGAAGAGCCAGCCCTCGTCGTGGCTCATCGTCCCGTCGGTGATGCCGTTGAGGACGGCGACCCGTTCCCGGACCATCTTGAACGCCTCCGACGGACGCTGCTGCTCGAGTGCCCCCTCGCGGACGGCGAGGTAGAACGTGTTGATCGCCTCCCAGACGTCGGTCGAGACGGTCTCGCGGGACCGGCGGGCCGCCTCCCGGGCGCCGTCCACGGAGGCGGCGATCGAGCAGGAGGAGGCCTCGTCATACGCCAGGAGCCGCAGGACGGTCTCGAAGGTGCGCGGGGTGTCGGGGTCGATGTCGACCCCCATGACCGCGAGCAGGCCGTCGACCTGCGCCTCCGGGTCGACGACCGGGTCCTCGATGAGGAGTTGCTGGTGGACGTCGAGGAGACGGGAGGTGTCCTCGGCCCGCTCGAGATAGCGGCCGATCCAATAGAGCGATTCGGCGATCCGGCTCAGCACGGCGCACCTCCGCTCTGCTGCTGCTGTTCCTCCTGCTGCCGTTGCGGTATGCCGCTGGCCTCCGGCGGCGGCGACGCCACCACCCGCGGGCGAACCCGGATCGGTTCCGGCGGTGGTTCCTGGCCGCGGGCGAAGCCCGAGCCGGACATCACCCAGGTGTCCTTCGAGCCGCCGCCCTGGGAGGAGTTGACGATGAGTTGGCCCTCCTTGAGGGCGACCCGGGTCAGGCCACCGGGGAGAACCCAGACATCGCCACCGTTGTTGACCGCGAACGGGCGCAGGTCGACGTGCCGGGGGCTGGCGATGTCACCGGCCAGCGTGGGGACGGTGGAGAGTTGGATGACGGGCTGGGCGATCCACCCGCGCGGGTCCTCGACGATCTTGGCCCGGATGGCGTCGATCTCGGCGTTGCTCGCCTGCGGCCCGATGACGATGCCCTTGCCGCCGGAACCGTCGACGGGCTTGAGGACGAGTTCGTGCAGGCGGTCGAGGACCTCCTCGCGGTGCCGGGGATCCTCGAGCCGCCAGGTGTCGACGTTGGGCAGGATCGGATCCTCCGCGAGGTAGTAGCGCACCAGGTCGGGGAGGTAGGTGTAGACGAGTTTGTCGTCGCTGACCCCGTTGCCGATGGCGTTGGCGATCGTGACATTCCCCGCGCGGACGGCGTTGACCAGCCCGGCGGTGCCGAGCAGCGAGTCCTTGCGGAAGTAGACCGGATCGATGAAGTCGTCATCGACGCGGCGATAGATGACGTGGACCGGCCGCAGGCCCTGGGTGGTGCGCATCATCACCCGGCCGGACTGGCAGACGAGGTCGCGTCCCTCGACGAGCCAGCAGCCCATGAGCCGGGCGAGGAGGGCGTGCTCGAAGTAGGCGGAGTTGTAGACCCCGGGCGTGAGGACGACGACGGTGGGGTTGGTGATGCCGGCGGGCGCGGCGGCGCGCAGGGCGGCCAGGAGCCGCTCGGGGTAGCGGTCGACCGGCTTGATCCGGTGCGAGGAGAGCACCTCCGGGAGCGCGGCCGAGATGACCCGCCGGTTGGTCAGGACGTAGGACACCCCGGAGGGGATGCGGGCGTTGTCCTCGAGCACCCGGAAGCGGCCCTCGCCGTCACGGATCAGGTCGATCCCGGAGACGTGGACCCGGACCCCGTTGGGGGGCGTGATCCCGGCGACGACCCGGTGGAAGTGCGGACTCGACGTGACGACGCTGCGCGGCATGACCCCGTCGCGGAAGACGGCGCCCGCGCCATACACATCGTCGAGGAACGCCTCGAGCGTGCGGACCCGCTGGGCGACACCCGATTCGACCGTCGCCCAGTCCTTGTTGGAGATGACCCGGGGGACGAGGTCGATGGGGAATGGTCGCTCGACCCCGCCGATGTCGAAGGTGACGCCCTCGTTGACATAGGAACTGGCGAGGAACTCCGCCCGCGAGGCCACCTCCTCCGGCCGCAGCCGCTGCATCTTGGTGTAGATGGCGGTGTAGGTGGAGCGGACCATCGGCCCGTCGAACATCTCGTCAAATGTGGCCGGCGTCGGTGCATAGCCGTCGAAGAGACCGTTCACGCGAGAACGCTAAAACCTCCGTGTTACAGGAACGTAACCGGGGGACGTCGACTCGAGACGGGGTCGGTCGGGTGGCGGTCAGGTGTCGGGATGGTCACGAAACGGCCGGAAGGGGGGTTGAACGTGAATCTTTTCGTCCGCTCGCACGTCTGAACGAGTAACAGGGGTTGCCTGCTCACTCGGCATGCGTTCCTCTTGTCGGACGGATTGGGGGAGGTGACCATGGGACGAGCCAGACGGGCCCGACGGATCGCGGCGACCGCGGCATACGGTGGCGGGGGCCTGGCCGCGACGGCCGGCGCGGTCGGTGCGCTCGGGTATGGGCTGATCAAGGTCGAGGCGCGGATCGCGCGCCGGATCGTCGGTCGGCCGTTCGACGGCGCGCCCGACGACGATCGGACCTACGGCGCGGGCCACGGCATTCCGATCGAGGTGGTCGTCCTCGGCGACTCCTCGGCCGCCGGGATGGGGGCCGACACCGGCGAGCAGACCGTCGGTGGCATCGTCTGCGCCGGTCTCGCCGCGCTCACCGGGCGGCCCGTGCGGCTGACCAACGAGGCGGTCATCGGCGCGGAATCCGGGGATCTGGAGCGGCAACTCGGCAACGCCCTCGACCGGCTCGACCGGGCGCCGGATGTCGCCCTCATCCTCATCGGCGCCAACGACGTCACTCACCGGATCGACCGCCCGACCGCGGTGCGGCATCTCGAGGGCGTCGTCCGGCGGCTGCGGGGGGCCGGGGTCGAGGTCGTCGTCGGGACCTGCCCCGATCTCGGCACGGTCCAGCCGATCCCGCACCCGCTCAAGGCGCTGCTGCGGCGGTGGAGCCGCGATCTCGCGGCGGCGCAGACGGTCGCGGTCGTCGAGGCCGGTGGGCGGACGGTGTCGCTGGGTGACCTGCTGGGTGCGGAGTTCGAGACGAGTCCGGCGATCTTCTTCAGCAAGGATCAGTTCCACCCCTCGCCCGCGGGGTACGCCCGGGTGGCCGCGGTCCTGCTGCCGACCGTGTGTGCGGCGCTGGGGATCTGGACCGCGGGCGGCGACACCGCGGACCGGATGCCGCAGCCGCGCCGGGGCGAGTCGATCACCCCGGTGGCGGTGGCCGCCGGGGCGGCGGTCCGCCGGCCGGGGACCGAGGTCAGCGGGACCGACGTGGGCGGGACGGCCCGCGGCCCCCGGGGCCGATGGGCCGTCCGGTTGCGGCGCGGCCAGGCACCGGTTCCGAGCGCGCCCGAGGCGCCCGCCGAGGGCGCGCCCACTCCGGCCGCCGCCGCCCCTCAACCCCCTCAACCCCCTCAACCCCG
>JBDIAJ010000164.1:0-7992 GCA_039812345.1 Nostocoides sp. | reverse complement strand
GAGCCCGGAAGCAACGAACTGCGACACGCAGCGGGGGTCACGGTGACGGATACCGCCCGTGGCCCTCAACGAAGTGCAGCTAACGAACCCCAGCTTTGGATCGCCGACGCGCTGTGTGGCGCGGTCTCGTCGGCGCAGATCGGAACCGATGAATTTCAGGGTGTGATTGCGCACCAACTCTCCGTGGTCGACATCTCGGCCAAACGTGGCGCGAGCCTCGGGCCCTGTCGTCCGGCAGGAAATCCCGAGGCTCACTTCCCCGACCCTCGCAGGGGGGGCTACGCAAGCAGCATAGCTCGGCCCAACGGACGCCCACAGCGGGCCCACCGATCGGGTGACGCCCGGGCGCCCGCCCTCCGCGGGTGCTTGGATGGCCGTATGGAGCAGACGGTCACCGACGAACGCATCGTCACGGCGGAGCGGGTGATCGCCGCCCCGGCCGCCGCCATCTTCGAACTCATCGCCGACCCCGCGCGCCAGCCCGAGTGGGACGGCAACGACAACCTCGACGTGGCCACGTCGTCCGCCCGGGTGCGCGCGGTCGGCGACGTCTTCGGTATGCGGACCAACAAGGGCAAGTCCAAGGACAACCGGATCGTCGCCTTCGAGGAGGGCCGCACGATCGCGTGGCTCACCGCCGACGCCGGCCACGAGCCGCCCGGACACATCTGGCGCTGGGACCTCGAGCCACTCGATGCGGGTCGGACGCTGGTGCGGCATACGTATGACTGGACCGGCGTCACCGACGAGGCGCGCTGGCCGCGGCACCGCCAGACCACATCCGTCAACCTGCTCGCCTCCATCGACCGGCTCGCCGCCCTCGCCGAGCGCTCCTGACGCACTCGACGAGGCTGAACCGGCCACTCCCACGCAGAGCGTGGGACCCAGACGGGGCTGAACCGGCCACTCAACGGGGCTGAACCGGCCACTCAACGGGGCTGAACCGGCCACTCAACGGGGCTGAACCGGCCACTCGACGGGAGCGGGGTGGGGGCGCCGGTCAGGGGAGGAAGAGGCAGGAGTCGCCGAACTCGTGCCAGGCGTAGCCGGCGCTGAGGGCCGCGTCATACGCGCGCTGGGCGAGGTCGGCATCGGCGACCGCCTCGACCAGGAGCAGGTGCGAGGCGTCCTCGTCGTGCCAGCCGGTGACCAACCCGCGGACCACGCGCGGCGGGTCCTCGGGCGTGACGAGGCGTTCGGTCCAGCCCGAGGTCGCGACGACCCGGTCGCCGACGACGGCCGACTCGATCGCCCGCGTCGCCGTGGTCCCGACCGCGACCACCCGCCCGCCGCGTTCGAGGGCCGCGTTCACCATGTCGGCCGAATGCCGCGGCACGGCGAAGTACTCCGGCTGCGGCGGCTCGCCCGCCTCCTGCGAGGAGAACCCCGTGTGCAGCACCACCGGTGCGAAGGCCACCCCCCGAGCGATCAGCGATAGGACCAGCTCCTCGGTGAACGGCCTTCCGGCGGAGGCCATCTCGGCGCTCCCCGGCACGCGCGAGAAGACCGTCTGATAGGCGGCCAGCGGCCAGGCCGCGTCGAGGTAGCCGTAGGCGATCGGCCGCCCGTGCGCATCCAGCCCAGGCCGGATGCCGTCCCCGGACCGGGCCCGCCAGAGCCGATTGCCGGTGCCCGAGGGCGAGCCGGTGGCCGGGTAGGGAGAGAGCAGCGTGAGCCGTCCGATCCGCGGCACATCGATGACGTCGCCGGGCGTCGCGTCGAGGATCGGCCGGGCCGCATCGGGAGCGGTGCGCAGTTCGGCCACCCAGTCGACGCCCGGCCCCTCCAGGCCCGACGAGCCGGGCCCCGGCACACCTGCTCCCCCGCCCGTGCCGAGCGGCCCGGCGAGATGGACGACGATCGGCGTCGACCGGCGGCCCGACCGCCAGCCCGACCGCCAGCCCGACCGCCAGGTCGCGTCCGCCTCCCCGTTGACCGTCGCGGACGTGTTGACGACCAGGACGTCCCCCGCCTCCAGTTCCGCGACGAGGTCGGCGAACGCGTGGTGCGCCACCGCGCCCGGCCGGGCGACGAGCAGCCGCACGGCATCGCGGGCGCCGCGGCGGCGTTCGGCGGGCGCGCCGGCATACGCGGGCCGGATCCCGCCGAACGACGTGTGCGGCCGCACGCTCAAGGCGGTCATCGGACGACCGCCGGTGCGAAGGTGGCGGCGCGATACCGGCCGCTGTCGGGCCGCTCGCGCAGCAGCGCGAGGATCCCCGGGACCGCCACCTCGTTCGGCAGGGGCCGGTCGGAGATGTCCTCGCCCGGGAAGGCGGCCTGCTGCATCGCCGTACGCATGTCACCGGGGTCGACGGCATACGCGCGCAGGCCCGGGTTCTCCGCGGCCCAGGTCCCGGCGAGATGGTCGAGCGCGGCCTTGCTCGCGGCATACCCGCCCCAGCCCTCGTAGTGCTCGACCGCGGCGTCGGACGAGATCGTCACGAGGACGCCGTCCGCGCGGCGCAGGGCCGGCAGCAGGGCCGCGGTCAGCGCCGCCGGAGCGACGACATTGGTCTCGAGGATCGCTCGGAGGTCCTGCGGGGCAAGGGATTCGAGGGGAACGAGCGGGCTCGGCCCGAGCGCGCTCGCGTTGTGGACGAGCAGGTCGAGCGGCCGGTCTCCGACCGCGGACACGAGGGTCGCCCGGTGCCCGGGGTCGGTCACATCCCCGGCGACGACCGCCGCTCCTGGCAGGTCGTCGGACAGCGCGGCGAGCCGGCCGGGGTCGCGACCGGTGACGATCACGTCGTATCCGGCTGCGTCGAGGGCCGCCGCGAGCGCGCGGCCGAGCCCGGCGGTGGCGCCGGTGACGAGGGCGAGTGACATGGGTGGGTCTCCTTCATCGAGGTCGATTCGGTGTCGTATGACCCACTCTTCATGTTCACGTTAACTTGAAGTCAAGCCCCGTGTTCGCCGAGACTCTAGACATGCCCGGTGACCTGTCCATGACCGAGATCGTCCGCCGCTCCGGCGTACGCGCCTCCGCCCTCCGCTTCTATGAGGAACGCGGCCTCATCGAGGCGCACCGGTCGCCGGCCAACCGGCGCACCTACCCCCGCCACGTCCTGCGTCGCCTCGCGATCATCCGAGCCGCCCAGGCCGTCGGTATGCCGCTCGGCGACATCGCCGCCGCCCTCGCCACCGTGCCCCGCGACCGGCCCGTCACCCGGGCCGAGTGGGCACGCCTGTCCGCCACCTGGCGCGACGCCCTCGACCTGCGCATTCGCGCACTCACCCAACTCCGTGACGGCCTCACCGGGTGCATCGGCTGCGGGTGCCTGTCGCAGGACACCTGCCCGCTCTACAACCCGGACGACCGGCGGGCCGCCGAGGGCCCGGGCCCGCGCGGACTCGACGCGGTCATCCGGCTCGAGGACGACCTCGCCCGCCACGCGCGCGGCCCGCGCCCCGCGTGACACGGCCGCCGACGGGCCGGTGGCGGGACAGGGCGGCGCGATGGCGTCATACTGGCGGGATGCCGGGGGATCTGGACCTCGCCGAATATCAGGGGAAGGTGAGTCGAGCGTGAGAAGGCGCACGAAGGTGCTCACGTCGATCGGCGTCGCCGTGCCGCTCGCGCTGGGCGCCGCGGGGACGGCATACGGCGCCTACTACCGCGACCGGGCGCTGCCGGGGAGCAGCGTGGCCGGGATCGACGTCGCCGGGATGACCCGCGACCAGGTCGCCGCGGCCCTGCGACAGAAGGCGGACGCCGTCGTCGTCGACGTGCGCCTCCCCGACGCGACCCGCTCGGTCCCCCTGCGCGACCTCGGGACGAGCGTCGACATCGACGCGACCGTCGCCCGCGTCTTCGACCGCGATTGGCCGTCGTATGCCGAGGCCCTGGTCAAGGCGCGGACCGTCGACGTCGTGACGACCTCCGACCGCGCCGCCTTCGACGCCTATGTCGCCAAGCTCGGCTCGACCTATGCCCGCCCGGCCACGAATGCCGTGGTCAGCCTGGGTGCCGACAAGCACACGTTCGCCGCATCGGACGCGGTCACCGGCCGCTACCTCGACGCCGGCACGCTGCGGGGCGCCGCGGCGGCGGCGGCCACGAGCCTGACCTCCGGGTCCGCGGCCGCCACGCTCGTCGAGCAGAAACCGGCCGTGACGACCGAGGCGGGCCAGGCCATCGCCGCCCGGGCCAACGCCATGGTGCACGCCACCGTCAAGGTCAAGGACGGCACACACGCCTTCCTCGCCTCGGCCAAGGACAAGGCCTCGTGGGTGAGCCTGCCTCCCGCGGGCGCCACCACTGGGCCCACGGTCGACGCGACGAAGGTCACCACGTGGGTCGCCGGCCTGACGAAGTCGGTCGACTCCGCCCCCAGCGACGGGCTGCGCTATCTGACGTCGACGGGCAAGCTGCTGCGCGTCGTGACGCCGGCGACCGACGGCCGCAAGGTCACCAACGCCTCGGCCGTCGTCACCGCGGTGGTCACCGCGCTCGAGGCCGGTGACGCCGGGACCGGCGCCTTCGTCACCAAGACGCTCCCGGCGTCCTGGTCGGAGCGCACCCTCGCCAAGGGCGCCGAGAACCTCGCCTACCCCGCCATCGCCGGGGAGAAGTGGATCGACGTCAACCTCTCCCGGCACACGATGACGGCGTATGTCGGCGGCACCGCCGCCCTCGGGCCGGTTCTCATGGTCAACGGCGCCCCGGCGACGCCGACGGACCTCGGGACCTTCCACATCTACCTCAAGAACCCGCTGATGACGATGCGCGGGCAGAACGCCGACGGGACCGACTACGCGACGCCCGACGTCCCCTGGTCGTCGTTCTTCAACGGCGGCGAGGCCCTGCACGGCGCCTACTGGCGCAAGACCTTCGGGTATGCCGCATCCCACGGCTGCGTCAATCTCCCGATCCCGACGGCCAAGTGGATCTATGACTGGGCCCCGATCGGCACTCCGGTGGTCTCGCACAACTGATTTCGTCATTTCGCTGAGGTTTGCGCCGGAGCGTCGTAGCGTCACCTGCATCCGTCAGGAGGCGACATGACGATCACACCCGAGGATCTGCCCGAGGACATTCGCGCGTTGCTGGACACCGCGGCCACCGAGGGTGCCTGCGTCAGCGACCAACCGGTCTGCAGTCCCGATCCCCGGGTGACCGCGCAGCTGACCGACGATGCGGCGGCACCGCCGGACCGGATCCTCCCGTGGCGGATCGCCAATGCGTTCGCCGGCGACCTGATCATGTCTCCCGGCGGGCCGTCCGGCCTCATCGGCGGCCTGCTCTCCCAACTCGATCCGCCTCAGCACTTCAGCCACATGGGGATCATGACCCGAGACTTCGTCGAGGTCCGTCACGCGACGTCCGCGACGGACCGCATCAGCCTGTTCTATGAGGGCTCGATCCTCGGCCAGCCCGCACCCACGGACGGCATCAAGGAAGACGCGCTGCGCCATCAGTGGCCGGGCACCGTGACCCAGTCCATCGAGCAGGCCTATCTGACGGTCCGGGACCACCCGGTCGAACGCGAGGCGGACGGCACGCCCAAGAAGGACGCGAACGGCGTGACGATTCCCGCGTCGGGCTTCGGCTTCCGTGATGAGCAGACCAGTTCCTCGTTCCTCATCGACGCGCTCAGTTTCGACGCCGGCGCACCCCTCGTCGAGGGTGGACGGCGACATTGGCCCCTCGTCGTCACCTCGTGCCCGCTGTTGACAACTCCCGCGGTGATCGACGCCCGCCGCCGACTCGCGGCGGCCGCTCGGGACATTCGTGGGCACTATCGCCTGTTCGCCTACTCGAACGCCGCGATCGCGACCGATCCCGCGTATGCCGGTCCCGCGGCATACGAGGCGCTCGCGCGCGACCCCGGGTGCTCGGGCGCGGTGGCGCCGACAGTGCCGGTGACGCAGACGCAGCCTGTCGTCTGCTCGTCGTTGATCTGGTCGGCGGTCCAGCTGGCCAACGAGCGCGGCGCGGCGGCGAATCCGCCGCTGCCGCGAATCGTCGTGGACGGTCGCCCGCAGCGCCAGCCGCGCGCCGACGCCAATATCGAGATCTGCGACACCCAGGCGTTCTATCGCCGATCACCGGACATCGACCGGATCGACGCGCAGACCCTCGACGGTCTGTACTTCTACGGCAGCGCCGAGCGCGAGCGCGCCGGGCGGTGGCTCCACGATGACTACATGATCCCGAAGATCCGCCGGGAACTGGACGACTCCATGCCGAACGTGTGGCGAGATCTCGGGGTCGCGGGTGGGCTCGGGGTGAGTGCGCTCATCGCGTTGCTCACCGCAGTTCCCGCATCGGCCGCGGCCGCCATCCTCGGCATCTCTCCCGCTGCGCTGAAGGAACTCGTCATCCTCGTCTCCGACATGCCGGACGACGTGGCCAACCAACTGTGCAATGCCTTCGCCAACGACAACTGCACCAAGGGTGCGAAGGACAGCACCGACTGGGAGAACCCGGGTGACGGCCGCTCGGTCAGTCCCGACAACATCATCAACTCCTGGGTGCCACCCACCAGCGAGAACGGTGAGGTCGTGCACGGGCTGTATGGGTGGAATGACCGGATTCGGATGCGACCCCCCGAGTTTCGGGACAACCCGCCGCCCAAGAGCACCTGGCAGATCTCGCAAGGCGTCGGCACGGTCGAGGGACAGGTGTACACGAGGGATCCCGCCGGCGACGTGGTCGGCGTGCCCGGTGCCCGCGTTCGGATCGGGTGCTCGCACCTGGTGTCCGTCCGGGGCGGGACCGTGTTCGGCACCGGGCTGCCCGCCGGGCGTTACTGGTGTGCGGCGAGCTTCACCGACCCGAAGACCGGCCTGATCCTCACCTCGAAGGGGGAACCGATCGACGTTCCCGCGGGCGCGGGTACGGGCGTCCGCATCGAACTCTTCCCGCCCTCGGACAACCGGCGTGAGGTGCTGGTGGACGTCGCCATGGACCTGGTCAACCGGTACGCCATCGGTGCGGACTGGTGGGGTCACCCCAAGCTTGTCCTCGGGCCGCGCTACCTCGGGCTCGACTACTGGCCGGACACGCCGGAGTTCGCCGTCCAGCGTGCCGCGTCGCTGCACCAGTCGATCGGGTGCGGCGAGGCCGTCGATGACTGGGGGTTCGCTGAGTTCGCCTGCGACCTGGACATTCAGCCGGACCTGTCGATCCGCGTCACCTGGCGCGCCCGCCTGCGAGCCACGGACGAGGACGCGGGCGACGACTGGCAGAAGTCGGACGTCGCGGTCGCGCCCGCCGGCGGTGGGCCGGTGCCCTTGTCGATCGATCTCGTCCGGTCTCCGGATTTCTGGCCGGTCCGGGCGCACCTGGAGGTCACCATCCACAACGACGTGGCCCCCTGACGCCCGCCCGCGGCCGGGGTCAGCCGATCCGCTGGGCGAGGGCCACGATGAGGCCCTCGGGGCCGCGAACGTAGGCCATCCGCCACGACCGCTCGTAGGTGCCGATTCCGCCGACGAGGGGGTAGCCGTCCGCGCGACAGCGTTCGACGAGCGCGTCCAGGTCGTCGACCTCGAAGGCGATGCTGCGCAACCCCAGGACGTTGGCGGCGGCGGTCGGCATACCGGGCTCGGCGGCGGGTCGGGCGAACTGGGAGAGCTCGACGCTGGTGTCGCCGCCGGGCGCGTGCAGCATGACGATCTCGGTGCGCGAGTCCGGTATGCCGATGACCGTGTCGATGAAGTCGCCCTCGATCACGGCCCGTCCCTGCACCTCCAGGCCGAGCGCGACGAAGAAGTCCGTCGCGCGGTCGAGGTCGGCGACGGTGACACCGATGTGGTCGAATCTGCGGATCCTGCCCATGCGTCACGCTCCTTCACGCGCGCCGATCGCGGCGCAATACTGCTCGGTCAGTCCATCGCCTCGATGCCGAGTTCGGCGAGTTCGCCCGTCCGGGAGCGGATGTGTCGGACCAGTTCCGGATCGGGCGGCGCCCACCCGATGACCTCCTCGACGACCCGCAGCGGTTCGGTGGTCCGGTAGGAGCGGGTCGGGTTGCCGGGGAAGCG
>JBDIAJ010000163.1:0-8094 GCA_039812345.1 Nostocoides sp. | reverse complement strand
CGCACCCAGAACGACACCCTCACCCTCAATCCACAGGTCGACCTCGTCCCGGTCTGGGGGCTGGGTGAGGAGGACGCCGACTTCCCGGGCTACCTCGCCGGGCAGGCCGGCGTCGAGGCCGGGAGCATCCTCGGCTTCGACGTCATGGCCTACCCCGTCGAGCCCTCCGCGCGCCTCGGGCTGAGACGCGAGTTGATCGCCGCGCCCCGCCTGGACAATCTCGCGACCTCGTATGCCGGGGTCCGCGCCCTGCAGGCCGCCGGGCCGGGCACCGGCCCGGTGCCGCTGCTCGTCCTCTTCGACCACGAGGAGATCGGCAGCCAGTCCGAGCGCGGCGCCGGCTCCACCCTGCTCGCCGCCGTCGTCGAGCGGATCATCCTGGCCCGCGGCGGCACCCGTGAGGACGTGCTGCGGGCGCACGCGGCCACCGTCATCGCCAGCGGCGACATGGCCCACGCCACCCACCCGAATCACCCCGAGCGCCACGAGCCGCTGCACCCGATCCGCGTCAACGGCGGCCCGGTCCTGAAGATCAACACCAACCTCCGGTATGCCACGGACGCCCTCGGCGAGGCCGCCTTCCGCCTCGCCTGTGAGCAGGCCGGCGTGCCGATGCAGACCTTCGTCGCCCGCAGCGACCAGCCATGCGGCTCCACCGTCGGGCCGATGACGGCCGCGCTCATGGGCTCGACGACCGTCGACTTCGGCGCCGCCACCCTCTCCATGCACAGCGCCCGCGAACTCGGCGGCGCCGAGGACCCCGCCCTGTATGCCGCCGCCCTCGCCGCCTTCCTCGCCCCGAGTCGCTGATCGAGCTGAGCCAGGCCGAACCCCGGACGCAAGGCGGACCGGTCGGCGGCGTCGGGACGCGAACCCGGCTGTGCGTGGATCGGCGTCCAAGTGGCGTATGTTGTGGTGTATGAATCGGACCAACATCTACCTCGAGGACCGGCAGGTGGAGATGCTCGACGTCCTGGCGCGGCAGGAGGGGGTGTCCCGGGCGGAGGTCATCCGGCGGCTGCTCGACCGGGCCCTCACCGGCAGGAACGTCGACCGCGAGACCGACCTGGCCATCATCGATGACGCCTTCGGGGCGGTGGCTGCCGACGGCACCTGGGCAGAGCGAGCGCCCACGGACCGAGAAGCCCACCTGACTCGCTTGTGGGAGTTGGTGTGATCCTGGTCGATACCGACGTGCTGATCGCCCATCTGCGGGGGCTGGAGGCGGCCCGAGGCTGGCTCCACCAGGCCCGACGCGACGGGCCCCTCGCCGTCAGCGTTGTCTCCGTCGCCGAACTGACCGGGGGCATGCGGTCGAGTGAACGGGCTGCGGTCTGGTCGCTGCTGTCGGTGCTGCGAGCGGAGCCGGTGACCGAGCTCATCGCCCGTCGCGCGGGCGAACTCATGCGGAGCCATCGTCGCAGCCACTCCGGCATCGGCGTGCCGGACTACCTCATCGCCGCGACGGCCGAACAACTCGGGGCCAGACTCGCGACCCTCAACGTTCGCCATTTCCCCATGTTTCCCGATCTGCGCGCACCCTTCCCCTTGACCTGACGCCGGCCCGGCATCGGCCGCATCCCGTTCGATCGCGCCCGCTCGCGTCCTGAAGACCGCATCAAGCCATTGAACAACCATTTTGTTGTGCAATGATATGGTTGTGAACATGACTCACCAAGCGTTGGCGACGACCTTTGCCGCCCTGGCCGACCCGACCCGGGTCGCCATCGTCGAGCGCCTCGCGGGTGGCGATGCGACGGTCAAGCAGCTCACCGAGCCGTTCGACCTGACCCAGCAGGCGATCTCGCGCCACCTCGCGATCCTGACCGAGGCCGGGCTCGTCACGCGCGGCCGCCAGGCCCAGACCCGCCCGGCCAGCCTGGACGTCGACCACCTGGTCGAGGTCATCGCCTGGGTCGCCGAACGCCGCCGCGAATGGGACGAGCGCCACGACCGGCTCGCCGCCCACCTGCAGACCCTCGCCAAGGAGCCGCCCGCATGACCGAGCACCTGACCGACGACACCTTCACCCTGCGCCACATTCACGAGGCGTCTCCCGATCTGGTCTTCACCTGCCTGACCGAGCCGGCCCATCTGACCGCGTTCTGGGGACCGGCCGGCATGCACACGCCGATCGAGGGGATCACCGTCGACCTGCGCGCCGGCGGCGCCTTCGTCACGACCATGGTCAACGACACGAGCGGCGAGACGCACACGATGCGCGCGACCTACCAATCTGTATGCCGCCCCACCCACCTCTCGTGGCGCGAGACCGACTCCGGGGTGGTCACCGAGATTCGCCTCACCGACCTCGGTGAGGGCCGGACCGAGGCGTCACGACCCAACGCGGCCTGCCGCCGCACCTGCGCAGCCCGCAGGCCCGCGCCGGCTGGGGCACGGCCCTCGATCGGTTCGCCGACTATGTCGCCCGCGCCATCCCAACCACACCATCCACCACCGACGACGGGATCACCCGATGACCACCGACGCCGACCTGATGGCCCTGATCGGCCCTCAGTTCCACGCCCTGGCCGACGCCTTGGAGCACGCCGGACCCGCGATCCTCGACGGCCCCTCGCTGTGCGCCGGGTGGAGCGCCGGCAACGTCCTCGCGCATGTGACGATGGCCGCGCGCTACGACCAGGAATCCTTCGGACGTGAACTGGCTTCGGCCGGTTTCGACTTCGAGACCCTCTCGCAGACGATCGCGGCCCGCGACGCCCAGTTGCCGTTCGCCAGCCTGCTCGGCGACCTGCGTAGCGAGACCATGGCCACGTGGACCCCGCCCGGGGGTGGCGCGATCGGTGCCCTGACCCACGTCGTCATCCACGGCCTGGACATCACCGCCGCGAACGATCTGCCCCGCACGGCCACCGACGCGGCGACGACTGCGGTGCTGGAGGCGCTCACGACGGGCGGGGTGTCCGAGGCCTTCGGTCGGGATGCCCGCGCTCAGCGGCTGCGCGCCACCGACCTCGACTTCAGCTTCGGTGAGGGCGACGGCCCGGTGCTCGAGGCCACGGCCGCCGATTTCATCCTCGCCCTCTCCGGCCGCGACCGGCCGGGCCTGGCGGTGCCGCGCGTCGACCAGCCCGGGGCGCAGGACGCGTGAGCGGCCGCAAGGTCGTCCTCTACACGATCAGCTCCCTCGACGGCGCGGTCGACGACCCGACGAGGTCCTTCCCCTCGGCCGAGTCCCCAGCCCCGCCGACCTTCGATGACGACCTGATCGGTCACGAGGCGCGCCTGCTCGCCAGCCAGGACGCCGTCCTCATGGGACGCGGGATGTATGACGAGTGGGCGCGTTACTGGCCGACCTCGACCGTTCAGCCGTTCGCCGACTTCATCAACGCGGTGACCAAGTACGTCGTCACCAGCCGCCCGCTCGCCCCCGCCTGGGCCAACGCCGAGGCCGTCTCGGGCCCGCTTCGGGACATCGTCGCGACCCTGAAGGCCGGGCCCGGCCGCGACATCGGGGTCCACGGGAGCATCACCCTGGCCCAGGCCCTGCTTCGTGAGGACCTCGTCGACGAGCTACACCTCGCCGTCGCGCCGGTCCTCGACCCGGTCGGGCGCCGGCTGTCCGACGGCCTGCCGGACCTGATCCGGCTGACCCTGGTCGAGGCGAGCCCCACCGCCTCCGGCGCCCTGTGGCTGACCTATCGCCGGGCCCACTGACCAGCCACGACCTCGCGTGGTACGCAAGAACGGCGCCTCCCGTGGCGGAGTCACACCACTGTCGATCCGCAAAGCGGCCGGACCGATCCGGCCCCTCGCCTTGTATGCTCTTTTATGAAACCACCAAAGTATAAAAGACCATACGCGCGGAGGGTCGACGGTTCCCAACCCCTACACCCCGGGCCAGGTCCCCCGTCACCTGGCCGGTCGGGAGGCTGAGGTAGCCGCGATCCGCGACTACCTCGCCCCGGTTGTTGCCTATGGCCTGGCTGGCCACCCCTGGTCGTCACCGGGCCCCGCGGAATCGGCAAGACCTCATTGCTCGACGCGGTCCGCGATCAGGCCCGTCAGGACGGGTTCATCACGGCGTGGACCTCCTGTCAGCGTGGCCAACCGTTCCTCGCTGATCTGACTCACACCATCGATCGCGCCCTACGGGCGGCCGACGCCCTCCCGGCCGCCACTCGTTGGACCAGGGCCCTGGATCGGATCGGTGTCGAGATCGCCGTCCCGGGCATCGCCAACCTCGGCCTGAGCCTCTCGCGCTCCCGACAGGAACATCCCCGCCCGCCCGCCGGCGCCGTCTCCGCCGTCGAAGATGTCCTGCACCTGGCTGCGCACGGGGCCCGCGGCATCGGTGATCGGCACGGCGTCGGCCTGCTGATGGTCATCGACGAACTCCATGCCGGCGCCCCGGGCGAGCTCGCAATCCTCCTCAACGCCTTGCAGAACCTCAGCCACAACCGACACGACAACCCGTTCGCTTTCCTGGGTGCCGGCATCCCCTCCGTCGGGGGTGTCCTGACCGCCGCCGCCACTTTCGGCGAACGCAGCCGCTGGCTGACCCTTCCCGCACTGACCAAACCGGAACTGACCGACGCCCTCCAAGCTCCGGCCCAGGTCCTCGGTGTCACGTGGGAACCGCACGCCCTTGACATCGCCGTCACCGCGGCCCAGCACTACCCCCACTTCGTCCAGATCATCGGCTCGGCCACCTGGCGCTCTTCCCGCCCCAATACGGGCGACACCATAACGAGCCACGACGCACGGGCCGGCGCGGCCGCCGGCGCAGCCGAGATCTCCTCCCTCTACGACGCACGCTGGGCCTCCGTCACCGACGCCGAACGCGCCGTCCTCACAGCCATGGCAACCGCACCCGCCACCTCAACCGGGAACATCGCCCGCCGCGACATCGAACGCGCCCTCGGCACCGACATCAGCACCTATCGCGCTCGCCTGATCGACAAAGCCATCATCGACGACACCCAACGCGGCTACCTCCGCTTCACCCTCCCCGGCTTCGCCGACTACATCCGCCACGACACCGCGGCCGGCATCGCCACTTCCCCGAACCCGGACTCACCGCACACTTCTCACTGACCAAACCGCGAGGCTGGGCCGGCGCCGATCAGTCCGAATCCGGCAGGCGCGGGTGGTCGGTCGGGTAGATGCCGACCGCGAAGCCGTAGACGGTGTCGCCGGAGCGGGGGAGCCGGTCGAATTCCTCGACCAGGGCGGCCATCCGGTCCCAGAACGCCGAGGCCTGGGTCGCGTCGATGCGGGCATGCCGGATGAAGCCCCAGAGCGTGCCGTCGGCGAAGGCCGAGCCGGACTCGCGTGCCGCCACCTCGAAGTCGTTGAAGTCCCGCTCGCCGGCCGGTGACTCCTCGGCCTCGCCCGATGCGGAACCGCCCGCGGGGCCGGAGGCGACATAGAACAGCCGTGCGGTCCGGCCGTAGAAGCGCTCGTCGATCGCCCGGACTCGACGGGTGCGGACGACCTGGAGCAGGCCGTTGTCGGTGAGGACTTGGACGTGGTGGGCGACGGTCGACTTCGGGCGACCGACCGCGGCCGCGAGCTCGGTGACGGTCGCGGCTCGCTCGTGGAGCAGTTGAAGGATCGTCGTCCGCAGCGGATGACCGATCGCGCGCACCTGGGCGGCCGAGGTCAGGGCCATCCGGTCCAGCAGGTCGTGACCGGGAGGGATGCCCGCGGGGTTGTCCGCCATGACCAAACAGACTAGCCTGACCGAATGTTCCAAACTATTCGATCATTTGTCACGGGAGGCCCATACGATGGCTGAGGTCCTGCTCTATCACCACATCCAGGGACTGACCGAGGGCGTTCAGGCGTTCGCCGACGACCTGCGCCGGGCAGGCCACACGGTGCATACGCCGGATCTCTTCGACGGACGCACGTTCGCCAGCATCGAGGACGGTTTCGCCTTCGCCAAGGCGACCGGCTTCGACGTCCTGGGCGAGCGCGCCACGGCCGCCGCGGAGGCGCTGGGCACCGACCTGGTGTATGCCGGGTTCTCCTTCGGCGTCATGAGCGCCCAACGCCTCGCGCAGACCAGGCCCGGCGCCAGGGGCGCGCTGCTGATCTACTCCTGCGTCCCCGTCTCCGAGTTCGGCGGGGCCTGGCCGGCGGGCGTTCCGGTGCAGATCCACGGCAACGAGGGCGATGAGTTCTTCGCCGAGGATCTGCCCGCCGCCGAGGCGTTGGCCGCGTCGACGAGCGAGGCGGAGCTGTTCGTCTATCCCGGCGAGCAGCATCTGTTCGCCGACTCCTCGCTCCCTGCCTACGACCGCGAAGCCGCCGCCCTGCTCCTGGGGCGAGTGACCGCCTTCCTCGACCGGCTCCACGCATTGTGAACGTGGTCCTGCGTCCACCGCGGTTGGACCTCACGCCGCCAGCACCCCGAGCGGCACTACGTGGACACCACTGGGCAGCGTGTATGCGTACTCGGTGCCGGTGACCACGGCGAGAAACGCCGGATCGCCGACTTTGGCCAGATCCACCCGAGAGTCGCGGAGGGCGAGCAGGCTGCGCTCGGCATCGGGAACCCTCGACGCACCGAGCTTGACTTCGATCGCCCCCCACCTGCCCGACGGATACTCGACGATCGCATCGATCTCCAAACCCGTGTTGTCTCGGTAGTGGTGCACCCTGCCGAAATCCACGCTCGCGAGTGAGCGAAGATCCCGAACCACCATGGACTCGAAGACCTGACCGAAGTACTCCGGGTCACGAGCCAGTCGCTCATGCCCGATACCCAACGACGCACAGGCGAGGGATGGATCGGCAAGGTGGAGCTTCGCCGACGTCCGCAGACGTGAACGAGACCTCAAAGCCACACTCCAAGCGGGAAGGTCCTCCAGAGCGAACACCTGGCGCAGGGCATCAAGATAGGTGGCGATGGTCTTGGGATCGATGGGGGAGCCCTCCCCGGCCACATCGCGGGCCAGGCTCTCCAAGGTGGCCTCGCTCGACACATTCCTGGCTACTGACGCGATCAGGCGACGCAGTCGACCGGGGTCGTGACGCACCCCGACGGCGCTCGGCACGTCCGTGCTACACAGGTCGTCCACGTAGGAGCGATTGAACAAGGCCGCCTGCCGATCGGTCAGCGCCAACAGGGCCGGCCACCCTCCCCGGACGGCGTGCGTGGCGAGCTGCGCGTAAGACAACGGGGAGCGTCCACTGACCTTCGCGCCGGTCTTCAAGGCGGCCAGGGACACCTCCCCCGACGAGACTTGCGCCTCTGCCAGCGACATAGGTCGCATACGGAGCCGACCGAACCTGCCGGCGCCGGAGTGCCGGGTGATGTCGTCAGCAGGCGCAGCCGACCCGGAGAGGATGAATTGCCCCGGCTTCTGGCGGTCGTCCACTTCATGCCTGATCGCGTTCCACAACTCCGGAGCAAGCTGCCATTCATCGATCAACCTGGGCGTCTCGCCACGCAGGAGCTGACCTGGGTCGAGCTCAGCAAGCTGAATGAGCGCTGGCGAACTATCCAACCGCACGGAGCTTGCCGCCACATGTTGGCCGGTCGATGTCTTGCCACACGCGCGGGGACCTTCGATCAGCACCGCGCCCATGCCGTCCAGCAACTCACGCAGGGGACGGTCCACCGCGCGCTGAAGATACCGCACGGGCATCACCATACCCGATTCAGCAACCACCTTGCACCCGGAATTGCAATATCTCCGGTTCCGCTCACGCAATCAACCACCGTCGCCCGCGCCCCGTCGAGAGTCCTCCCGGGGGTGAGCGGGCGGCATACGGGCCCGGGCGTCAGCCGCCCGCGACCGCGCGCTCGATGGCGGCCACGTCGATCCGCTGCATCGTCATCATCGCGGCGAAGGCACGCTCGCGGACGCCGGCGTCGGGGGAGGCCATCGCCTCGGTGAGCACGCGCGGCGTGATCTGCCAGGACAGGCCCCAGCGGTCCTTGCACCAGCCGCAGTCGCTCTCCCGGCCGCCGTTGCCGACGATCGCGTCCCAGTAGCGGTCGGTCTCGGCCTGGTCCTCGGTGGCGATCTGGAAGGAGAAGGCCTCGCTCTGGGCGAAGACCGGGCCGCCGTTGAGGCCGAGGCAGGGGATGCCGCATACGGTGAAGTCGACGGTGAGCAC
>JBDIAJ010000162.1:0-8111 GCA_039812345.1 Nostocoides sp. | reverse complement strand
CTCGAGGACCTCGCGGGCCGCTACCACAAGTGGTACGACACCTGCCGGGTCCGCCCGATGAACGCCGACGAGCCGGTCACCGACCTGCACCGAACCCGCCTGTGGCTCAACGACGCGACCCGGACCGTCCTCGCCAACGGCCTCGACCTGCTCGGCGTCTCGGCGCCGGAGAGGATGTAGCGACATGCGCGCCCATGAGGCCGGTGCCCTCCACGCCTCCGGATACGGCGGCCCTCCGATCTGGCTGCCCTATCCGACCGACGTCACCGAGTTGCTGCCGCAGCTGTGGCCGAGCACCGCCCATCGCGACGAGGCGGGCCGGCTCGTCGTCGGCGGTGTCGACATGGTGAGCCTCGCGCGGGAGTGGGGGACGGCGGCATACGTCCTCGACGAAGCGGACTTCCGCGCGCGGGCGCGAGCCTTCCGCGATGCCTTCGCGACCGCGTTCCCCGGTGGAGCCGACGTCTACTACGCCGGCAAGGCCTTCCTCTGCACCGAGGTGGCCCGGTGGGTCGAGCAGGAGGGGCTGCGGCTCGACGTCTGCACCGGCGGCGAGCTCGCCGTCGCGATCCGAGCGGACTTCCCCGGTGAACGGATCGCGTTGCACGGCAACAACAAATCCGCTGACGAGATCCGTATGGCGCTGACTCACGGCGTCGGCCGGATCGTCGCCGACTCCTTCGACGAGATCGCCCGGATCGACGTCATCGCGCGCGACCTCGGCGTCGTCGCGCCGGTCATGATCCGGGTCACGGTGGGCGTCGAGGCCCACACCCACGAGTTCATCGCCACCGGGCACGAGGACCAGAAGTTCGGGTTCAGCCTCGCCGACGGGGTCGCCCGGGCCGCGGCCGACACGGTGCTCGCCCACCCGGACACGATGCGGCTGCTGGGCTTCCACTCGCACATCGGCAGTCAGATCTTCGACACGACCGGGTTCGAGCTGGCGGCGCGACGCCTGGTCGATCTCCACGCCGATGTCGTCAACGCCACCGGCGCCGACCTGCCGGAGATCGACCTCGGCGGCGGCTACGGGATCGCCTACACCTCCCAGCACACCCCGTTGTCGCCGCCCGCGCTGGCCGAACAACTCGCCGACATCGTCCGGCGGGAGTTCAAGGCCATCGGGAGCGGCGACAACACCCGGACGCCTCGGGTGTCGATCGAGCCCGGGCGAGCGATCGCCGGCCCCGCCGGGATCACCCTCTACGCTGTCGGCACCATCAAGGATGTCGCACTCGGAGAAGGATTCTCGCGTCGCTATGTGTCGGTCGACGGGGGCATGAGCGACAACATCCGCCCGGCGCTCTATGAGGCAGACTACTCGGTCACCCTCGCCTCGCGGGCATCGTCGGCGGTGCCGCGCCTCGCGCGCGTCGTCGGCCGGCACTGCGAGAGTGGCGACATCGTCGTCCTGGACGAATACCTCCCCGACGACCTCGCCGTCGGCGATCTCCTCGCCGTCCCCGGCACCGGGGCCTACTGCCGCAGCATGAGCAATCAGTACAACCACACCCCGAGGCCCCCGGTCATCGCCGTCCGGGACGGCGTCGCGCGCGTTCTCGTCCGCCGCGAGACGATCGACGACCTGCTCGCTCTGGACGTCGGATAGAGGAAGTCGAGAATCCCATGCAGGACAACGATTCGTCCGTCAAGGTCGCGCTGATCGGCTGCGGCGTCGTCGGCTCCGCGGTCGCGCGCGGGCTGGTCGCGCACGCGGACGACCTCGCCGCCCGGGTCGGCGCACCGCTCGAACTCGTCGGGATCGCCGTGCGCCGGGCCGGCCGGGATCGCCGCGACGTCCCGGTCGATCCGGCGCTCTTCACCACCGACGCGGCCGCGCTCGTCGCTCGTGCCGACATCGTCGTCGAGGTCGTCGGCGGCATCGACCCGGCGCGCGCGCTCCTCCTCTCGGCGATCTCCCACGGCGCCTCCGTCGTCACGGCCAACAAGGCGCTGCTCGCCGAGGACGGGCCGACGCTGTATGCCGCCGCCGACGCGGCCGGGGTCGACCTCTATTTCGAGGCGGCCGTGGCCGGCGCCATTCCGATTCTTCGTCCGATCCGGGAATCCCTTGCCGGAGACCACATCCGGAAGGTCCTCGGAATCGTCAACGGGACGACGAACTTCGTCCTCGACAAGATGGACAGCACCGGCGCCGGGTTCGCCGAGACCGTTGCCCAGGCACAGGCCCTCGGGTATGCCGAGGCCGACCCCACCGCCGACGTCGAGGGTTTCGACGCGGCCGCCAAGGCGGCGATCCTCGCCTCCCTCGCCTTCCACACCCGGGTCGCCGGCCGCGACGTCTTCCGGGAGGGGATCACCGAGGTCACCGCCGCGGACATCGCCGCGGCCCGCGAGATGGACTGTGTGGTCAAGCTGCTCGCCATCGCCGAACGAACGGACACCGAGTCGGGCGAAGGCATCAGCGTCCGGGTCCACCCGGCGATGATCCCGCGCAGCCACCCGCTCGCCTCGGTCCGGGACGCCTACAACGCCGTCTTCGTCGAGGCGCGCGGAGCCGGGCAGCTGATGTTCTACGGTCGCGGGGCCGGTGGCGACCCCACCGCATCCGCGGTCCTCGGCGATCTCGTCGCCGCGGCCCGGCACAAGGTGGCGGGCGGGCGCGGGCCGGGGGAATCGGCATACGCGGACCTGCCGGTGCTCGACTTCGGCGTGTCGGCCACGCGCTATCACATCAGCCTCGACGTCGAGGACCGGCCGGGCGTGCTCGCCCAGGTCGCCGCCGCGTTCGCCGCCCACGATGTCTCGATCGAGACCGTCCGTCAGCAGATCGCGACGGACGCCGAGACCGGTGTCCAGCGAGCGAACCTCGTCGTCGTCACCCATCGGGCGAGCGAGGCGGCCCTCCAGGGCACCGTCGAAGCCCTCGCCGACCTGGACAGCGTCGCCGACGTCGTGTCCGTCATGCGTGTGGAAGGAGCCTGACCATGGCCCATCAGTGGCGCGGCGTCATGCGGGAGTATGCCGACCGCCTCCCCCTGCTCGACGGCGCCCCCGTCGTCACCCTCCTCGAGGGTGGCACGCCGCTCATCGAGGCGGAGAAGCTGTCGGCGCGGGTCGGGGCGCGGGTCTGGGTGAAGTACGAGGGCCTCAACCCGACCGGATCGTTCAAGGACCGCGGGATGACGACGGCGATCTCGATGGCGGCCAAGCACGGGGCCAAGGCGGTCATCTGCGCGAGCACGGGCAACACGAGCGCGAGCGCCGCGGCATACGCGACGAAGGCCGGCATGACGTGTGCCGTGCTCGTCCCCGACGGGAAGATCGCCATGGGCAAACTCAGCCAGGCGATCGCGCACGGGGCGACGCTGCTGCAGGTCGAGGGCAACTTCGACGACTGCCTCACCGTGGCCCGCAAACTCGCGGAGGCCTATCCCGTCGAGTTGGTCAACTCCGTCAATCCGGCGCGGATCGAGGGCCAGAAGACCGCGTCCTTCGAGATCGTCGACGCCCTGGGCGATGCCCCTGACATCCACTGCCTGCCGGTCGGCAACGCGGGGAACATCACGGCCTACTGGACGGGCTATCGGGAGTATGCCGCGGGGCACGGCCTCGACGGCGTCCCCGACGGGCCGGCGACCAGGCGCCCCCAGATGTGGGGGTTCCAGGCGGCCGGCGCGGCGCCGATCGTGCTCGGGCACCCGGTGGACGAGCCCGAGACCATCGCCACGGCGATCCGGATCGGCAATCCCGCGTCGTGGGTTCAGGCGGTCGCGGCGCGGGATGAGTCCGGTGGGCGGATCGAGGCGGTCACCGATGCGCAGATCCTCGATGCGCACCGGCTCCTGTCGGCGACCGAGGGCATCTTCGTCGAGCCGGCCTCGGCGGCCAGCGTGGCCGGGTTGCTGCAGGTCCACGAGGCGGGCGGGGTGCCGGCCGGGGCGACGATCGTCTGCACGGTGACGGGGCACGGGTTGAAGGACCCGGCCTGGGCGCTCCAGCAGCCCGATGGCAAACCCATTGTCCCGCAGCGGATTCCGGTCGATGTGGTCAGCGCGGCGGTGGCGCTCGGTCTGGACGGGTGAGACCGCGGTGATGCCCTGGACGCCCGGCCGGTCGGTGACCGTCTCGGTGCCGGCGAGCAGCGCGAACCTCGGCCCCGGCTTCGACTCGATCGGGGTCGGGCTCGAGATCCGGGACCGCTGCACGGTGACCGTGGCAGCGGAGCCGGGTGTCCGGGTGGAGGTGACCGGCGAGGGCGCCGGCAGTGTCCCGACCGACGAGCGGCATCTCGTGGTCCGGTCGCTGCTGCGGGCCTGGGAGGTCGGGGGAGTGGATCCCCCGGTGGGCCTGGATCTGGTGTGCCGGAACCTGGTTCCGCACGGGCGCGGGCTCGGGTCGTCGGCCACGGCCATCGTCACCGGGCTCGGCGCGGCATACGCGCTGGGGGCGGCGGAACGCGACGGGACGGCCTCGGTCGACTTCGCCGCCGTCAACGACCTCGCCGCGGAACTGGAGGGCCATCCCGACAACTCATCCGCGAGCGTCTTCGGCGGACTCACGCTGAGCTGGGCCGACGACGCGGAGGGAGGGATCGGCATACGGCACACGCGGACGGTATGCCTGACGCCGCACCCGGGGGTGCGGCCGGTGCTGTTCTGCCCGGAGGTGCAACTGAGCACGGCGACCGCACGATCGGTCCTGCCCGCGCAGGTCCTCCTGCGTGACGCGGCCGCGAACTCCGCCCGCGCGGCGTTGCTCGTCCACGCGCTGACGGTCGATCCGTCGCTGCTCCTGCCCGCGACGCGTGAATGGCTTCACCAGGAGGCGCGCCGGCCGTCGTATGCCGCCTCGATGGCTCTCGTGGACACGCTCCGGGCCGCCGGGCATGCCGCGGTCATCTCCGGTGCCGGTCCCTCGGTCCTCGTGCTCGCGACCGATGTCGCCGGTGCGGGCGCGTTCGCGCCGGCGGGCTGGCGCGTGCTCGACCCGGGTTTCGCCACGGTGGGTCTTCGCCGGGAATGAGCGGCGCGGGGCCGATTGGGGGGGCGGAGGGACTCCCGGGAAGACGCGGCGTGGACGTAGCGTTGACTACGGACGTGCGGTGATACAGTGACGCTGCACTCGCGGGGACGCCCGGGCTCTGTGCCCGACCTCACGCGACGCAAATCCACCTGAACGCCCCCGCGCGTGCCGTCCGGCCGTGTGGGTCTGGGGCGCTCAGGTTTCCTCTCCGGCCGAAATCGTTCGGCCGCAACGAAATCCAGGCCTGCACCGAGTTGAGCGCAGGCCGATGACGAGGGAAAGGGTCCTTCGTGACCGACACCACCACTCTCGAGCCCGCCGCAACCGGCGGAGCCGAGAAACCACGCCGATCGGGTGCCCTGAGCGCCATGCGGCTCGCCGAACTCCAGGGCCTGGCCAGCAGCATGGGCATCTCGGGGACCGGCCGGATGCGCAAGAACGATCTGATCGACGTCATCCGCGCCCAGCAGTCCGGACAGCGGCCTGCCCCGGCGCGGTCCCGCGGGCACGAGGCGGGGAGCGCGGGCACGCCGGCGCCGGAGACCGCGCCCGCCACCGAGCCGACCCGGTCCGAGCGCGATCACCGCGACGCGAACGGCTCGGCACCCGCCCAGGCGGAGCAGAACCGCGCGGGGCAGGGCGCGAGGGGGCACGCGGCGGGCGACGGCCGCGGCGAGGCCCCCGCGGGCGAGGCGTCTCGGCATACGGACCGGGCGCACGACGAGCGCGAGGAGGACCGCACGGAGCACCGTGGGCGTCCGGAGGGCGCGACCGACAGTGGCGACCAGCGCGACCGCGGCCAGGACCGGGGCCAGCGCCAGTTCAACCGCGGCGAGGGCCGCTACCAGGGCAATCGCCAGCAGGGCGACCGCCAGCAGCAGGGCGACCGCCAGCAGCAGGGCGAGCGCCAGCAGGGCGGCGAAGGCCAGCAGGGGGGCCAGGCCCGCGACGGAGCGCAGCACCAGCAGGGGCAGCAGAGCGGCCAACAGGGCAACCGCTACGACGACGACGAGGGCGGAAGCCGCCGCAGCCGCAACCGCAACCGCAATCGCAACCGGGACAAGCGGCGCGGGCGCGTCGACGGCCCGGTCCCTGCGGGCGAACTGGACACCGAGCCGCAGGTCGCCGAGGACGATGTCGTCGTGCCCGTGGCCGGGATCCTCGACATCCTCGACAACTATGCGTTCGTGCGGACGTCGGGCTACCTGCCCGGGCCGAACGACGTCTACGTCCCCCTCGGCCTGGTCAAGCGCCACGGCCTGCGTAAGGGCGACGCCGTCACCGGCGCCGTCCGCGCGCCCCGGGACGGTGAGGAACTGCAGCAGGTCCAGACCGGCCGCAACCAGCGGCAGAAGTACAACCCGCTCGTCCGGCTGGACACGGTCAACGGCATGACGCCCGAAGTCGCCCGGCAGCGGCCGGAGTTCGGCAAGCTCACGCCGTTGTACCCGCAGGAGCGGCTGCGGCTCGAGACCGAGTCCAACCAGCTCACCACCCGGATCATCGACCTGGTCGCGCCGATCGGGAAGGGCCAGCGCGGGCTCATCGTCTCCCCGCCGAAGGCCGGCAAGACGCTGATCCTCCAGGCGATCGCCAATGCGATCACGACCAACAACCCCGAGGCCCACCTCATGGTCGTGCTCGTCGACGAGCGCCCCGAGGAGGTCACCGACATGCAGCGGACCGTCAAGGGGGAGGTCATCGCCTCGACCTTCGACCGGCCGGCCGACGACCACACGACCGTCGCGGAGCTCGCGATCGAGCGCGCCAAGCGACTCGTCGAACTCGGTCACGACGTCGTGGTCCTGCTCGACTCGATCACCCGTCTCGGCCGGGCCTACAACCAGGCCGCGCCGGCGTCGGGCCGGATCCTCTCCGGTGGTGTCGACTCCTCGGCGCTGTATCCGCCGAAGCGGTTCTTCGGTGCCGCGCGCAATATCGAGAACGGCGGGTCGCTGACGATCCTCGCGACGGCGCTGGTCGAGACCGGATCCAAGATGGACGAGGTCATCTTCGAGGAGTTCAAGGGCACCGGCAACATGGAGCTGCGCCTCTCGCGCCAGCTCGCCGACCGCCGGATCTTCCCCGCCGTCGACGTCAACCCGTCGGGCACCCGGCGCGAGGAGATCCTCCTCGCCCCCGAGGAGTTGAAGATCATGTGGAAGCTGCGTCGGGTGCTCTCCGCCCTCGACCCCCAGCAGGGCATCGAACTCCTGCTCGATCGCCTCCGCAAGACCCGCAGCAACTACGAGTTCCTCGTCCAGGTCCAGCAGACCAGCTCCATCCGCCTCGGCGACGAGGACGACAAGTAGTCGACCGGTCGGCGCGCGGCATACGGATCGATCGGGGTGGTCAGGGCTCGGTGCGCTCGACGTGGACGCGCATGGCCGGGAACCGGTGGTCGACGAACCCGTGCGCGGCATAGAGTCCGCGGCCCTCGGGCGTCGCGAACACGTCGACGCTCGTCACGGCGGTGTCCTCGCGGAACCACCGCATGACCTCATCGACGCAGCGCTGGGCGAGCCCGGTCTTGCGGAACTCCGGAAAGGTCGCGACATTGCCGAGCAACCCGACGACTCCGTCGGGATTGGTCGGACCGGGTGGCCGCTCGATCACCTCGCCGATCGCGCAGGCGACCGCCGATCCGTGGACGTCCGCGACGATCAGGTGCACCAGGGGATTGGTGAGGTTGACCTGGAGCCACCGGCGGGCCGCGAGCTGCCAGGGATTCGCGGAGACGGTCTCGGTCGGGGCGCCCATCGCCGCGAACATCAGCGCCCGAAGCGCGATGATCGAGGTGAGGTCGTGTGCGGTCGCGGGCCGGATGATCGGGCCGGGCGCCGGTGCGCTCACGTCGCTCGCCACGGTGGGCGGGGCGTCCGAATCCCTTCGACGGCGCTTGGGACGCAGGTCCCCGGTCAGGCGTGGCCTCCTGCTCTCGGTCACGACGCCAGTATGACTGCGCCATGGAAACACCCGGGTTCGCCGCGGACGATCTCCGTGGCGAGGGGGACTTCCGGCATCGGGCGGAAAGTCGTCGACCCAGGGAATGCCCGGCCCCGGCACGGCGTTTGGGACGTCGTATGCCGATCTGGCACACTTGTCCGTCGGTCCGGTTCACG
>JBDIAJ010000161.1:0-8144 GCA_039812345.1 Nostocoides sp. | reverse complement strand
CCGGCGAGCGCGTCCCGGCCGGGCGGGCCGTTCGCCTGGCCGCCCCTGCTCTATGTCACGTACTCGCGGGTGCCGCTCGGTCGCACCGCCGCCGAGGTCACCGACGTGGTCACCCAGTTGCTCGACGCCGGCGCCGACCCCGACACCGGCTACCTCTGGGCCGGGCTGGCCACCCCGTTCACCGCGCTCACCGGGGCCTTCGGGGAGGGCGAGCAGGGCCCGGGCCGGCAACCCCGGCACGACCACTCCCCGCTCCTTGCCCGGCTGCTGCTCGAGCGTGGCGCGGATCCCAACGACGGACAGGCTCTCTACAACCGGATGTTCACGCCCGGCAACGACCACCTCGAGCTGCTGTTCACCCACGGCCTCGGGAGGGTGAGCGACGGTCCGTGGTTCCGGCGGCTGGGGGAGGCGATCGAGACGCCCGCCGAGATGCTCCGACGTCAGGTCCGCTGGGCGGCGCAGCACGGATTCGTCGAGCGGCTCGCCCTGCTGGCCGACCACGGCGTCGACGTGAGCGGGGTGGACCTGATCGCGTGGACGATCCCCGACGACGTCAACGCCCTCGTCGACGGGCGCACCGAGTTGCATGCCGCCGCCTGGTCGGGCGATCTCGCCCGCGTCGAGGCGCTCCTCGCCGCGGGCGCCGATCCGGGCATCCGCGACGCTACCTACGGCACCACCCCGCTCGGCTGGGCCGAGCACGCCTTCCAGACCGAGACCGCCGCCCGGCTCCGGGCCGTGACCCAGGGCGAGCTGCGCCCGGGAAGCCGTTGATCCGGCCTTGACCCTGCCTTAACACGACGCGCCATACAGTCGAAACCGGCCGGTGTTGCGCCGGCGCCCGCCTCGGGCCGGCCCGACCCGCAGCGGTTCTCCTTCCGACGAAAGGCACGCACGTGTCCACGGCATCCTGGACCCGGACGGGGCGCTCCTGCGCCCGCCTGGTCCGCGTCATCCTCCTCGTGGTGGCCCTGGCCGGCGTTGGGGTGCTGCTCCCCACGCCCGCCGGCGCCGCCACACCAGCGGCACAGGTGACCAATCCGCGCTCGTTCACCTGCTCGGGCAACGCCGGCGATCCGTATGCCGGATACACCGTCACCGGCAGCATCACCGCGGCCGGCACCCTCACCCAGGTGAACGTCGCCGACTATTCGGGTGCCGTTGTCTCGCACCGCAATTGGGGAGCGAAGATCGGCGCGTCCCCCTGGCACGCCGGCTATACCGAGTGGAATATCACCGGCGTCAACCCGAGCGGATACACCTACCACCTCAGCGTCCCCCCGGCGCTTCCCGGTGGTGGCGGCTTCATGGACGCCGACCTGTTCATCGACCTGGCCGGAGGCGGCAACGTCCAACTGCCGATGTTCGACTGCCCGGTGACCGGAGGTGCGAGCTACCTGTCCACGCCGCCCGCCCGCTCCTTCCGCTGCGAGGGGATGGTGGACGCGATGACCCACTACGTCGTCACCGGCACGATCACGCATCTCAACGCACCGACGAACACCACCGTCACCAACGCCTACACCGGCGCGGTCGCGTCGTACCGCAGTTGGAAGGGCGCCCTCGTCGGGCCGTCGTGGTTGCACGCGGGCTACACCGAGTGGAATATCACCGGCCCCGGGCTGATGGGTGACACCTATCACCTGAACATCCCGCCGGTGCTGCCCCCGGTCGGCGGCTACTTCGATGCCGATCTCGACCTCGGGTTCGCCGGTGGCGGCAGCGTGCAGGTCCCGATTGTCGACTGCCACGTCGGCTGACGTGCGCTGGCCGCCCACCCCGGTTCGTCAGAGGCGGACCGGGGTGGTCCCGTCGCAGCGCAGCCTGACCTCGTATTCCGCGGCCACCGAACCGAACGACACCTCCAGCGCACCGCCGGACATCTCGTGGTCGACCCGGAAACCATCACGGGGCGTCGCCGACCTCAGCCGTATGCCGTGGCCACAGTCCGCGGTGACCGTGCCTCCCGGGGTGGTGAACGACGTCGCCGCCGGGGTCGAGGAGGCGCTCGTCGCGTGGGTCGGGTGGTGGCTCGGCGTGGCCGCGGTGGTGGCCGGCGGGCGCATCGGGAGGGTGTGCTCGGCCGCCGAGGCGATCGCCCCACCCGCCCGGCTGATGGCCAGCCACGCGAGGCCGGAGCAGACGCCGACGACCAGCGCCCAGGCGAGCATCATCAGGACGAGCCGCGTCGCCCGAGCGGGGACCGTGGCCGCATCCGTCCTCGTCATGGGTGGTCTCTCCGGGCCCCTCGTCCTGTCGTAGCCTCGACAACTGTGGCACACGTGCTCGTGGTCGAGGACGACGCGGACATCCGGGCATCGTTGGTGCGCGCCCTGCGCGAGCGCGGCCATACCGTCACCAATGCGCCCGACGGACTCGGTGCGCTGAAGCAGATCGTGGAGAACGCGCCGGACATCGTCCTGCTCGACCTCGGGCTCCCGGACATCGACGGCCATCAGGTGCTGATCATGCTCCGGGCCATCCGGGCGACCCCGGTCATCGTCGTCACCGCCCGCGACGACGACCAGGCCGTCGTGCGGGCCCTGGACGCCGGCGCGGACGACTACGTGGTCAAACCCTTCGCGATCGACCGCCTCGAGGCGCGCATCCGCGCCGTGCTGCGCCGGGCCGCCGGGGAGATCGCGAGTGCGCCGTATGTCGTGGGCGACCTCGTCATCGACCCGGCCACCCGGACGACGACCCTGGCCGGCCGAACCGTGGATCTCACCCGGCGCGAGTTCGACCTGCTCGCCTACCTCGCGCGACGGGCCGGTGAGGTCGTGCCAAAGCGTGACCTCCTCACCGAGGTCTGGCAGGAGATCCACGGCGGGGCCGAGCGCACCGTGGACGTCCACCTGTCCTGGCTGCGGCGCAAACTCGGCGAGAGCGCCGCCGACCCGGTCTATCTGCACAGCGTCCGCGGCGTGGGCGTCCGGCTGGCCCGCCTGGAGACCGAGCCCCGTCTGGACTCCGAGCCCCGATGAGACGCCAGATCACCTGGCTCGTCGTCGCGACGACGTCGGCGATCGTCGCCTCGTTCATCCTGCCGCTATGCCTGCTCGTCCGGAATCTGGTGGAGGACCGGGTGGTCTCGGCCGCACGCCAGGAGGCCCAGAGCGTCGCCACGGTCGTGGCCTCGGTGACCGATCCCAGCGCGCTCGCGGCGACCGTGGACCTGTTCGTCACCCAGGGATCGCCGGTGACGGTGGTGACGGCGGACGGCACGACATACGGCTTCGACGCGGCCGACGTGCTCACCCACCGAGCCGTCGCCACCGCCCGCCAGGAGCGGACGGCGATGACCGAGCACACCGCCGAGGGCGTCGACATCGTCATTCCCGTCGCCACCGACCGCGGGATCACCGTCGTCGTGACGACGGTCCCGACGGCGGATCTGCGGGACGGGGTGGCCCGCGCCTGGGCGGCCATGGCCGGGCTCGGGCTGGCGTTGATCGCGGCGTCGACGCTGGCCGCGTCGCGCCTGGGCCGGCGGATCAGCGTCCCGGTCACCGACCTCGCCCACGTCGCCGATCGGCTGCGGGCCGGTGATCATTCCGCCCGGGCCCGGGTCGCCGGGCCCACGGAGACCCAGGGGCTGGCGGTCGCGTTCAATCAGCTGGCCGACCGGATCGACGTCCTCGTGGCGGACGCCCGCGAGGGGGCGGCGGACCTCGGCCATCGCCTGCGGACGCCGGTGACGGCCCTGCGACTCGACACCGACCTGATCGCGGATGCCGAGGTCGCCGACCGCATGCGGGAGCACGTCGCCCAACTTCAGCGGGGAATCGATGCCGTGGTCCGTGATGCCCGGCGCCACGTGCGCGACCACCTCCCGGAGGGTTGCCGCCTCGCGGAGGTCGCGATCGAGCGAGCCGACTTCTGGCTCCCACTGGCCGAGGATCAGGGCCGAGCGTTCGCCGTGCACGACAGCGGGTCCGGGGCCCGCGTCGGGATGACCGGCGCCGACGTCGCCGAGGTCGTGGACACCCTGTTGGACAACGTGTTCGCGCACACTCCCGAGGGCGCGGCGATCGCCCTGACGGTGGCCCTCGACGGCGACGACGTCGTCCTCGTCGTCGCCGACGGTGGTCCGGGCGCCACCGCGAGCGATATCACCCGTGGCGCCAGCCGGAGCGGGTCCACCGGACTCGGGCTCGACATCGTGCGCCGGCTCGTTGCCTCCGGCGGCGGAACCCTCCGACTCACCCGCGCCGAACTCGGCGGTCTCGCCGCGGTCGTCCGGCTGCCCCGAGCGGCTGGCTGAGTGAGCCGCCCGCACCCACCGTCGCCGGCGTGGGGTGACTACGCGCGGAAGATCACGGGCACGCACACGGCCAGGGCGGTCCCCGCGGTGCACGTCGAGTGGCTCCACGTCGCGCTCTGGCCGGCGAACCGGTCGGCGGTGGGGTCGACATACACCTCGAGGCTGCGGTCGGGCAGCACCCGGACGTAGTGGACGATCGGGTCGCCCTCGGTCGTCGGGACGGCGACGGCGAGCTCGGCGCCGCGGCCCGACGCCCGCGCGTCCTCCAGGCAGCGCCGGGTCGCCGCCGCGACGCCGATCGTCTCGCCCTGCCCGAGAACGACTTTGCCGCACGTGTCGTATGCCGCCCGCTTGATGAACGCGGCCCGCACCGGATCGCTGTCGGACCCGCCGGGCGGCGACTCCAGGGCCGCGCTCGGCGCCACCGCCGGGCGGTCGTCGGACCCGCCGCTGCACCCGGACAGGGTCAGGGCGAGGGCGAGGCCGGTGAGGAGGCAGGCGAGGCGGGCGCGCGGCATACGGCTGGGACGGTGGCCGCCCCCGCGAGGTTCCCGGCGCAGCCGGGGACTCAGCCGACGAACACCCGATAGCCCCACGGCTCGACGGTCAGCGCGGTGTCCGCGTCGACCGTCAGCGTGGCGCCGGTGAAGTGCTCGGTCCAGGTGCCCAGGTGTGGCCCGGTGGAGAAGGTGATGGCCTGCTCGGTGGGGGAGAGGTTCAGCACGCAGAAGACCCGGCTCGCCGCGTCGGCCCGGACGAAGCTGAGCACCTGCTTTGCCGAAGAGTTGCGGACGTTGACCATCCGCGCGCCCCACGCGGCATTCCACAGGCAGGAGGTCGCGTGCTTGAGCGCGAACAGCGAGCGATAGAACTCACCCATCGGGTGCTCGCGCCAGACGATCGGGTCGCGCTCGAAGAACTCCAGCCGCTTCTCGTTGCCCGCCTCCTGCCCGTTGTAGAGCAGCGGCATCCCCTCGCCGATCACCGAGAGCACGATCGCCGCGCGCACGGCATCGCCGAACATCTCGTATTCCGTTCCGTCCCAGGCATTCTTGTCATGGTTGGAGACGAACATCATCCGCATGATGTCGCGCGGATAGGCCTTGGCATTCCAGGCGTAGTAGACATAGAGCGACTCGACGTCGGCCGTGCCCTGGGCGATGTGGTGCATCGTGTCGTTCCACGTCCACGCATACGTCATGTCGAAGGCGCGGACGTGCAGGTCGCGGGCCTCCCACTCGGCGAGCATGAACACCGGCTTGATCGCGTCGAGTTCGCGACGGACGGTGTCCCAGAAGTCGGTCGGCACCATCCCGGCCACGTCGCAGCGATAGCCGTCGATGTCGGCCTCGCGCACCCAGTAGGCCATCGCCTCGGTCATATACCGCCGGACCTGCGGCACCGAGTAGTCGAGGTCGATGATGTCGTCCCAGTCCCACCACGGTGTCGGGGTGAACTCGCCCTTCCAGTCGCGGGCATACCACTCGGGGTGGTCGGTGACCAGGTGGTTGTCCCAGGCCGTGTGGTTCGCCACCCAGTCGAGGATGACATACAGTCCGAGCGAATGCGCCTGGGCGACAAAGGCCTTCAGGTCATCCAGCGTCCCCAGCTCGGGGTTGACGGCGAGGTGGTCGCGCACGGCATACGGGCTCCCCAACGTCCCCTTCCGGTTGACCGCACCGATCGGGTTGATCGGCATCAGCCACACGATCGTGACCCCGAGATCACGCAACCGGGGCAACTCGCGGGCGGCGGCGGCCAGCGTCCCCTCGGCGCTGAACTGCCGCGTGTTGATCTGATAGATCGTCGCGCTGCGACTCCACTGCGGATGGGTCAGTTCGACGCCCGGGGCGGGCTGATACGGGTCGGTCACGGGATCTCCTGGTCGGGGACGCGTCCGGCTGGCGCGGCAGGCCAGCCTACGCCGCAGCCCGGACACCCGAGACGTATCACCGCGGCCCGGATGACCTCTGTGGGGGCAGGCGAGTCGTGAAGGAGACCCGTGAGCGCCGTGGACGTCGTACCCCTCATCAAGGCCCCCGCATCGTGGCCACCGGTGGTGTCCGCGACCGTCGCCATGCTCCTTCTCGCCGGCCTCGACGTGGTCGGCGCCCTCGCCGCGCGCGAATGGGTCCGGACCCACAGCATCGTCGCGCTCTCCGGCGGGATCCTCGCCATGCTCGCGCTGTTCTGGGTCTATGCCTCGGCCCTGCAGTATGCCGATCTGGTCGTCGTCACCCTCGGCTGGATCGTCCTCCTCCAGATCGCGCTCGTCGGTGTGGACGTCTTTCGCTACGGCACCCAGCCGTCCGGCGGCCAGTGGGTCGCCATCGGGATCGTTCTGGCCGCGCAGGGCTATCTCGTCCTGTCGAGCACTGCGGTGGCGTGACCCGCCCTCGCCCGGGCTGAGCCACGCCCGGGCCGGGTCGGGGCGACCGGACCGGGGAACTACCCTGTCCCCGTGATCGTCCCGCTCGCGTATGCCGTGTGCGCCCTGGCCACGCTCTGGCTCGCGATGTGCGGATGGCTCGCCTGGCGCGACCGGCTCATCACCGATGCCGTGCTCGTCGTCGCGGTCCTGCTCGAGCTCGCCCTCCTGGCGCTGGCCGTCCTCGCCGTGGTGCGCTTCCGGCGCATCGACCCGGCGTCCGAGGGGGCGACCTTCCTCGCGTATGCCGTGAGCCTGCCCGCGGTGCCCCCCTTCGCGACGCTCATGGCGATCCGGGAGAAGACCCGGTGGGCGATGGTCGTCGGCGCCGTCGGCGGCTTCACCGTCGCCGTCATGTCCGTACGTGTCGCCCAGATCTGGAGCCTCCATGCCTGACCACGCCCGCGCTCGGACCGGCCGCGGGCCCGGATCGGTGATCGTCGCCCTGTATGCCGTGCTCGCCCTCGCCGCGACCGGCCGATCGGTGCTCCAGATCGCCGAGTACTTCGACCGGGCCCGGCTCGCTTACGTCCTGTCCGCGATCGCCGCAGTGATCTATCTCGTCGCGACCTATGCCCTCGCGACGGGGCGCCGCCGACTCGCCATCGCCGCCTGTAGCGTCGAACTCGTCGGCGTGCTCGCCGTCGGCGCCTTCTCGTATGCCGATCCCGCCCGCTTCCCCGACAAGACGGTGTGGAGCCATTTCGGGTCGGGCTACGGCTTCGTGCCGCTCGTCCTGCCGGTGATCGGGCTGTGGTGGTTGTCGCGCTCGCGCTCCGGCGGGGACTTGCCGACGAGCCGCTAGCCCCGGCCACCTCCCCGCGACGCGTCGGTGGGCCGGAGCGACATCCGTCCGATGCGAGTCAGCGGGGTTCCAGGAGGAACACCGGGATCAGGCGGGCGGTCTTCTCCTGGTATTCGGCATACGGCGGGAAGGCCGCGACGCAGCGCGCCCACCACTGGTCGCGCTCGTCGCCGGAGATCTCCCGTGCGCGGACGTCGTGAACGGCCGTGCCGTCCTGAACGGTGATGTCGGGGTGCGCGAGGAGGTTGTGGTACCACTGCGGGTGCTCCGGCGCGCCGCCCTTGGAGGCGACCGCGGCATACGTCCCGTCGTGTTCGACGCGCATCAGCGGCACCTTGAGCTCGTCGCCGGAGCGGCGGCCGATCATGGTCAGAAGGATGACTCTCAGGCCCATGATCGACGCCGCATCGGTGGTCCCGGCAGTCACGATGGCGGCCACCTGGTCGCGCACCCACCCGGTCGGGCTGGGCCGGAAGTCACCCATCGCCGTCACTCCTCCGCGCCGTATGCCGTGGCGTCAGCCGCAGTGGCTGGTGTTCAGGCCCTCGGGGTTCCAGCGCCAGGCGCCGCCGTAGTAGATCCCGCCGTAGGCGAGGATGCAGTGCCGGGCGCCGGGCACCGAGACCGGCCCGGCATAGTAGGAG
>JBDIAJ010000160.1:0-8209 GCA_039812345.1 Nostocoides sp. | reverse complement strand
CCCGCCACTCCAGCACCACCGCCGCGGGTGCGTGGCAGCTGATCCTCAAGCCCGACCCCAACCCCACCGACTCGCCCTACGCCACGTCGTTCATCACCGACGTCGTCGTCCGGCCCGGAACCCACGGCAAGCAGGTCCTGGCCGTCCTGGGCTGGCGGGGCGGATCGGCATACAACGGCTTCTATCTCTCGACCACCGGCGGCGCGAAGGGCTCCTTCCACAAGATCACGCCCAAGGGCGCGATCGATGCGACCGACATCGGCCGCACGACCTTCGCCTACTCCGCCAAGGGCGATCGGCTGTATGCCGTGATCCAGTCGCCGAAGATGATGGCCGCGGGGGAGGACTCCGTCCTCCAGGGCGTCTTCGTCTCAGACACGGGTGCCCCGGCCGGGTCCTGGCGCAAGATCGCCGACAGTGAGTCGCTGATGACGACGGGATCGGCACTGACCTCCGACGGCTACCACCCCGGCATCCAGGCCTGGTACAACGAGTTCATCCAGGTGGACCCGGCCAACGCCAACCACGTCTACCTCGGTCTCGAGGAGGTCTACGAGACCCGCAATGGAGGCAAGTCCTTCACGACGATCAGCCCGTACTGGAATTACGGCCTCGCCTGTGGGAGTACCTGCCCCAAGACGACCCATCCGGACCAGCACGCCGTGGCCATCGCCAACGGGCGGGTCGTCATCGCCAATGACGGTGGCGCCTACTCGCGGCGGGTCAGCGACACCGGCCTCGGCCACTGGGCGAGCCTCAACTCGACGCTGTTCACCCTCCAGTACTACGACGCCGCAGCCGGCAAGATGGGCTCCGGCACGGCCTACTGGGGGGGCCTGCAGGACAACGGAACCACCATCCTGCGGCCGGGCCAGATCAACGTCGAGCCGGCCGGCGGCGACGGCGGCTTCGTCCTCGTCGACCCGGCCAATGCGAGCCGCGCGGTCGGAGAGTACGTCGGCCTGCTCATGTACGCGACGACCGACGGCGGCCACTCGTTCACCAACGTCGCGCCGACGTGCGGCAACTACTCCGGGGCGAATTGCGACCCGGGTGCCCGGTTCATCGCGCCGTTCCAGGCGGATGTGTCCAACACCAACACCTGGTATGCCGCCGGCTCCAAACTGTGGAAGACCACCAAGGGCTGGAACACCGCGTGCGCGGGGACGAGCTGCGACTGGACGCCGATCCACACCTTCGGCACCGACGGCGTCGGGCTGCCCCGCCTCGGCACGGCCATCGCCGCCAGGGGCAACACGGTGTATGCCGCGTGGATCGACGGCCAGGCCAACCCGAGCCCGACCTTCCAGACCGGGATCGACACCAACTACGGCGGCAGCTGGCACACCATCTCCTCGCCGGTCCTGCCCAACCGATATGTCGCCGGCGTGACGGTCGACCCGGCCAACCCCGCCCACGTGTATGCCGTGTACAACGGCTACTCGCGCCGGTGGATCCCGGGCGGCGGCCAGGGCGTGGTGTTCGAGTCCACCAATGGCGGCCGGACGTGGCGGGACATCTCGGGCAACCTGCCCGACGCCCCGGGCGACGCCCTCGCCATCGTCTCCGGCAACCTCGTGCTCGGCACGGACGTCGGGGTCTTCCTCGCCTCGGCCTCGAACCCGACCTCGTGGCGGCGCGCGCCGGGCCTGCCGAACTCCTCCGCCAACAGCGTCCGGGCGGTGCCCGGCGCCCGGGCCGCGGTCATCGGCACGCACGGCCGCGGTATCTGGCGGATCGACTTCTGAGGGCCTGACATCCGGTCGGCGTCACATCCCGCGCCGGGCGGCCGTTCACCCCAGAATGGACTCGTGACGCAACTCCCCTCGCCGGCCCCACCGGCGGGGGGAGTTCGCGCGTGGGCGATGTTCGCGCTCGCCGTCTGCGCGTATGCTGCGGCCGTCCTGTGCCGGACCACCCTCGGTGTCGCCGGGCTCGCCGCCGTCGATCACTTCCACGCCCGGGCCGGCATCATCTCGACCTTCGTCGTCGTCCAGTTGCTCGTCTACACGCTGATGCAGATCCCGGCCGGCGTCTTGATCGACCGATTCGGCTCCCGCGCCGCCATCGCCGGTGGGCTGCTCGTCATCGGCCTCGGTCAGGTCGGGATGGCGCTGGCCACGCGCGTCGCCGAGGCGATTCCCGCGCGGATCGTGCTCGGGGCGGGGGACGCGCTGATCTTCACCAGCGCCATCCGGCTGCTCCCCTCGTGGTTCGCGCCGCCGAGGGTGCCGATCCTCACCCAGTTCGTCGGGATGCTCGGGCAGTTCGGGCAGATCGGCAGCGCGATCCCGTTCGTCTGGCTGCTCGATCGCCAGGGCTGGCGGACCGCCTTCCTGGCGGCAGCGGCGCTGCCGCTGGCCTGCGCCGCGCTGGTCCTGCTCTTCATGCGGGACACCCCGCACGAGCCGGTTCGACGGGCGTCGGCGTCCTCGCCCGGGGAGATCGGGCGCACGGTCGCGGCGGTGTGGCGTCATCCGGGGACGCGGCTGGGGTTGTGGACCCACTGGTCGAGCGGGTTTCCGGTGATGGTCTTCGCGCTGTTCTGGGGGTTTCCCTATCTCACCCGGGGCGAGGGCCGCAGTCCGGCGCAGGCGAGCGCCATGCTGACGCTGCTCGTCGTCGTGGGGGCCGTCGCCGGTCCCGTGCTCGGCATTCTCGTGGGCCGCCACCCGCTGCGGCGGAGCAATCTCGTCCTCGCCATGACGGCGGCGTCGCTGGTGCCGTGGGTGGCGATCTGGCTCTGGCCCGGTCCGGCGCCGCTGTGGCTGCTGGTCCTCCTGTGCACGGGCCTCGCCCTCGGCGGCCCGGGGTCGGCGATCGGCTTCGACTTCGCCCGGACCTCATCGCCGGCGGCCCGCCTCGGCACGGCGAACGGCGTGGTCAACCTCGGCGGGTTCACCGCGACGCTGTGCGCGATCCAACTCATCGGGCTCGTCCTCGATCTGCTCTGCCCCGACGGGAACTACACCCTCGAGCGGTTCCGGCTCGCGCTGGCGGTCCAGCTGCCGTTCTATGCGATCGGGCTGTTCGGCATCGTCACCTCGCGCGCCCGAGCACGGGCCCTGCTCGCCCGCGAGGGGATCCGGGTGCCGCCGTGGCGCGAGGCGTTGGCGCGCGAGTGGCGCGCGCGCTCCCGCGGACGCGAGCGGGTCAGAAGCCGCTGACCCGGGGCGATGCGCCCGGTCGGTCAGCGGTGGCCGGGGGCCAGCAGTGGCCGGCTCACCGGTGGCAGGGTCAGCGGTGGGTGGTCCTCGGCCGGGGCCGACCGCGGCCGCGATGCCTCAGGAGGCTTCGGCGATCTCGTAGTGGGCGAGGCGCTCGTCCTCGCTCATCCCACCCCACACGCCATACGGCTCGCGGTTGGCGAGGGCGTGAGCGCGACACTGCCGGACGACCGGGCAGCGGCCGCAGACCTCCTTGGCCGCGTGATCGCGCACCCGGCGGGCCGCGCCGCGCTCACCCTCGGGGTGGAAGAACATCTCCGGGCTGAGGCCACGGCACAGGCCCTCGAACTGCCACTCCCAGACAGCGGCGATGGGCGGAACCAACGTCGTCTCGGCCATGAAGGCGAAACCCCCTCGTTCGGGTGCCGATCCGCTCGTGTGCTCGGATCGACCGATTACAGCCGGGAGGCTACGTTGGCCGGAGGGCGCGTTGGGCAAGGGCCAAGTAAGGATTGATTCAAGGAATGGTCAAGATTTCCTGGTGCCGGTGGGACCCCAGCGTCGGGTGGGACGTGTGTGGGGGCGTGGGATCGGCATACGGACCGGTCAGGGACACGACCTAGAATCGGCGAATGACGCCTGGGTCCTTCGCCCCCGCCGAGCCGCCCGTCGCCCTGACGTATGACGATGTCCTCCTCCTGCCGGGCGAGTCCGACATCGTCCCGAGCGAGGTGGACACGACCACCCGGCTCACTCGGGAGATCTCGATTCGGGTGCCGCTGATCTCGGCGGCCATGGACACGGTGACCGAGGCCCGGATGGCCATCGCCATGGCGCGGCACGGCGGGATCGGGGTCCTGCACCGCAATCTCTCGATCGCCGACCAGGCCTACCAGGTCGACCTCGTCAAGCGGACCCAGACCGGGATGATCTCCAACCCGATAACCATCGGTCCCGACGCGACGCTCGAGGACCTCGACGAGTTGTGCGGTCAGTACCGCGTCTCCGGGCTGCCGGTCGTCGGGGTCGATGACCACCTGCTCGGCATCATCACCAACCGCGATCTGCGCTTCACCCCCGTCGCGGAATGGGGAAGCACGAAGGTCGCCGATGTGATGACCCCGGCGCCGCTGTTCACCGCTCCCGTCGGGATCGCCCGTGCCGACGCGATCGCCCTGCTGCGCCAGAACAAGCGGGAGCGGCTGCCGATCGTCGACGACGAGGGCCGCCTGGCCGGTCTCATCACGGTCAAGGACTTCGTCAAGAACGAGCAGTTCCCCAACGCGAGCAAGGATCGCTCCGGGCGGTTGCTCGTCGGGGCGGCCGTCGGATTCTTCGGCGACTCGTGGGAGCGGGCCACGACCCTCGTCGAGGCCGGCGTCGACGTCCTCGTCGTCGACACCGCGCACGGTCACGCCCGGCTGCTGCTGGAGATGGTCCGGCGGCTCAAGGCCGACCCCGCGACGGCGCACGTCCAGTTGATCGGCGGCAATATCGCGACCCACAAGGGCGCCGAGGCGCTCGTCGAGGCGGGCATCGACGCGGTCAAGGTGGGGGTCGGACCGGGCTCGATCTGCACCACCCGCGTCGTCGCGGGCGTCGGCGTGCCCCAGGTCTCGGCGATCATGTATGCCGCGCAGGCCTGCAAGCCGGCCGGGGTGCCGGTGATCGGCGACGGCGGGCTGCAGTACTCCGGCGACATCGCCAAGGCCCTCGTCGCCGGGGCCGACTCGGTGATGATCGGCTCGCTGCTGGCCGGGTGCGAGGAGTCACCCGGGGAGACGGTCTATATCCAGGGCAAGCAGTTCAAGACCTATCGCGGCATGGGCTCGGTCGGGGCGATGAGTTCGCGCGGCAAGAAGTCCTATTCGAAGGACCGGTACTTCCAGGCCGACGTCGTCAGCGACGACAAGATCGTGCCGGAGGGCATCGAGGGGCAGGTCGCCTACCGCGGGCCGGTGGCCGCCGTGGCCCACCAGCTCATCGGCGGCCTGCACCAGTCGATGTTCTATGTCGGGGCCCGCACCGTTCCGGAGCTGCAGGAGCGGGGCCGGTTCGTCCGGATCACCCCCGCGGGCCTACGGGAGAGCCACCCGCATGACGTCCAGATGGTCGCCGAGGCACCGAACTACCGAGGCCGCTGAGCGCGGTCGCCGACGGCTCGGGCGAGGAAGGTCATCCACATCCGATAAGGCCGCCAGGCCTCCGCCAGGTCGGTGAACGCGGCGTCCGAGAGCGATGCCTCGATCCCGTGGAGTCGCTCGAGCGCCGCCCGGCTGCGGGGCTCGATGAGGGGCAGGACGTCGGGCAGGCCGAGCGCGCGATAGACGATCAGCCCGCTGTAGAACGGGCCGATGCCCGGCAGCCGCCGGAGGTCGTCCCGGGCCTCCTCCGGGTCCATCGCCAGGAGCCGGTCGGCGGCGAGCCGGCCGTCGAGGGCGGCCTCGGCGATGGCCTGCAACCGGGGGACCGCCAGGTCGGGGAGCCCGGGAAGGGTGTCGAGCTCGCGCAGCCGGCTCGGGGTCGGGAAGGCGTGCTCGGTCCGTCCCGCCAGGTCGTATGCCGTGCCCAGCCGCTGCGCGAGGCGAGTCCGCAGCACACGCCCCTGGGCCGCGGACCGGCGCGCGCTGAGGATCGACCAGGCCGCCGCTTCGTAGGGCGAGTGGAACTGCGGCGGGCGCAGCCCGTCGGCCGCCGCGTGGAGGGCGCCGACGGCCGGAGCGCGCCGAGCGAGCGCGGCGAAGGGCTCCCCGTCGACGTGGACCGACAGGATACGGGCCACCTGGGCCGCTACCCGCGCGGGGTCGGCGCCGCCGTGGATGACGAGATCGAGTCGCTCCCCGTCCTGGCGCACCTCGACGCCGGCGGTGCGTTCGTGGTCGCCGTCCACGGTGAAGGCGAGCCGCATGACCCCGTCCCAGTCACGCTCGGCGCGGTGTCCGAAGCCGACGAGGGCCGTGCGGGTCAACGAGAAGGCGCCCCGCGTCGGGATGGTGGTCGTGGTGGTGGTGGACGCGGTGCTGGTGGTGGAGGTGGCGGCGCCGCTCGGGCGCTGGATCGTGGTCATGATCGCCACGATGCCGCTCAAAGTGCTCACCATCTGAGCACTTTTCCTGGCATTCTCGAGGCATGCGTGCGGATCGGCTCGTCGCCGCCCTCCTGGTCCTCCAGCATCGGGGGCAGGTGACCGCCGCCGAACTCGCGGCGGAACTCGAGGTTTCGGTGGCCACGGCGCGACGCGACCTCGAGGCACTGTGCGCGAGCGGCATACCGGTGTATGCCCAACCCGGTCGCGGTGGCGGGTGGCAGCTCGTCGGGGGCGCGCGCACGGATCTGACGGGATTGACCTCGGGCGAGGCGCAGGCGCTCTTCCTTCTCCTCGGCCCGGGCGGGCGGGCCGATCCCGAGCGCCGCAGCGCCCTGCGCAAGCTCGCTCGCGCCCTCCCCGCGACCCTGCGTGCCGATGCCCTCGCCGCCGCCGAGGCCGTCGTCCACGATCCCGCCGGATGGGGCGAGCCGTCCGAGCGCGCCCCGAGCGCCCATCTCGCATCGCTCCGGGACGCCGTCGTCCGGCGGCGCCGCGTCGAGCTGACGTATGCCGCGCCCACCGGCGCCCGCTCCGTCCGCGAGGTCGATCCGTGGGGGCTCGCGGCCAAGGACGGCCGGTGGTATCTCGTGGCCGGCACCGAGGCCGGGCGTCGGACATTCCGGCTCGACCGAGTCATCGCCGCCGACGTCCTCGACGCGCCGGCGGACCGGCCCGCCGACCTCGACCTCGGGGCCGAGTGGGACCAGGTCGTCACGAGCATGGAGGAGCGCCGCGCCGGGGTCTGGGCCGATGTCGTGGTGGCGCCGGCCGCCGTCCCGATGCTGCGCCGGACCTTCGGACGCCAGCTCGACCTCGGGTCGGCGGCGGCGGACGGGACCCACGCCCGGGTGGCGGCCGCGACCTCGGACATCCTCGCCCGGCGGTTGGCGAGCTTCGCGGGGGCGGTCCGCGTGGTCGGTCCGCCGCAGGTGCGCGCCCGTCTCCTCGCGATCGCCGCCGAGATCCTCGCCGCACACAATCCTCGGTGAGGTCGCAGGTCGGCCGTGAGGTCGTCGATGCGCATCGGCGACCTCACCGCTGACCTCCGACCTCACCGCAACCGAGCCGCCAGGCTCGGCGAGGCGGCTCGCGACCTGCTCAGGACCAGGGCGGATGGCATACGGGCCGGGCTTGCGCTGTGAGCGGAACTGGCGCGACGCGCGGGGCCTCGATCCCGTGGAGTCGCTCGAGCGCCGCCCGACTGCGGGGCTCGATGAGGGGCAGGACGTCGGGCAGGCCGAGCGCGCGATAGACGATCAGCCCGCTGTAGGTGGCGACGCACGTCGCTCGCGCTGCGACGGAGGCTGGATGGCGATCGGCATCCTGGTCGTCTTCGCGGCCGTCGGTTCAGGCGTCACCCTCATTCTCGTCTGGCGCCAACTCGGCCATATCGCCCACGCCGAGGCCGGCCACCCCGAGGAGTTTCGACGAGCGTTCTGACCGAAGTCAAGTGGGGTATTGACGACCGGCTGGGGGGGTATCATTGTCGAATGATTGGGCGATCACGTGCCACATCGCAACTTGTGACGAGGACCCGATTGGTGGCAGCCGCGCTGGCGGTCATCGCTGGCGGAAATTCGCAGGTGATTTCGGCGTCAGCGACCCCAGATCCGGGAATTAAAGGCCACGAAGCCGCTGCGTTACTGCCTTCGAGTGAGTCCTGGGTGTGCTATTTCTCCGGAGACATCAGCGCAGTGCGCTACCGCTTCAATTCAAGCGTTACCACCCAATATAAAAATGTAACCGCCAGTGCCCGGAACAAGTGGAATGATCGAGCTACGAACGTCAAGTTCTCGGAGACAACCGACCTGAGTGCCCAGAACCTTGGGGTTCATGTAGTCAATCAAAGCTATACGGTGTACTGGGCGTGGGTGGCCTACTCCGCCGATCCAACAGACGTCGGAGATTGCCTTTCTAATCCACACCTGTGGATCAACTCCAAGACCCATGGCTG
>JBDIAJ010000159.1:0-8282 GCA_039812345.1 Nostocoides sp. | reverse complement strand
GGGTGGCGCCGGGGTAGACCCGGGTGGCCTCGTCGAACTTGACGGTTGCCATGGGGCGAACTCTCCTTCACCGGCAGGAACGTGCCGGACGATCCGTTGTAAAGGTGGTGCACCGCCGGACATCGGTGTCCGGGGCGGGGTCCAGTCTGCCTGATCAGGGTGTCTTGACGCCAGTCCAGACACGAAGTTGGTTCGTTCCAATTCCGGTCGGGGCGGGCCTGAGCACCGTTACCTAACTGAGACCTTTTGCAGAGGCATGAAAGCCCTTGCACGGGGGTGGCAATTCTCGCAGAGGCGATGTATGGTGATCTCACCTTCGGCAGGGACGCACAGTGGGTCCCTGCGACCCACCTAGGGAGAGTCAATGCACAAGCGTGCTTATGGAGCTGCGGCCATCACGGGCGTCGCCGCTCTCGTCCTCGCCGGCTGCGGGAGCAGCAGCGACAAGACCTCGTCGGCGACGACGACGGGCAGCGCCTCGGCGAGCAGCTCGGACACGAGCTCGACCAGCGCCTCCGCCAGCACGTCCGCCGCCGCGCCCGGCACGGTCGACGAGAAGAACCCGGCTCGTGCCAACGCCGACCTCGTCATCTGGGCCGACGCCGACCGCGCGCCGATCCTGACCAAGTATGCCGAGCAGTTCGCCCAGGAGAACGGCGTCACCGTCGCCGTCCAGATCGCCGCTCAGACCCGTCAGCAGTTCGGCGACGCGACCAAGGTCGGCAAGGGCCCGGACATCGTCGTCGGCGCCCACGACTGGCTCGGTGAACTGGTCCAGAACGGCACCGTCGCCCCGATCCCGCTCGATGACGCGACCGCCGCCAAGTTCGCCCCGTCCGCCATGGCCGCGAGCAAGTTCAACGGCCAGAACTACGGCGTCCCGTTCTCGGTCGAGAACATCGCCCTGGTCCGCAACACCGACATGGTTCCCGACGCCCCGGCCACGATGGATGACCTGCTCAAGGCCGCCAAGGCCGCGCAGGCGAAGGACAGCAAGATCACGACCCTCCTCGACCAGTCGGTCGGCAAGACGGGCAACGCCTACTACACCTACCCGTGGCTGTCGGCCTACGGCGGCGGCATCTTCGGCACCACCTCGAGCGGCGACTACGACGGCAACAAGGTCATCGTCAACAGCGCGGAGTCCATCAAGGGCGCCACCGAGCTCGCCGCGATGGGCAAGGCCAAGGTGCTCTCGACCAACGTCGGCGACGACAACTCCGAGGGCATCTTCACCGGCGGCAAGGCGCCGTTCTTCATCACTGGCCCGTGGTCGATCCCCAACATCAAGAAGGCGGGCATCAACTACGCCATCTCCAGCCTCCCGTCGCTGCCCGGTGGTGGCGCGATGCAGCCCTTCCTCGGCATCCAGCTGTTCTATGTGTCCGCGAAGGCCAACAACGCGACCCTCGCGCAGGAGTTCGTCACGCAGTACGTCCCGACCAAGGAGTTCCAGCTCGCCATCTTCCAGGCCGGCGGACGTCCCCCGGCCCTGACCGAGGCCTACGACGAGGTCGCCGCGTCCGACCCCGACGTCAAGGCGTGGTACGAGGCGGGCAAGGACGGCAAGCCGATGCCGAACATCCCCGCGATGAACTCCGTCTGGGGCCCGCTGGGCCAGGCGGCCGCCGACGTCATCGCCGGCAAGGCCGAGCCGAAGGCGCGTTTCGACGCCGCGGCCAAGGAGATCGTCAAGGCGATCAAGGGTTCCTGACCCGCCACCCGGTGGTCCCGCGTCCCTCCTGGGGCGCGGGACCACCGAGCCTTCCCCCTTTGTCCGTATGCCGCTCGGCGGCCTCTTCCGTTACCCCTGACAACGTCGTCGTCCCCGCACCGCCCGCCCGTCCCGACGGAGCCGGCGGACCGAGGGGCTTCGACTCCCCTGTGCCGCAACAGACCTGGAGACGTGCATGGCCGCAGTGCCGGTGAGACCGACCGAACCCCTCAAACTCGGCAGGGACAACACGCCCATGTGGGCGAAGGTCCTCAAGTGGGGCCTGCTGGCCCTCGCCGCGCTGATCGCGGCATACGTCATCCAGAAACTGATCGCGAGCGGCGCCTGGTTCGGCGTCGTCATCGCCGCGTTCATCCTCACGTGCATCCTCGCGGTCTACGGCACCCGGCGCGCGGTGCCGATGAAGTACCTCCTGCCCGGCCTCATCCTCCTGGTGGCCCTGCAGATCTGGCCGATCGTCTACACGGTCGCCACCTCCTTCACCAACTACGGCCAGGGCCACATCGGCAGCAAGGACCAGGCGACCCAGCTCTCGGTCGCCCAGTCCGTCCAGGAGGTGCCCGGCAGCGAGCGCTACAAGCTGTCGATCGCCGTCCCGGCCGGCACCGACGTCAAGACCGGTGCCCTGACCTTCCTCATGGTCAAGCCCGACGGGGCCATGGTCGTCGGCACCAAGACCGGGCTGAAGGACCTGCCCGCCGCGGGCGTCGAGAAGTCCGACCTCGGCAAGATCACCAAGGCTCCCGGCTACACCATCCTCAACGCGCGCGAGGCCAACGCCCGCAGCAAGGATCTCTCGGCGTTCGCCGTGCCGGTCTCCGCGACCGCCGGCATCAAGAGCGTCGGGCTGAGCCAGGCGTTCGAGGGCGCACCGACCCTCGTCTATGACAAGGCCGCCGACACCCTCACCGACACGACCAAGCACATCACCTACACCCCGAAGAACGGCTACTGGACCGCCTCCGACGGCCAGAGCCTCCCCACGGGCTGGAAGGAGAACGTCGGCTTCAAGAACTTCAAGGATCTGCTCACCAACGAGACGATCCGGGCCGGCTTCTTCAAGATCTTCATCTGGAACGTCGCGTTCGCCGCGATCTCCGTGCTGTCGACGTTCATCCTCGGCATGATGCTCGCCCTGCTGTTCAACGACGAGAAGCTCAAGGGCAAGGGCTTCTATCGCTCCCTGCTGATCCTTCCCTACGCCATTCCCGGCTTCGTCACCTCTCTGGTCTGGGCGTCGATGTTCAACCAGGATTTCGGGTTGATCAACAACCTGACCCACCTCGACGTCGACTGGCTCGGCAACGCGTGGGCCGCCCGAGCCGCCATCCTCATCACCAACCTGTGGCTGGGCTTCCCCTACATGTTCCTCGTCTGCACCGGCGCCCTCCAGTCGATCCCCAATGACGTCAAGGAGGCCGCCAAGATCGACGGGGCGAGCGCCTTCCGGACGGTCCGCTCGATCATCATGCCGCTGCTGCTGGTCGCGGTCGGGCCGCTGCTGATCGCCTCGTTCGCCTTCAACTTCAACAACTTCAGCCTGATCTATCTGCTGACCAAGGGCGGGCCCTACAACGCCAACGACACGACGATCGGCTCGACCGACCTGCTGATCACGTATGCCTTCCGCCTCGCCTTCGACAGCGGCAGCCCCAACATCGGCCTCGCCTCGGCGGTCTGCATCTTCATCTTCTTGATCGTCGCCGCGATGAGCTACTCCGGCTTCCGCCGCACCCGCTCCCTGGAAGAGGTGAACTGACGTGACGTCCGTGACCATCGCGCAGGAGGCCGCCGTCCCGGCGGTCCAGGCGGCCAAGAACCCCGGCGGCGGGTTCGCCAAGAACTGGTGGCGGCACGCCCTCGGCATCATCGCCCTGATCTGGGCGCTGTTCCCGATCGTGTTCCTCATCTCCGCCGCGCTCAACCCGGCCGGGTCGCTGCAGACGAGTTCGCTGATCCCCGACGCGACGTCGACGGCGAACTTCCACACGCTCTTCTCCGACCAGTCCAGGCCCTTCGTCCAGTGGTACAAGAACGCGATGATCATCAGCCTGGTCGGCTCGCTGGGGTCGGTCTTCATCGGGTCGTGTGCGGCATACGCGTTCTCGCGGCTGCGCTTCAAGGGCCGTCAGCCGGGCCTGCTGGCGCTCCTGCTGTTGCAGATGTTCCCGGCCATGTTGACCTTCCCGGCGCTCTATCTCACCTTCGCCAAGCTCGGCGACTTCATCCCCGTCCTCGGGCTCAACTCGATCTGGGCCCTGATCCTCTGCTACCTCGGCGGGGCGATGGGCGCCAACGTCTGGCTGCTCAAGGGCTACTTCGACACCGTTCCGCGGGAATTGGACGAGGCGGCGAAGGTCGACGGGGCGAGCCATGCCCGGATCTTCTTCACGATGACGCTGCGCCTGGTCATGCCGATCCTCGTCACCGTGTTCATGCTCAGCTTCGTCGGGCTGTTCAGCGAGTTCCTGCTCGCCAGCATCTTCCTGCGTGACGTCGACAGCCAGACCCTCGGTGTCGGCCTCTACAGCATGACGATCGGCAACGAGAAGAACCGCCTGTTCGGCCAGTTCGCCGCCGGGTCGCTGCTCGCCTCCTTCCCGGTCGTCCTGCTCTATCTCGGCTTCCAGAAATACCTCGTCGGCGGTATGACGCAGGGCTCGGTGAAGTGACCGCCACCCCTGGTCACCTCCTCGACATCCCCCACCACGACGGTTCGGTTCGCTACGTCTCCCAGGCGCATCCGCGCCTGGGAGAGGCGGTCGACCTTCTCGTCCGGGTGCCGCACGCGGCCGATGTCACGAGCGTGCACGTGCGCTCGACGCCGGACGCGGAGCCGAAGTTCACGCCCGCCCGGCTCATCGAGTCGACGGCCACCGACTCCTGGTGGAGGGTGCCGCTGGAGATCCGCAACCCGGTCACCTCCTATCGGTTCCTCCTCCAGGGGGGACCGCTGGGCTACCAGTGGCTCAACGGGACCGGCCTGCACGACCGCGACGTGCCGGACGCGGCCGACTTCCGGATCACCGCCTTCGCGGCGCCGCCCGCCTGGAGCGCGGACGCGGTCGTCTATCAGATCTTCCCCGACCGGTTCGCGCGCTCCGCGGCCGCGGACGACCGAGCGATCCCCGACTGGGCCGTCCCGGTCACCTGGGACACCCCGGTGGCCTCCCGTGGCCCGCTGACGCCGATCCAACTCTACGGCGGCGACCTCGACGGGATCGTTGAGCACCTCGACCACATCGTCGACCTCGGCGTCACGACGCTCTATCTCACCCCGGTCTTCCCGGCCGGCTCCAACCACCGCTACGACGCGACGACCTTCGCCGCCGTCGACCCGATCCTCGGCGGCGACGACGCGCTGACCCGGCTGGTGCGCGCGGCGCACGGGCGCGGCATACGCGTCCTCGGGGACCTGACCACGAACCACACCGGTGTCGGGCACGAGTGGTTCCGCGCCGCGCAGGCCGACCCGGACGCGCCGGAACGCGGGTTCTACTTCTTCGACGGCGACGCGTATGCTGCCTGGCTGAACGTCCCGAGTCTGCCGAAACTCGATTACGACTCGCCCGAACTCAACCGGCGGCTCTTCGACGATCCCGAGGGTCCCGTGCGGCGCTGGCTCACCGGGCCGGACGGGCTGGACGGGTGGCGCATCGACGTCGCCAACATGACTGGGAGGTTCGGCGCCCAGGACCGCTATCACGAGGTCGCCCGGCGGATGCGGGCCGCGGCGGTGGAGGCGCGACCGGACGCCCTGCTCATCGCCGAGCACTGCCACGACACCTCCAAAGATGCGCTCGGCGACGGCTGGCACGGCGTGATGAACTACGCCGGGTTCACCCGGCCGTTGTGGACCTGGCTGCGCCACCCCGGCCAGGCACCGGACTTCCTCGGGCTTCCCGTGGTCGTGCCCCGCCTCGGCGGGCGGGCGGTCATGGAGACGATGCGGGAGTTCGCCGCGCAGATGCCGTGGGAGACGCTGACCCACAGCTTCACGCTCGTCGGCTCGCATGACACGACCCGGGTGCGCTCGCTCGTGGGGGGTGATGCCGGGCAGGTCGACGTCGCGGCCGGCCTGCTCCTGACGATGCCGGGCATCCCGATGATCACCTATGGCGACGAGATCGGCATGGAGGGGGCGTTCGGGGAGGACGGGCGCCGGCCGCTGCCATGGAACGATGAGTCGTTGTGGGACAATAGGATTCACCGTGTGTATCGCGACTTGATCGGTGTCCGGCGGAGGTCCGTGGCCCTGCGGTCCGGCGGCCTGCGCTGGGTGTATGCCGATGACGACGTTCTCGTCTATCTGCGCGAGCATCCCGACGAGGTCGCGCTGGTCCACCTCGCCCGCCTCGGGCACGAGCCGGTGCGGTTGCCCCGGGCCGCGCTGCCGGGGATCGAGGGTGGGCACGCGGCATACGGGACGGGTGTGGAGGTCGACGGGGACGACGTGGTGCTCACCGCGGCCGGACCACGGGTGGAGGTGTGGACGTGGGCGCCAGACCGGTGAAGTCGGGAAAGATCGGACTCGCGCAGGTCGCCGCGCAGGCCGAGGTCTCCGAGGCGACGGTGAGCCGGGTCATCAACGGCAAACCGGGCGTGTCGGAGGCGACCCGTGCCGCCGTGCTGACGGCGATCGATGTGCTGGGTTACGAGCTGCCGCCGCGGCTACGTCCGCGCACCGGGTCGCTCGTCGGGCTGATCGTGCCCGAGCTGACCAACCCGATCTTCCCGGCCTTCGCCCAGACCATCGAGTCCGGACTGGCCATGCGCGGCTTCACCCCCGTCCTGTGCACCCAGACGCCCGGCGGACTGCACGAGGACGTCTATGTCCAGATGCTCCTCGATCGCGGCGTCGCCGGGATCATCTGTGTCTCCGGCCAGCACGCCGATCTGCTCGAGAGCGTCGACCGGTATGTCGCGCTGTCCGATCAGGGCATCCCGCTGGTGCTCGTCAATGGATATCGGCCCGGAGTCAGGGCCGCCTTCATCTCCAGCGACGACGAGGCGGCGATCGAGCTGGCGCTGCGGCACCTGGTCGAGCTCGGCCACCGTCGGATCGGGCTCGCGGTCGGGCAGGCGCAGTATGTGCCGGTGCGGGACAAGGTCGCCGCCTTCCGTCGCATCGCCGCCGAACTGCTCCCGGATCTCGACCTCGACGAGTATGTCGTCACCAGCCTGTTCTCGGTCGAGGGCGGCGGGCTCGCGGCCCGGCGCCTGCTCGAGCGGGGGGCGACGGGGATCGTGTTCGGCTCCGACATCATGGCGCTCGGGGCGATCCAGCAGGCCCAGCGGATGGGTCTGAGCGTGCCGCGGGACCTGTCGATCGTCGGCTATGACGATTCCCTGATGATGGAGTTCACCGACCCGCCTCTGACCACCGTGCGCCAGAAGGTGCTCGAGATGTCCGAGGTCGTCGTCCAGGCGTTGCTCTCCCAGATCCGCGGCGATGACACGCCTCCGCCGGAGTTGGTGTTCCGGCCCGAGCTCGTGGTCCGCGGCTCGACGGCCCGGGTCCCTGCGGCCTCACGCGCCACAGCCTGACCCGAGGTCTCGTCTCTGCGGGCTGACCGGAGCCGTTGAGCACACACGTTTGTCACAATTGAATAACGTCTCACTATAGGTTATGGACTATGGACTATGGACGGGCAAGAGTCAGGGCGAGTGTTGTTGGTGCGGTGGTGACGCCTCTTTGCTTCGGCGCTAATGCCGTTGCTTTCCCCGAGGACGAGGGATTCATCGAGTGCGGGACCTTCAACGGGCTTTGGAAGTTCAGTTCGAGTAGCCAGTGGACTGAAGAAAGGAAAGCTGCGGTTCGGAGTGCGGCGCTCGCCATTTCGAACCTGAAGGACTTTGACGGTGCCACTCTCGCGCCAATGGCGGAAAACTCAAGCGCAGCCTTTATCGTCGGCCTCACAACATCAACGGATGCCGGAGTGACGAACTGCGATTACACGCTCCTTGGGGTCAAGTCGGGGAGCATTTCCTATCTGAAATGGCTCGCCCGACATGAACTCATGCATCGCGTCGGTGCCAGGCATTCCGGTGAGTTTGATTCCCGCGACGCGAATAACCCCCCCACGATGGTGACGTGCGCCGGAACTCAAGATCAGATGACCAGGGACGACAAGGCTAATCTGGCCTTTCTGAAGAGCGGGTTGCCGGGACGGCAGCTGAGTGCGAACATCGGGTTTGAGGATAACGGGGAGGATTGGTCCGCATCTGGGTCGGCGACAACGTCGTGGCACACTTCAGTGACCACGGTTGGAACGGACTGGCAATTCACGAGTTCCGGCTACGGAAATCCCCCCGGTCCGATGGACGGCTATGATCTTCAGGCGCGAATTTATGGAATGTCAGTCGACAACACCCAGGGCGGGGCGATTCGTGAGTTGCGCCTTGATAACATCCGATTGGAATCGACGTCGCCGTGAAAAGTCTCCGAATCTCTGTTGTCGCGGTCACAATGAGGTTTATTCAGGCGGCTGGAAATGTGATACAAACGCGACATTCTGACCGGAGCGCCTAACAAAGCGACAGCCCG
>JBDIAJ010000158.1:0-8520 GCA_039812345.1 Nostocoides sp. | reverse complement strand
TCGCCAACCACGTGCTGTGGTCGACCGCGTCCGCGTTCCTCAACGACGCCCAGGAGATCGCCCTCGGCTACCGGCTCATCCAGGAGGAGTTGACCGCGCGCGCCGGCGCCGGGGACGAGTTCGCCCGGATGCTGCTCGCGAAGGCCGAGGTGCACGACGAGGACGTGAGTGGCCCGTCGCCGGGGGTGTTCTTCATCCTCAGCGCCGCCCGGCACTGGGACCTGCTGGCGATGTGGCGCAACTACGGCGGGCGCGGCGAGTCGTATGCCATCGGCCTGGATCGGACTGTGCCGCTACGGATCCTGTGCGACCCCGACTGCCCGATCGTCGACCAGCCGGACGATCCGACGGGTGGCCGGCTGGTGCGGCAGCGCGCGTGGTCCCCGGTCCGGTATGCCGAGGCCGAGCAGCACACCCTGGTCGCCGCCGTCTTCGACGGGCTCCCGGAGGAACTGGCCGCGGCGCACGAGGTGGTCCAGGCGGTCGGCGAGGTCGACGCGCGCTCGCGAATGGTCGACCTGCTCAGCGAGACCCTCGATGACATGGAGCAGGCGCTCGTCCTGATCAAGCACGAGGGATTCCACGACGAGCGCGAGACGCGGTGCACCACGACGCTCATCCACCCCGCGGGGGTGGCCGGCTTCCCAGGCGTCGTGCGTTATCGCCCGACCGAGTACGGGATGGCGCCCTACCTCTGGCTGACCGGCGGCGCCGCCGGATCCGGCCGGCTGACCACCGACCGCACGCCGCTGCCGATCCGGGCGGTGGCGATCTCGCCCTCGCCGAACGGGCCGGCGGCGCAGCAGTCCCTGCGGGCGATGCTCGCCGGGGCCGGGTATGACGTGCCCGTCGTCCGCTCGGCGATCCCGTTCCGCGGTTGACGGGCGCCGGGCGGCCCATGCGAGCGGGTCAGGGTCCGGTTGACGGGTCCGTCGGGGCGATCGCGATGGCCGCGCCGGGAGTGGCGCCACCGGGTCGGGGGAGCACCCAGAGGGCCGCGGCCACGACCAGGAGGATCGCCGCGATGACGGCGCCCACGCCGCCGAAGGCGACCGGGAGGAGGGTGGCCGCGGCATACGCACCGATGGAGATCTGGAAGCGGCGGCTCGACGTGGGAACCAGCGCCGCCCGGCCCGGGTTGGCGTGGCGCAGGGTGCGCACCAGCCCGGCCGACGCGAGGGCGCTGGCGAGGGTGACCGCGGCATAGAAGCTGATCGGGGCCGGGGCGAACCGGTGCTCGCCCACCCACGCCGTCGCGAGCGGGAAGAGGCTGAGCAGGAAGAGCAGGCCGAGGTTGGCCCACAGGGCGGCGCCGGAGACGCGCTCGACCGCGTGGAACAGATGGTGATGGTTGATCCAGTGCAGGCCGATGTAGACGAAACTCGCGAGGTAGATGAGCATCTTGGGCCACAGCGCGATCAGGTCGCGCCAGCCCGCGCCCTCCGGCGCCGCGAGCTCCAGCACCATGATCGTGATGATGATGGCGAAGACCCCGTCGCTGAAGGCCTCGGTCCGTCCGGTCGGCATCCGTCTCCTTCGGTCCGGCCCGGCGCGGTGACCCACGCCGGGCGCCCGCTGGTGCAGTTGCGCCGACGGTACCCGCTGGGCGTTCGGCGCGCGTCCAGGCCACCATGGCGCGGGCGTCGGCGCCCTGGCTCGACCTCGTGATCGTCCCGTATGCCGGGCACCTCGTGGAGTTCGTCGCCATCCCCGAGGTCGGGGCCCAGCTGCGCCGGATCGCGCGCTGCGACAACCGATCCCGGCCCGCCCGCGAGTGAGTCACCCGGTTCGGTCAGTCGGGCAGGGCCGGCCAGGGTTGTCCCGGACGCGTCCCGGATCACGTCCCCGGCCCGGGTTCGACCCTATTTCTACACCGTAGAGTGATCTCATGACCACGAGGCAGCACACCGAAGCCCAGGCCGCGGCCACACCGATCGCCGCGGACGCCGTCATCGAGCCGATCGCCTACCGGTATGACCGGCCGGTCGCCTTCTACTCCCTAGCGGGTCTGGTCACCTGGCTCTGCTGGGTGGCTGCTGGCTGGCTGAGCCATCGCACCGGGCAGGGGGACGCCGTGCGCTGGGCGACGGTGGTCCTCGGCCTCGCCGGGCTCGCCGCCCCGGTCGGCGTCGCCGCGTGGCTCATGCGGGGCCGACCCCAGCTGTGGGCCGACGTCCGGAGCCGGCTGCTGTGGCGCCGGGGGACCTCGGCTCGCCATCTCGCCCTGAGTGTCCTGCTCCTGCCGGCGAGCCTGATGGCGGCCCAGGCGATCTCGTTGCCGTTCGGCGGGAGCGCGGACCAGTTCCAGTTGCGCGACCACTGGAGTTTCAGCTCCGGGCTGCTGCCCGTCTGGGTGATCCTCGGCCTCGCGCCGGTCATCGAGGAGCTCGCGTGGCACAGCTACGGCACCGACACCCTCATCACCCGGATGCGCCTGCTCACCGCGTCGTTGGTCTTCACCGTCTTCTGGACCGTCTGGCACGTGCCGCTGGCCCTGGTCAAGGGCTATTACCAGGCGCAGTTGGTCGAGCAGGGCTGGCTCGACGCGCTCAACTTCCCGCTGAGCATGATCGCCTTCGTCCTGCTGATGAACTGGCTCTACTACCGCACCGGCCGGTGCATCATGGTGGCGATCCTCTTCCACCTCAGCGCCAACTACGTCAACGAGATCTTCCGGACCGAGCCCGACACCAAGGTCATCCAGACCGCGCTGCTGCTCGTCGTCGCGGCGGTCGTCGTCTATCGCGAACGCGGGCTCTTCTTCGCCCGCCCGAGGCGAACGGCCGAGCCACCCGTCGCGGCCTGACACAGTGACCCCATGACCCCGAACCCCGCCGAGCGCGAGCCCCTGTCGCGGGAGCGGATCGTCGCCGCCGCGCTGGAGTTGATCGATTCGGACGGGGTCGACCAGCTGTCGATGCGCCGGCTGGGCCGGCACCTCGGGGTCGACCCGATGGCCGTCTATTACCACGTGCCGAGCAAGGCGGCGGTGCTCGACGATGTCATCGAACTGATCTGGGGATCGGTGCGGATCCCGCCGCCGGCACCCGGTGAGACCTGGCGCGACCTGCTCGTCGACATCTTCACCGACGTCCGGGCCCGGCTGCTCCAACACCCGAGGGCGGCGATGGTCCTCGGCACGCGTCCGGCGACCACGCCGTCCATGTTGGCGCTGATCGACACGATGCTCGGGCGACTGGCCCTGGCCGGGCTCGCCGGCGTGGACGCGATGGAGTTGATCGACTGCCTGTCTGGGTTCACCGTCGGCAAGGTGCTCGCCGAGACCGGTGAGGCGCTGGGTGGCGCCACCAGCGCCGTCGCCGACGCCCTGGCCGGCCTCACCCCGGTCACCCATCCGAACCTCGTCGCGGTCCTGGCCGGCGGCTACGTCTTCGCCCCCGACGAGGAGTTCAGCCGCGGCCTGCGCGCCCTCGTCGACGGCTGGCGCTGACCGTCCCGGGTGGGTGGGCCCGGCCCGGCGCCCGTCCGTGCCGCCGGAATACGTATGCCGCGGCGCTGCCCGGCATCCACACTCACCATCGGCTGCGCCCGCCCCCATTGGTATTCCGGCGGTACGTGCTGGCGGCGCCGAGGACCACCCAGCCGTCCCGCGGAACTGCTCAGGGCAGGAGCGCGCGCACGATGTCGGCCGCCGGAGCGGCATACGCTCGTTGCCAGCCGGTTCCCGCCCTCAGGTGGGTCCAGTCGGCGTCGCCGGCGGCCGAGGCCGCCGCCCGCAGCGGCCGGGTCATCTGGTGCACGGAGGGATAGCCGCTCGGGGCGTCGCCGTCGAACCGATCCACGAAGGTGTTGCGCAGTCCGCGAGCCATTCGACCGGTGAATGCCCGCGTGGCGACGGTCTCGGTGAAGCGCGGATCGGTCAGGGCGGCCCGGTGTGTCGAGTTGGTGCCGGCCTCCGGACAGCGCAGGAAGGCCGTCCCGCACTGCGCCGCGACCGCGCCCCGGGCGAGCACCCGCCGGACGTCCTCCCGAGTCATGAGGCCGCCGGCGGCGATCAACGGCCGGTCGCTCACCGCACCGACCGCGGCCAGCAGCTCATCGAGCGAGTGAGCGTCCGCGGGGGCGCCCGCGTCGTGCATCCCCCGATGTCCACCCGCCTCCGGTCCCTGGACGATCAGCGCATCGACCCCGGCCGCCGTGGCTGCCCGAGCCTCGGCACCCGAGCAGACCGTCGCCAGGACGACGCTTCCCGCCACGTGCAGACGGCGCACCTCCTCCGGGTAGGGCAGACCGAAGGTGAAAGAGACGAGCGGGACCGCCGCGCTGACCAGAAGATCGACCTTGGCCGCGCGATGGTCGTCGTCATCGGGATCGACCGCACCGAGCGTGACGCCGAAGCGCGCGGCCTCGGGGGCCAGCCGGTCGGCATACGCGCGCATGCCGGCGAGGTCGACCGGATCCCGGTCGAGCGCGAAGACGTTCACCCCGAAGTGCGTCAGGCCCAGAGCCCGAACCCGGGCGATCTGGGCGTCGAGTCCGTCCAGCGTCGTGTTGCCGGAGGCGAGGAACCCGGCAGCGCCGGCCGAGGTGGCGGCCGCGACCAGCTCGGGGGTGGACGGCCCGCCGGCCATCGGGGCGAGCACGACCGGGCCGGGCAGCCATTCGGGGAGCATCGTCGCCGCCTCCTTCACGCGAGATCGACCATCGCGGTCAAGTCTGCCTCGGGAGCGGCGAAAGGACGGTGGAACGGCGAGCGGTCGGCATACGTCAGGGTGGTATGCCGACCCCGCGCCTCCCCGCCGCCCTCGCCCTGGCCACCGCTCTCGTCGTGGCGGGATGCGGACATGAGACTCCGGTGACGACGCCGGCATCGATCGTCCCGTCGTCGTCGTCGAGGACCCCGTCGCCGACCGGTGAGGTCGTCGGTGTGGGGACGGTGCTCGAGAAAGGCGCGAGCGGGGCGATGTTGTGCTTCGCCGTCGCGGACTCCCTGCCGCCACAGTGCTCGGGGCCGGCGATCCACGGGTGGGACTGGGCCAAGGTCACCGGGGCCGAGTCGAGCGGACAGGTGCGCTGGGGAGACTACGCCGTGACCGGCACTTGGGACGGCACCGCGCTGACGATGACGCGACCAGCCGTGGGACGGGCGGAGTACGAGAAGAGCCACCCCCGGCCGACGCCGCCCGATCCGTGGACGACGCCGTGTCCGGAGCCCGGCGGCGGCTGGGTGGTGGTGACGCCGAAGACGACGACGACGGTGACGCAGGACCAGGCGATCGGCGTCGCGCAGGGCTTGCCGGGGTTCGGGGCCGTCTGGGTCGACCAATCGCGCAATCCCGCGGCCGTCAACCCCAACGCCGAGGGGGACGGGGCGAACAATCCGAAGAAGCTCATCCTCAACGTCCGGGTCACGCAGGGTCGCGACGCGGCCGAGGCCGCGATCCGGCAGGTCTGGGGCGGGATGCTGTGCGTGACCGAGGGCGGTCGGACCGAGAAGGACCTCCTCGACACGCAGGCGGCGCTCACCGGCACGCCGGGCATGATCGGCGCGAACGTCGATGGGCAGACGAGCACGATCGACCTGGAGGTCTATCGCGACGACGGGTCGCTGCAGGCGTCGATGGACGCCAAGTACGGCACGGGATACGTCCGGGTCGTGTCGGCGCTGCAACCCGCCTGGTGAGACGCGGTCGGCTGCCCCGCAGCCGCGGGCTGTCGAGAGGTCACCTGAGGGCGTCGAGAGGTCATCCGACACCTCGGATGACCTCTCGACGGCTCTTATTTGACCTCTCGACGGCTCTTACTTGACCTCTCGACGGGGCTCGCCGCAGAGGTGGGCGTCGGCCGGGATGACCCGCGTGGCCAGGCCGACGAGGGCGATCAGCGCGGCGGCGACGGCGAGCACGGCGAGGAAGCCCGGACGGAAGGCGTCAACCGCCCCTCCGGCCGTATGCCGACCGCTCACCTCGAACAGCAGGGTCCCCAGCGCCGCGGCGCCGACCGCGTTCGCGACCTGTCCCGTGGTGTTGAACTGTCCCGATGCCGCGCCGGCGTGCCGCAGCTCGACACCACTCAGCGCGAGGGGCGCGATCGAGGAGACGAGGAAGCCGAAGCCCGTCCCGATGACCAACTGCGCCGGAACGAAGGCCCAATAGCTCGTCGACGTCCCCGCCCCCGCCACGGTCAGTGCCAGCACGCCGAACCCGGCGATCATGATGACCGACCCGAGCAGCAATACCTGCCGCCCGATCCGCGGCATGAGGACCGCCGCACCGCTTCCGGCGGCCACCGTGGCCGTCAGGGCGAACGGGATGTTGACCAGGCCCGCCTGGAGCACCGACCAGCCGAGCCCGATCTGGTAGTAGAGCGTCGCGCCGAGGAAGTACCCCGCGTTGGCGACGAACATCAGGCCACCGACGAGTGAGCCGCCGGTGAAGGCCCGCGACGCATAGAGGGAGGTCGCCACCAGCGGCTCGTCGCCGGCCCGCTCGTGCCGGCGCTCGGTGACGACGAACCCGGCGAGGACGGCGGCACCGGCGAGCATGACGGCATACGTCCACACGGGCCAGCCGAGTTCGTGACCCATCGTCAGGGGGTAGAGGACGGCCAGCAGGCCGACGGACAGGACGGCCACGCCGCGGAAGTCGAGCCGGGACGCGCGTTCCGAGCGGGACTCCGGAACGAACCGCAGCGCCGCCGCGATGGCCACCAGACCCACCGGGACGTTGACGAGGAAGACTGCGCGCCAACCGATTCCGTCAGTCAGGACGGCCCCGAGGATCGGGCCGAGCACGCTCGCCAGGCCGGCGAGACCGGAGAAGACCCCCATCGCGGTGCCGCGCTCGTGCGGGGCGTACATCACCTGGATGCTCGTGAGGACCTGCGGCACCATCGCCGCCGCGGCCAGGCCCTGCAGGACGCGGAAGGCCACCAGGGCGCCCACCGTCGGGGCGATGCCGCACAGGACCGAGGCGGCGGTGAAGCCGACGAGGCCGGCGAGGAAGAGGCGCCGGCGGCCGAACCGGTCACCGAGCCGCGCACCACTGATCAGGGCGATGCCGAACGCGAGCGGGTAGGCCGCGACCACCCACTGCAGGGTCGCCGCACTCGCGCCGAGGGCGCGTTCGATGCTCGGGAGGGCGACGTTGACGATGGTGATGTCGATGAGTTCCATCATCGAGGCGAGGAGGAGGCTGACGAGGGCCAGCGTGCGTTCGCGGCCGGGCCGCGTGGTCGCGTGGACCTGCGTGGGGGCCGCCGGTGCAGGAGTGGTGCGGACGTCGATGTGATCGTCGACGGGGGCCAGGGTGGCGGTCATGTGACGCTCCGTTCAGGTCGGGTGTCGAACTCGGGCACTTTCGACGTTATGGACCTTTCCGGCCACTTTCTGTCCTCTTTCCACGGGATGATTTTCGTATGGCGAACACGAGCTCCCGCACCCTGCGTCTCCTCACGCTGCTCCAGACGCACCGGTTCTGGCCTGGTCCGGAGTTGGCCGGGCGGCTCGAGGTGTCGGAGCGCACCCTCCGCCGCGATGTCGACCGCCTGCGCGACCTCGGGTACCCGGTGTCCTCGACCCGGGGCGCGATCGGGGGCTATCAGCTCGGCGCGGGCGGGTCGTTGCCGCCGCTCGTCGTCGACGAGGACGAGGCGATCGCCATGGTCGTCGCGCTCGGGGCGGCGGCCAATGTCACCGCGGGGGCGCTGTTCGAGGCGTCTCTTTCGGCGCTGTCGAAGGTCGTCCAGGTGCTCCCGCCCCGCCTTCGGCGCCGTGCCGAGTCCCTGCGTTCGGCGACCGTCGACTCGCCCCTCGGGCAGGCCCCCGAGGTCGAGGCGTCCGTGCTCGCCGCCGTGGCCCAGGCCATCCGCGACACCGAGCGAATCCGCTTCTCCTACACCGCCCGTGGCGGCGAGAACCCCGGCGACGCGGTCCGCCGTCACGTCGAGCCGGTCAAGCTCGTCACCGTCGGGCGCCGCTGGTATCTCCTCGCCTACGACCTCGACCGGGGCGACTGGCGCTCCTTCCGCCTCGACCGCCTGACCGAGCCGTTCGGAACCCGGGCCCGATTCCGGGCGCGGGAGGTGCCGGGAGGGGACGCCGCGGCATACGTCCGGGCGGGGTTGCGGGAGGCCGGTCGCGGCGAGTTCCACGTCACCGCGCACGTCGGTCGCCCGGCCGAGGAGGTCGAGGCGCAGATCGGCCGCTGGGTCGCCGTCGCCCCGGTGAGCCGCGAGACCTGCGTGGTGGACATGGACGTCCGCGACCCCGCATGGGTCATCGTCGCGCTCGGGAAACTCGATGCGCCGGTGACGATCGAATCGGGGTCACCGGAACTGATCGCGGCCCTGCGCGCGTGGACCGGCCGCCTGTCCGCCGCGCTCGCCTGAGCGCGTTCCGGCTCCCCCGACCGGTGCGTATGCCGCCCGCGAACCTGGGTTAGACTTCCTGCGCGCCGCGGGGGATCGCCTCCCGACCGGCCGCGCCGATGTAGCTCAATGGTAGAGCGCCAGCTTCCCAAGCTGGACACGCGGGTTCGATTCCCGTCATCGGCTCCACCA
>JBDIAJ010000157.1:0-8598 GCA_039812345.1 Nostocoides sp. | reverse complement strand
TGAGGCCCCCTTCGCCCCCTCGGCCTCCCCCAGGCGGCCCTCCCACCCGCAGAAGCTCCCAGATCAGCGATTCCCTAAAAGGCAACCACCGCCTGGCGATTACGCGGCCTGGCTCGGTGGGGAGGTTCGCGACCAGGCCCACGACTCAGACGGTGACGGGTGATCGCGAAAGGTCGAGGGACCAGGCTCAGGGGGTCCATCACTCGGCCGCGGCCAGGCCCGCGTGCTCCTGCCGCAGAGCGCGCTTGAGGATCTTGCCGCTGGGGTTCTTGGGGAGGGCGTCGGCGAGGACGACGTGCTTGGGTGCCTTGAACCCGGCGAGGACGGCTCGCGCGTGGGCGATGACCTGCTCCGGGGTCAGCGCGGCCCCCGGCTTCGGGACGACGACGGCGGTGACCGACTCGACCCACACCGGGTGCGGGATGCCGAACACCGCGACCTCGGCGACTCCGTCGAGGGTGTAGATCGCCTCCTCGACCTCCCGGCTCGCGACATTCTCGCCGCCGGTCTTGATCATGTCCTTCTTGCGGTCGACGACGTGGAGATGCCCGTCCTCGTCGATGTAGCCGAGGTCACCGGAGTGGAACCAGCCGCCCGCGAACGCTGCGGCGGTCTTCTCCGGATCGTTGTAGTAGCCGAGCGTCGTGTGCGGGCTGCGGTGGACGATCTCGCCGACCGTTCCGCGCGGCACCTCGACGGTGTCGTCGTCGACGACGATCGTCTCGACGTTGAGCCCGGCGCGGCCCGCCGACCCCGCGTGGGCCAACTGCTCGTGGGGTCGCAGGATCGTCGCGAGCGGCGCCATCTCGGTCTGCCCATAGAAGTTCCACAGCGACACCTGCGGCAGCCGGTCCTGCATCTCCTTGAGGACCTCCACCGGCATCGCCGAGGCTCCGTAGTAGCCCTTCCGCAGGCTGGACAGGTCGGTCGAGTCGAAGTCGGGATGGCGCAACAACCCGATCCAGATCGTCGGCGGGGCGAAGAACTTCGTCACCTTCTCCCGGGCGATGGTCGCGAGGATCGCCCCGGGATCCGGCGCCGGGAGGATGTGGCTCGTCGCCCCGAGGTAGAGGTCCGGGCCGAGGAAACAGTCGAGTTGCGCGCAGTGATAGAGGGGCAGCGTGTGGAGTTCCACGTCGTCCGGCTCCATGTGCCCGTCGACGATGCAGCTGACGTACTGCCACAGCAGCGACCGGCTCGACAACAGCACACCCTTGGGGCGGGCCTCGGTACCGGAGGTGTACATGATCCGGACCGGATCGTCGTCGCCGAGTTCGATCTCCGGCCCGACCGCTCCCGCCACGAACCACCCGCTCGCGTCGAGCCATCCGTCCCCGGGCGGTCCGGCGAGCGCCCGGACGCCGGCGTCGGGCAGTATGCCGCGCACCTGCGTCGCACCGGAACTCACGCCGACCGCGGTGGCCGCGACCGCGGCATACGCCTCCTGCGCGAGGAACCCGCGGGCGCCGCTGTGGTCGAGGATGAACCCGATCTCCGCGGCGCCGAGCATGAAGTTGATCGGGACCAGGACGACTCCGGCCCGCGCCGTCGCGAAGGTGAGGACGGCGAACTGCCAGCTGTTGCGTGACAACAGGGCGAGCCGGTCGCCCTGGACCAGGCCCGCCGCGGCGAGGGCCGCGGCGGTCCCATCGACCAGGGCGTCGAGCTCGGCATACGTCAACCGAGTGTCGCCGTCGACGAGGGCGACCTTGTCGGGCACCCGCGCCGCGCTGCGATGGACCAGGTCCGCCAGGGACTGGCGGCGCACCCGGCGAACGACGGCGTCGGTGCCCGGCATCGGTCCTCCTCGGTCAGGCGGGGCGCAGGCCGTCAGCCGAGCGCCGCGACGGCGGCGTCGTAGTCGGGTTCCTGGGTGATCTCGGGGACGAGTTCGGTGTAGAGGACCGCCCCGTCCGTGCCGACGACCACGACGGAACGGGCGAGCAGCCCGCGCAGCGGGCCGTCGGACATGGTCACGCCGTAGGCGTCACCGAAGTCGCTGCGGAAGGCGGACGCGGCGACCACGTTCTCGATGCCCTCGGCGCCACAGAACCGGCCCAGGGCGAAGGGAAGGTCTTCGGACGCGCAGACGACGGTCGTGTTGTCGAGGCCGGCGGCGATCTCGTTGAACCGGCGCACGCTCATCGCGCAGACCCCGGTGTCGACGCTGGGGAAGATGTTGAGAACGACGCGGCGGCCGGCGAGGCCGTCGGAGGTGACGTCCCCGAGATCGGCGCCGGTCAGCTCGAACGCCGGAGCGGCGGCGCCCACCGCGGGCAGGTCGCCGGTGGTGTGGACGGGGGTTCCCTTGAATGCAGTTTCGGCCATACCCCGTGTCTAGCAGAAATGCACGGCCGGCGCGCCCGGCGGCCATGCCCACGCTCCGTTCGGGAAGCTCCCAGCCGGCTCACGCCCAGTCATGGGCATCGGCACAGGATCGCCACAGGGACCGGTTCGAGACTCGAACTCGTCACCGCGCAACCCACGTCACTCGCACCGAAGGCAGGACACGATGATCGCCGCCGACACTCCCGCACTCCCAGCCGCCGTCTTCGCCGTCAGCCCCGCACGCGGGCGCGGTGCGGGCCGCTCGGTCCGTCCCCACAGCGGCGCCTCTGCTGCCGACGCCATCCCGAGCACCATCGTCTCGCTGGCCGCGGGCCAGGACGTCGGTCCCGCCGCCCTGCCGGTGCTCGTCTTCGCCGCCGGGATGTGACGCCGGTCAGGCGTCGACGACCCACCACGCGCTGAACGGCGCCAGCCAGACATAGCCGTCATCTCCACTGGCGACCGTATGCCGATTCCCGAGCGCGTTCACCGGGTTGGTGAACCCGAGGCGTTGGATCTCCGACCAGGGGAACGGGCGCCAGTCCTGGGTGACGTTGTAGAGGCCAAGCATGGGACCACTCGCGTGCTGCCGGGCCACCGCGAACATCCCCCGGTCGATGCCGTCGTCGAGGACCTCGGCGTCGGTGCTCGCATGCAGCTGGGGGAGGCTCTTGCGGACGGCCGCGAGATGGGACATCCCATGGAAGACCTTGCCGGTCTCGGTGCGCAGGTCGTCCCGGCGCTCGGCGACGCTCCAGTCGAGTCGCGGCCGGTGCGCCCACCGGTTGTCGTCCTCGTGGCCGGGCTCCTTGTCCCAGTTCGGGTCGTTGAGGGTCGCCAGTTCGTCACCCGACCAGATCACCGGTATGCCGCCCCACCCGAACGCGATCGCGTGGACGAGGAAGATGCGGGCCAGGGCCTGGTCCTTCTCCTCCTGGGTGGTCGCCGCCTCGAGGCCACACAGTGACGCCGCGGTGCCGCTGGTGCGCTTGTCCCCGGTCTCCTCGTTGTACTGGAAGACCAGGCCGCGGGCCCAGGACCCGGCGACCTCACCGGCATACCAGTCGGCGAGGAAGCGCCGGTGCCAGAACCCGTTGAGCCCCACCGATTCGGCGTCGCGGTCATCGATCGCCCACCCGATGTCGTCGTGGCAGCGGGTGTAGGCGATCCACGTTCCCGTGGTCGGGGTGTCGGGCAGATTGCGCAGGGCCCGCCGGGTGAGCACCGTGTCGCCGGCGGCGAGCATGGACCAGCCCTGGACCATGAGGGAGTTGTGGTAGGCGAGGTCGCTGACCTCGCCGACATGGATGCCGGTGCCGAGGTACTGGATGAGGTCACGGGGGCCGACGATGGCCTCGGCCTTGAACGCGACCGCGGGACAGGCGAGCCGGGTGATGGCGTGCAGGACCGCCGTCAGGTCGTGGACCTCGGGTTGGTTCTGGCAGTTGGTGCCCATGCGTTTCCAGGTGAACGCGATCGCGTCCAGCCGCAGGACCTCGACGCCGAGGTTGGTGAGGAACAGGATGATGTCGACGTACTCGGCGAGCACCTCGGGATTGGACCAGTTGACATCCCACTGCCACAGGTTGAACGTCGTCCACACCCAGGCCTGCATCGCCTCGTCCCAGGTGAAGTTGCCGGGCGCGAAATCGGGGAAGACCTCGGGCAGGGTCGCCTCGTAGGCATCGGGCATGGTCCGGTCCGGGAAGGCGTAGAAGTAGTCGCGATACCTCGGGTCGCCGGCCTTGGCCTTCTCGGCCCACTCGTGTTCCTTGGCGACGTGGTTGAGGACGAGGTCGACGACGAGCGACATCCCGCGACGCCGCAGCGCGGTCGCGAGGTCGCGCAGGTCCTCGGTGGTCCCGAGATCGGGACGGACCTCGCGGTAGTTCTGCACGGCATACCCGCCGTCGTTGTCCCCGTCGCGGGGCCGCAGCAGCGGCATCATGTGGACGTAATTGACGCCGAGCTCACCGAGATAATCCAGATGCGAGGCGACTCCCGCGAGGTCGCCGGCGAAGCGCTCGGCGTAGCAGGCGTAGCCCACCCGGTCGGGGCGCTGCAGCCAGTCCGGCGTCAGCAGCCGGGTCCGGTCGAGGGTGAGCAGTTCGGGGTCTCGCTCGGCATACCCCTTGGCGGCGGCCTCGATGAGGCGGGCGGCCAGGTCGACCGGGTCGTGATCGGTGGCATAGAGCGTCGTCAACCCGGCGACGATGACCGGCCACTCCTGTTGGCAGCGGAGGGTGAACTCCTCGCGGCGGTAGGGGTCCAGTCCGGCGAGGGCCGCGTCCATACGCTCCGCGATGGCGAGCGGGATTGTCTCCATGGGCACATTCAAGCGCAACTGTTTTCGGCTCGCGAGTCACCCCGCCGGGTGCGAGTCGACGCGCTGGTCAGTCGTCGAGCGGCCAGGTGTGCACCGGCTCGTTGGCGTGCATCCGCGCGGCGTATTCGGCGAGCATCTCGGCGAGGGCGGAGCGGCGATCGGCCCCCGCGGCCTCGAGCCGCCGCACCTTCGCCGTCTGCCAGGTCGCCCCGTTGACGCCTGTCGTGCACCGGCCCTCGATGACGCTGAGGTAGCGATCCCGGACGGCCTCGGAGACCCCCCATTCGGTGAGGCCCTCGTGGGCGAGGGGCAACAGGTGCCGCAGGACGAGTTCGTCGGCGCCGACCTCCCCGAAACCGGGCCAGTAGACCCGGGCGTCGATGCCGTCCCGGGCGCAGAGGCGGAAGTTCTCCTCGGCCGCGGGGAAACTCATCTTCGTCCAGATGGGCCGATCCTCGGTCGCCAGGTAACGCACCACCCCGTAATAGAAAGCGGCGTTGGCGAGGACGTCGATCATGCTCGGCCCGGCCGGCAGGACCCGGTTCTCGACCCGCAGATGGGGGCGCCCGGCGACGACGTCGTAGATCGGGCGGTTCCAGCGATAGACCGTCCCGTTGTGCAGGCGCAGCTCCGGGAGGGTCGGCGCCCGGCCCTCCTCGAGCAGGGCCACCGGGTCCTCGTCGCTGCACTCGGCCAGCAGCGCCGGGAAGTAGCGGACGTTCTCCTCGAAGAGGTCGAAGATCGAGGTGATCCACCGCTCCCCGAAGAAGACCCGTGGCCGTACGCCCTGGTTCTTCAGCTCGATCGGCCGAGTGTCGGTGGCCTGTTTGAACAGCTCGATCCGGGTCTCGGCGTGTAGCCGCTTGCCGAAGAAGAAGGGCGAGTTCGCGGCCAGGGCGAGCTGCGGGCCGGCGATCGCCTGGGCGGCGTTCCAGTAGGCGGCGAAGGTCTGCGGCGCGACCTGGAGGTGGAGTTGGACGGAGGTGCAGGCGGATTCGGGGGCGATGGTGTCGCTGTAGGTGGCGACCCGCTCCCCCGTGGGTCCCTCGATGTCGAGATAGATGTCCTCGCCCCGGGCGAAGAAGATCGAGTCGTTGAGCGCGGTGTAGCGGTTGTTGGCGGTGATCCACTCCCCCGCGAAGTGCTCCGGCATGATCGTCGGGAGGATGCCGATGGGGACGATGCGGGCGCCCGTCTGGCGGGCCTTGGTCTCGGCGTTGTTCAGGGAGGCGCGCAGGTCGCGTTCGAGTTCGAGGGCCGCGTCGCCGGGCAGGGGTCGCGGCTGGACGTTCATCTCGATGTTGTACTGCGCGAGCTCGGTCTGGAAGTCCGCGTCGGCGATCGCGGCGAGCACCTCGACGTTGGCGAACCGGGGCTGGTAGTCGTCGTCGACGAGGTTGAGTTCGATCTCCATGCCCGTCATCGGGCGCTCGAACTCGAACTGGCTGTCGGCCAGCATCTGCTCGAACACGTCGAGGTTCTGACGCACCTTCTCGCGATAGCGCTGGCGCTGCTCACGGGTGTAACTCTTGGCCTCGACCTCTGCTCCCACGGGCTCACCCAACCACACGCGCGGGCACCTCGCCAGATCTGAGCGCCGGGGTTTCCGCGGCACACCGGGCCGAATCCCGGGGGCTGTCGGTGGGCTCTCCTACATTGCCTCGTATGCGGTTCCTGCACACCTCCGACTGGCACCTGGGCCGGGCCTTCAACGGCGTCCGGCTCCTCGATGCCCAGGCGCGCGTGCTCGACCACCTCCTCGCGACCGCCCGCGAGGCCCGGGTGGACGCGGTCCTGGTCTCGGGCGACGTCTATGACAAGGCCCTCCCCAACCCCGACGCCGTCCAGGTGCTCTCGGAGACCTTCGAGCGCCTGGTCGACCTCGGTGTGCAGGTCATCGTGACCAGCGGCAACCACGACTCGGCGATCCGGCTCGGCTTCGCCTCCGGACTCCTCGCCCGCGCCGGTCTTCACGTGCGCACCAGCCTGGAGGGCATCGGGGCGCCGGTGCCGGTCGGTGACGGCCTCGTCCATCCCCTCCCCTATCTCGAACCCCACGTCGTGGCCGACGCGGTGGCCGCCGAGACACGCACCCACGCCGGGGTGCTGCGCGCCGTCCTCGGCCGGATCGAGGCGGACGCCCGGGCCCGCGGCGACGTCCCATCGGTGGTGATGGCCCACGCGTTCGTGACCGGCGGGGCCGGGTGCGAGTCCGAGCGGGACATCTCCGTCGGCGGTGTCGGCTCGGTCGATCCCGCGCTGTTCGACGGATTCGCGTATGCCGCGCTCGGACACCTGCACGGCCGGCAGCGGGTGGGGGCCGCGGCCCACTACAGCGGGTCGCCGATCGCCATGTCCTTCGGTGAGGCCGCGCACGTCAAGGGGTATGCCGTGGTCGAGATCGAGCGCGGACGGGAGCCGCGCATCGATCTGGTCGCGGCGCCCGTGGAGCGCGCCGTGGCGAGCCTGCACGGACGGCTGGCGGACCTGCTGGCTGACCCTCGGCATACGGCGGCGGAGGGGGCGTGGGTGGCGGTCGTCCTGACCGACCCGGTCCGCCCGCTCGGGGCCATGGACCTGATCCGGCGCCGATTCCCGCACGCGATCAAGCTCGACTGGGTGCCGGAGGGCAGGGTGGAACCCGCGCACCGGACGTATGCCGCTCGCGTCGCCGACCGCGGCGACCTCGACATCTGCTGCGACTTCCTCGAGCATGTGCGCGGCGGCGTCGTCGCGGGTCCCCGGGAGCGCGGGTTGCTGCGGGAGGCCGTCGAGGGTGCCCGCCTGGAGCGCGCCGAGGCCGACGGGGAGGGTGGCGTCGGGCCGGTCGGCGCGAGTGCGGCGGTCGTCGCGTGAGACTGCATCGGATCGAGGTGGAGGCCTTCGGGCCGTTCGTGGCTGCGCAGCACGTCGATTTCGACGCGTTGGGCGCCGGTGGGCTCTTCCTCGTCCACGGGGCGACCGGCTCGGGCAAGACGAGCATCCTCGACGCGGTGTGCTTCGCGTTGTTCGCCGACGTTCCCGGCGACCGCCAGGCGCGCGGCCTGCGCAGCGACCTCGCCGATCCGGCGAGTCCCGCCAGGGTCCTGCTGGAGTTCACCGCCGCCGGGCGGCGGCTGCGGATCGAACGCCACGGCGAGTTCCAGCGACCCAAACGACGCGGCACCGGGACGGTGCCCGAGCCGAGCCGGGTTCGGCTCGAGGAGTTCACCCGCGGGTCGTGGCGGGTGCTGAGCACGCGGATCGATGAGGCCGCCGACGTCGTCCACGACCAGGTGGGAATGGGACTCGCGCAGTTCCGCCGGGTGGCCCTGCTGCCCCAGGGCGAGTTTGCCGCCTTCCTCCGGGCCACGCCCGAGGAGCGCCGCAGTCTGCTGGAGAAGTTGTTCGACGTCAGCCGCTTCACCGACGTCGAGGCGTGGCTCACCGAGCGCCGCCGACTGCTCGGGCAGGAACTCGGCACCCGGCAGTCCCGGTTCGACGTGGTGATCGAGCGACTCCGGGAGATCCTGGCCGGGGCCACTCCGGGCACCCTCGACCTCGCCTCGCTTCCGGACTGGTCCGGCCCCGAGGGCGTCCTCCCGGGCCGCTGGGATGAGACCGCCACGGCGCTGGCCGCGCTGGTCGAGCGGGCCGCGACCTCGGCCCTCGAGGTCCAGGAGCGGGCCGAGGCGGTCGAGCGGCGCACCCGTGATGTGCTGTCCGCCGCCGAGCAGGCGGCCGCCCTGCGCGGCCGAGGAGCGACGGCGCGCGCCCACCTCATCGAGCTGACAGAGGCCTCCGCGGCGGTCGATGCGGCCCGCGGCCGCCTGGCCGACGGACGTCGGGCCGCCGGCGCGAGCGGCGAGTTGCGCGCCGTCCTGGCGGCCTCCCGGCGGGTCGCCGACGCGTCGGACGCGGTGCTGTCGGCATCCGGGGCGCTGCGGACCGCCCGCGGCGCCGGC
>JBDIAJ010000156.1:0-8639 GCA_039812345.1 Nostocoides sp. | reverse complement strand
GCCGGGGCGAGCCCTGTGAGACCATGGAGTCCGTGCCACGCGGAGACGGACGCCTGACCCATGACCTCCTACCCGGCGAACGTGGCCCCCAGGACGCGTGCGGCGTCTTCGGGCTCTGGGTGCCGGGGGAGGACGTCGCCAAACTCGCCTACTTCGGGCTCTATGCCCTCCAGCATCGCGGGCAGGAGTCGGCCGGGATCGCGACCTCCGACGGGCAGCGGCTCCTCGTCTACAAGGACATGGGCCTGGTCTCGCAGGTTTTCGACGAGCGCTCGCTGGCCAGCCTGACCGGACACATCGCCGTCGGGCACTGCCGCTACTCCACGACCGGCGGGTCGACGTGGGAGAACGCGCAGCCGACGCTCGGCGGGCACTCCGGGTTCACCGTCGCGTTGGCGCACAACGGCAATCTCACCAACTCGGCCCAGCTGCGCGAGATCGTCATGGATCGGGCCGCCCAGGGTTTCGACGTCCACGCGGGTGAGCTGCGGCGCGGCAACACCACCGATACCGCCCTCGTCACCGCACTGCTCGTCGACGACCCGGACAAGACGATCGAGGAGCGCGCGCTCGAGGTGCTCCCGCTGCTGCGCGGTGCGTTCAGTTTCGTCTTCATGGACGAGCACACCCTGTATGCCGCCCGCGACCCCCAGGGGGTCCGCCCCCTCGTCCTCGGCCGCCTCGACCGGGGCTGGGTGGTCGCCTCCGAGACCGCGGCCCTCGACATCGTCGGCGCCGCCTACGTCCGCGAGGTCGAGCCGGGCGAGATGGTCGCCATCGACGAGAACGGGCTGCGCTCGCGCCTGTGGGCGGTGCCGGAGCCGAAGGGGTGCGTCTTCGAGTACGTCTATCTCGCCCGCCCCGACACGACGATCAACGGCCGGGTCGTTCACGAGGCCCGCGTCGAGATGGGCCGCACCCTCGCGCGCGAGCACCCGGTCGAGGCCGACCTCGTCATCCCGACCCCCGAGTCCGGAACGCCCGCGGCGATCGGTTACGCGCAGGAGTCCGTGATCCCCTACGGCCAGGGCCTGGTCAAGAACGCCTACGTCGGGCGCACGTTCATCCAGCCGAACCAGACGATCCGGCAACTCGGCATACGGCTGAAGTTGAACCCGCTCAAGGAGGTCATCAAGGGCAAGCGCCTCGTCGTCGTCGACGACTCGATCGTCCGCGGCAACACCCAGCGCGCCCTCGTCCGTATGCTGCGCGAAGCCGGCGCCGCCGAGGTGCACGTCCGGATCTCCTCACCGCCGGTGCGCTGGCCGTGCTTCTATGGGATCGACTTCGCCACCCGGGCCGAGCTGATCGCGACCGGTCTCGCGGTCGATGAGGTGCGCCGGTCGATCGACGCCGACACCCTCGGCTACATCAGCGAGGACGGGATGATCGCCGCCACCCACCAGCAACGCTCCGCGCTGTGCACCGCGTGCTTCAGCGGGGTCTATCCGATCGAGTTGCCCGCCGAGGACCGGCTCGGCAAGGGGTTGTTGGAGATGCAGCTGCCGCTCGATGTGGTCTGAGCCTCCGTTCGGCGCCCGCGGGCCGGGCAACGGAACAGCCCGCCGCCAGGGCGGTCGCGGGCTCGCAGCCGGAGCGCCTCCGGCCTGTGGATAACGCCGTCCCGGTATGGTCGCGAGGGTGAACCTCGAGAAGGTGGTGTTCGGGTTCTTCGTCGTCCTCGCCGCGACGCTGAACTTCGGTTTCTTCCTCGGCGACCTCACCGACGCCCGGGTGCACAACGTCTATGAGCTGTATGCCGCGGTCATCGTCAACGTCATCGCCGTCGTCCTCAAATTCGGCGACCGCACGCAGATCGGCGCCCTCCACCTCGCCACCAGCCTCGTCGCGGCGATCCAGCTCATCGCCGCCACGACCGTGTGGATCTGGGCGGACGAGGCGTCCTCCGGCCTGACGCCCGAGCACATGAGCAGCGTCGTCTCCCTCTCCGGCGGCGCGCTCCTCGCCAACATCGTCTCGATCATCCTCCTGGTCACCGAGACCGCCGCCTACCAGCGGCGGTGAGCGCGCGGCATACGGAATGAGGGTCTGAGAGAGCCACCGTGGGCAATCCGCTGCTGTTCGTCCGGCCGTTCCTGCGCCGGCGAACCGTCCTGCGTCGCCTGCCCGTCGACATCCCCACCGAGGTCCCCGCGACCGCGGCGATCTTCCTCGTCCTGCGGCGGATGCGGATCCCGCTCATCACTCTCATCGTCGTCTTCACGGTCGCCGTGTTCGGGCTGGCCGCGACCCCGGGCGTCGACACGACGGGGGCGCCGCGGCACCTGAGCGTCTTCGAGTCGTTCTATGTCATGAGCTACACCGCGACGACGATCGGGTTCGGCGAGATCCCCAATGCGTTCACGGTCGAGCAGCGGCTCTGGGTGACGGCGACGATCTATGCCACCGTGATCGCCTGGGCCTACGCCATCGGCACACTGCTCGCCCTCTCCCAGGACGAGGCCTTCCGGGATGCCGTCGCTGGACAACGGTTCGCCCGCAAGGTCCGGCACATCCACGAGGGCTTCCACATCATCGCCGGCTACGGGCAGGCGGGCCGGCGCGTCGGGAGTGGGCTCGACTGGTTCGGACGGCGGTTCGTCGTCATCGACCGCATCGGGGCCCGCGTGGACCAACTCGGCACCGACCAGCTCTCCGTCGACATCCCCGGCATCGAGGGTGACGCCGCCAACCCCGCCGTCCTCGGGATCGCCGGCCTCGGCCACAGGCACTGCCAGGGTGTCCTCGCGCTCACCGACGACGACCAGACCAACCTCGGGGTCGTCCAGGCGGTCCACCTCCTCGCCCCGGATCTGCCCGTCATCGCCCGCTGTGCCGACCGGGACACCGAGGCGCACATGGAGGCCTTCGGCGCGGAGGCGATCATCAACGCCTACGACCGGTTCGGCTCGTATCTCGTCCTCGGCCTCCAGCGCCCGGCGGTCTATCAACTGGTGACCTGGCTGATGAGTCCGGGCGGGACCGGGCTGCCCGACCGCGGCGAGGCGATCGCGGCCGGGACGTGGGTCGTCTGCGCGGAGGGCCGGTTCCGGGACGAGATCGTCCGGGACCTGCGCGCGGCGGCATACGAGGTCGTCGTCGCCGACCACGCGGAGGGCGCGCCGGACGTCCGTGACGCGGTCGGGTTCGTCGGTGGCATGGACCGGGACACGGCGACCCTCGCCCTCGCCGCCCGGGTGCGGGTGAGCGCGCCCGAGGTCTTCATCTGCCTGCGGCAGGCGTCGGCGAGTGCCGCCTCGCTGTATGAGGCGTTCGCCCCCGACTCGCTCTTCGTCCCGACGGATCTCGTTGCGCGAGAAGCGTTCGCGCGGATCGTCACCCCGCACACGTGGGCCTTTCTCGAGTATGCCGTGCAGCAGGACGACGCGTGGGCGGAGGACCTCGTCCGGCGTCTGGTGGACCGCTGCGGATCGGGCTCGCCGGACCCGTTCATCCTCGTCGTCGACGCGCACTCGGCACCGGCGCTGGTCCGCTGGCTCGGCCACCACGAGCTCACCATCCGGGACCTGCTGCGCCATCCCGACGACCGGGAGAAGTCGACCGGCAACGCGGTCCTCGCGCTCAACCGGGGCGGGGAGATCGCCTTCGACCCCGACCCCGACTCGGCGCTCGAGGTCGGCGATCAGCTCTTGTTGGTCTCGCGGGCCCGCGGGTTCAGCGCGCTGCGGGAGGTGCTCTTCCACGACGCCGCGGTCGAATATGTCGCCACGGGACACAGTGTCCCGGCCACCTGGATCTGGCGGCGCCTGACCGGGCGCCAGGCCCGCCCGCGAGGGGCGATGCCCTCCTGAGGGTCGTCGGTCAGGGCACCTCGGGGGCGGGGTGGGCGATCGGAGCCGGGCGATCCTGCTCGAGCTGCCGGGCCAGGGCGAGGAGCAGCCCCTCATCGCCGCGGCGGGCCAGGAGTTGGACGCCGATCGGCCAGCCTTCGCGCGACAGGCCGGCATGGATCGAGATCGCCGGGTGACCGGTGACATTCGCGAGCGCCGTGTTGGCGACATACGGCACCGTGGCGACCTGGGCGCGGATCGTGTCGAGTCCGTCGAGCAGCCCGACCGCGGGTACCAATGGCGGCATCGTCGGCAGGACGACGACGTCGGCGTCGGTGAGGAAGCGGCGATCGAGGGCGGTGGCCGCCCGCTCGGCGCGGCGAAGGGCGGCGGTCACGACCGGTCCACGGGCCCAGCCGGAGAGGCGGATCGTCTGTCGCGTGCGTGGTTCGAGGCGTTCGGGGTGCTCGACCTGTGAGCCTTCGATCCGCATACCGGCATAGAACTGGGGCATGAAGGCGTCGGTGAAGACGGGCCAGCGCGCGCCCGTCCGCCGAACGCGGTGGCCCAGGGCGGCGAGCCGGCGGGCCACCGCCTCGGTCGCGGCGGCGACCTGCGGATCGGTGCGCACGCCCGGCGTCACCGGCCGCGTCGTCCAGACCACGCGTCGCGGCTCCGGGTCGGCCGCGGCGGTGACGGCGAAGGGTTCGGGCGGGTCCGGCAATCGCCAGCGGTCGGCGGGGAGGGAGCCCGCGAGCGAGTCCAGGAGGACGGCGTGATCCAGCGCGGTGCGGGTCAACCCGCCGAGGGCGACCAGCCCGAACCAGTGCTCCCGCAGCGGGGCCGGGCTGATCCGTCCCCGGGTGACCTTGAGCCCGACGAGCCCGCAACACGCGGCGGGGATGCGGATCGACCCCCCGCCGTCGGCGCCGAGCCCGATGGGCGCGACGCCGGCGGCGACGGCGACCGCGGTCCCGCCGGACGACCCGCCGGGGGTGCGGCCGAGGTCCCACGGGTTGCGGGTGACCCCGAAGGCGGCCGACTCGGTGAACGGGAACTGGCCGAACTCGGGCATCGTCGTCGTCCCGATGACGATCGCCCCCGCCGCCCGCAGCCGCCGGACCATCTCGCTGTCCACCCGGGCGGGGGTGGTGTTGCCGCGCCCGCCGAGGGTGGTGACCAGCCCGGCGACGTCGAACTCGGTCTTGACGACCGCGGGCACCCCGGCGAGCGGGCCGTCGTGGCCGGGCCCGCCGGCGTCGAGCGCCCGCGCCTCGGCCAGGGCGTCCTCTCCCCGGATGGTGACGAAGCAGTTGTATGCCGTGTCCGCCGCCTCCGCCCGGGCGAGCGCCGCGGTGACGGCCTCCGTCGCGGAGAGGCCACCGGCCCGCACCGCCGCCGCGGTCTCGACGGCGGACAGGGTCGCGAGGCTCGGCATACGGTCGAGGGTATGCCGCCCGCCTCCGTCCGGTCGGGACATCGTCACCCGGCGGGGGGTGGCCCGCCGGTGCCGATGCGCGCGTGGCCGGCCACGCCGCCTACCCTTGCCCCGTGAGCGAACCGATCACCTATGCCTCCGCCGGAGTCGACGTCGAGGCCGGTGACAAGGCGGTCGAGCTGATGAAGGCCTCGGTCGCCCGGGCCACCCGGCCGGAGGTCGTCGGGGGGTTGGGTGGCTTCGCCGGGATGTTCGACGCCTCCCGCCTCGCCCGGATGACCCGGCCGATCCTCGCGACCTCGACCGACGGCGTGGGCACCAAGGTCGCCATCGCCCAGGCGCTCGACCGGCACGACACGATCGGGTTCGACCTGGTCGGCATGGTCGTCGACGACATCGTCGTGTGCGGTGCCGAGCCGCTGTTCATGACCGACTACATCGCCTGCGGCCGGGTCGTCCCCGAGCGGATCGCCGCCGTGGTCGGGGGGATCGCGCTGGCCTGCGCCCAGGCGCGGGTCGCGCTCGTCGGCGGCGAGACCGCCGAGCACCCGGGGCTGCTCGGGATCGACGACTACGACGTCGCCGGCGCCGCGACCGGAGTCGTGGAGTATGCCGCGGTGCTCGGTCCCGAGCGCGTCGCCGCCGGGGACGTGGTGGTGGGGCTCGCCTCGTCGGGGTTGCATTCCAACGGCTATTCGCTCGTCCGTCGGGTCATCGCCGCCGCCGGGTGGGGACTCGACCGGGAGGTGCCCGAGTTCGGGCGGACCCTCGGCGAGGAACTGCTCACCCCCACCCGGGTGTATGCCGCGGACCTCCTCGACCTCATCGCCGACCCCGCCGTCGTGGCCGGCGGCGGCGTCCACGCCCTCTCGCACGTCACCGGCGGCGGGCTGGCGGCCAACCTCGCCCGGGTGCTCCCGGCCGGCCTCCACGCCCGGCTGGACCGGTCGACCTGGACCCCGGCCCCGGTGTTCACGACCGTCGGCGTCCTCGGCACGGTGCCCCGCGCCGACCTCGAACGCACGCTCAACATGGGAGTCGGGTTCGTCGCGATCCTCCCGGAACCGGCTGTGGACGCGGCGGTCGCTCTGGTGGAGGCGCGCGGCATACGGGCCTGGGGGATGGGGCGGGTGACGCACGAGGTGGACGCGCCGATCGATCCCGGCGCCGAGGTGGTCCGCGGCGCCAAGGGTGTCCAGGGCGGATCGGTCCAGCTGGTCGGCGACCACCCCTGACGCATCCATGCCACATGTCGCCGAGTGTGGGGGAAATGGACGAGACCGCATGATTGAGCGTGCGGTCTCGTCCGTTTTCCCCACACTCGTCATCGCACCACGGGCGCGCTCATCAGCCCCGGAATGGGCCGAAGCCGTTCGGCGACCTTGGCGGGCATCCGTGCGACGATCCGGTCGGCCAGCGCGTCGGGGTCGCGGAGGTCCACCCTGGTCCGGCGGGCGAGGAAGGCGCCCTCGGCTCGCAGGGTGTCCTCCCGGGCCTTCTCCGCTCGGAGGACGCGCCCGGGGTCGTCCGGGTCGGGGGAGTCGTACTTGCCCTCCCCGTCGTACTCCTCCCCGACGACGACCCACCCACGCGCATGGGTCAACCGTCGGCGTTCGTGGATGCCCCAGTCCCGGCAGCCGAACTCCCAGCCCAGGTCGAGGAAGAAGACCCGATGCCCCAGGTCGACGGCGTACTGCTACACGGCCGGGGGTAGCCCGCGCGAGACCACGACCCAGTGCAGCCCACTCTCACCCGCGGACTCAAGGAGAGGTTGCGCGTGCGCGACGACCGGCCGGCAGATCCGGATGCCCCGCTGGCCGGCGCGCTGATCGAGCCGGTCGGCCCATTCGGCCCGGATGACCGATGCTCGGGCCTCGGCATCGGAGGGGGATCCACGACGCGGCCGGACGAGCATCCGGATGGCGCTGTCGGCCACCGCAGTACCCCACCGCGGCGGCAGGTGCGAGGCACAATCGAGAACGGTCCGATGCAGCGCCGTCATCCGGATCCCGTTCCGTTCGACGATGTCCTCCTCGGGGATCGAGACGAGGTGTCTCGTGAAGGACGCGCGGGTTCGCCCAGACGACCCGCACGAGGCCGAGTTCGCGGATCATCGTCCGGAAGGTCGCCTGCGAGTAGTCCCTGACGAAGAACAGCCTGGCAGCTCGGGCGGGCGCGGATAGGTCTCCATCCTGCCAGCGTGTCGGCATACGGCAGCCGGCGCATCCGCAGCACTAGCCAGCTGTGGATAACCCTCGGCCAACGGCCCCCCGGTGAACCTCAGCGAGTCGTCCAGAGGGCGGGGGCGTCGGTGGCGAGCCAGACGTGGCCGGCGACGGAGGCGACGGCGGTCGGCATCCGTCCGTCCGGGGTCGCCTCCACCACCCAGTCCGTATGCCGATCCAGCCCCCCGCGCACCACCTCGCCTCCCCCCGCGCCACCCCCGGCGGCCGCCCCACCCCCCGCAACCGCCCCGGACCCGCTGTGCGCCACGGCGATCCACGGACTCGCGCCGTCGAAGGCGACCCCGACGACCCGGTCGTCGTCGGCCAGCGTGACCTCGGGGATCGCGACCACTGACCCGGCGGACCCGTCCCACCTCCACACCGCGAGCCGACCCCCCACCCGCCCGGCGACGACGCACGGCCCGCCGGCCTGGCACGCCCCCGCCTCCACCGACCCCTGGCCCTGAGCGCCGGCCGCGAGCGGGAGGTCGTGGCGGGTCCACCTCGGCATCTCCCCGGCCCCGGCGACACCGGTCCACACGCTCGGCACGACGCTGATATCGCCGTTGCCGAGGCGAGTCGTCGACCCGAGCAGCAGCGCCCCCGCGCCGTCCCCGGTGGCGGCGACCGAGGCGAGCAGGGCGTGCGGCGTGCTCGCCAGCGCGGTCCCGGTCGACTCGTCCTTCGCCCACACCGTCCCGCGCGCGTGCCAGGTCGCGATGTCGAGCCCGGTCGACCCGGACTTCCACGAGCCCGCGATGAACTCCCGCCCGCCGACGAATCCCACGCCGGTGACCGAGCCCATCTCCCACCCGCCGAAGGTCCAGAACGACTGTTCCTCCTCGGCGACGCCGCTCGCTCCACCGCGCCAGATCGTCCACCGGACGTTCCCGTGCGCCCCGCCGACCGCGCCCGCGACCCCGAGCGCTCGCGGGCCTTCCCCCGCGAGCGTTCGCCACGACCCCTCGAACGCGTACGGCGTCACCGGCGCGATCGGCACCCGCGCAACCCGATCGGACGCGGCCGGGTCGAGCAGGAGGAGGCCGGCGCGGGGGCGGGAGGAGGCGGCATACGTCCCGAGCAAGAGCTTCCCGTCGAGGGGAGCCATCGCCGTGACCGGGCCGGGGAGGGCGACCGCGACCCGCCGCAACACCGGCGCCCCCGGCCCCCCCAACCCCCCGAACA
>JBDIAJ010000155.1:0-8647 GCA_039812345.1 Nostocoides sp. | reverse complement strand
GCCGCCACCGCGAGCCGAGCCCGCCCGGCGCGCGGGGGCGGGGATCGGCATACGGCATCGGGGCGCGGGGACTGGGACGACCACGGCACGGGCTGGGGTGACGCCCCGACCTCGGCACCGCCGAGCTGGGCGACCGAGCCACCTCCCGACGATGCCCCGCCGCCACCCGAACGCCTCGAGGACGAGGAGGACCTGGTCAGCGCCGACGACGTCGACCTCGTCGAGCTCGGTGAAGTCGGCCAGCCGGTCGTCGAACGCCTCCTCGGGGCGACGGTGATCTGGAAGGAGGTGGACGACGTGCCCTGACCGAGACCGGCGGCATCCCGACCGCTGTCAGCGCCCTGACATACCCTTGGCGGCGTGTACGAAGGCGCCGTCCAGACCCTGATCGACGAATTGGGGCTGCTCCCGGGGATCGGTCCCAAGGGGGCGCAGCGCATCGCCTTCCACCTCCTCACCGCAGACGCGGGGGATGTCGAGCGGCTGGTCGCCGCCCTGACCGACGTCAAAGCCAGGGTGCGGTTCTGCACCCTGTGCGGCAATGTCGCCGAGGACGTCCGCTGCCGCATCTGCGCCGATCCGCGGCGCGACCAGCACGCCGTGTGCGTCGTCGAGGAGCCCAAGGACGTCGTCGCCATCGAGCGGACACGCGAGTTCCGCGGCCGCTATCACGTCCTCGGGGGCGCGATCAGCCCGATCGACGGGATCGGCCCCGAGCAGTTGCGGGTCGCCGAACTCATGGCGCGGCTGGGTGCCGAGGAGATCACCGAGGTCATCATCGCCACCGACCCCAATATCGAGGGTGAGGCGACCGCCTCCTATCTCGCCCGCCAGTTGCGCCCGTTCGGCCTCACCGTCACCCGCCTCGCCTCCGGCCTGCCGGTCGGCGGCGATCTGGAGTATGCCGACGAGGTCACCCTCGGACGCGCCTTCGAAGGACGGAGACTGATCGATGCCTGAGCCGACCACCCCGGGCGAGGTCGCCACCGATCTGGCCGGCCTCGCCGACCTCACCGCGATCGAGGCGCGGGTCTTCGTCACGACGGTGACCCAGATCGCCGCCGGCGAGGAACCCGGGGCCTGCCTCTCCCTCGCCCTGCTCGCGCTGTCCCAGATCCTCGTCACCGGTGCCCGGCTCGGGGCCGTCGAGGACGTGGTCCCGCCGAAGCGCTTCGAACCCGACGACGGCCCCGACGCCGACCTGAGCAGCATGCGCACGGGCCTCGCCAACGTCTTCGAGGGCATCGACGAGTATGCCGATCTGGTCGACCCGGTGACCTCCACCGACGTCACCACCGGCGCGATCTCCAATGACATCGCCCTCGTCGCGGCCGCCCTGGACCACGGGCTGCGCCACTACGACGCCGGCGAGACGCTCGAGGCCCTGTGGTGGTGGCAGTTCAGCTACCTCTCCGACTGGGGCGAGCGGGCCGCCATGGGCCTGCGGGTGCTGCAGGGCCTGCTCGCGCACATCCGCCTCGACGCCGACGACGACCTCGTCTCCGAGGCGGAGTTCGACGCCCTCCATCCGTGACCGACGGGAGGGTCCCCGGCGAGGGGCGGGTCCGGCATACGGAAGTCCGCGCCGCGCCACCGACGGCTCACTACAGTTGACCGCGCACTCCGCCCGACCTCACCGACCTGGGAGTTCATCCGTGCCGATCGTCGTGCAGAAATACGGCGGCTCGTCCGTCGCCGACGCCGAGAGCATCAAGCGGGTCGCGCGCCGCATCGTCGAGACGAAGCGGGCCGGCAACGAGGTCGTCGTCGCCGTCTCCGCGATGGGGGACACGACGGACGAACTCCTCGACCTCGCCCGCGAGGTGAGCCCGCTGCCACCGCCGCGGGAGCTCGACATGCTGATGACGGCCGGCGAGCGGATCAGCATGGCCCTGCTCGCCATGGCCATCGCCGACCTCGGTTTCAGCGTCCGCTCCTTCACCGGGTCGCAGGCGGGGGTCATCACCGACGCCGTCCACGGCAAGGCGAAGATCATCGACGTCACCCCCGGCCGGATCACCGAGCAGATCGCCCGGGGCCGGATCGTCATCGTCGCCGGCTTCCAGGGGGTCAGCCGCGAGACCAAGGAGATCACCACCCTCGGCCGGGGCGGCTCCGACACGACGGCCGTCGCCCTGGCGGCGGCGCTGCAGGCCGACGTGTGCGAGATCTACACCGACGTCGACGGCGTCTTCACCGCGGACCCCCGGATCGTCCCCGCGGCGCGCAAGATCGATCGGATCCTGCCCGACGAGATGCTCGAACTCGCGGCCTCGGGCAGCAAGGTCCTCCACCTGCGCAGCGTCGAGTATGCCCGCCGCTTCGGCATCCCGATCCACGTCCGCTCCTCCTTCTCGCACAAGGAGGGCACCCTCGTCACCGACCGCCCCGCCCCCGAAGGAACCGCTGTGGAAGCTCCGATCATCACCGGCGTCGCGCACGACCGCAGCGAGGCGAAGGTCACCGTCGTCGGGGTCCCCGACCGCGCCGGCCGGGCGGCCGCGATCTTCGCCGCCATCGCCGACGCCGAGATCAACATCGACATGATCGTCCAGAACGTCTCGGCGACCGAGACCGGACTCACCGACATCTCCTTCACCCTCCCCAAGAGCGAGGGAAAGAACGCGATGCAGGCCCTCAGCCGGGTCCAGGACGAGGTCGGTTTCGCCTCGCTCCAGTATGACGACCACATCGGCAAGCTCTCCCTGGTCGGCGCCGGGATGAAGTCCAATCCCGGCGTCTCGGCGACCTTCTTCAAGGCCCTGGCCTCCGCGGACATCAACGTCGAGATGATCTCGACCTCCGAGATCCGCATCTCCGTGGTCATGCGCGACGACCGGCTCGACGAGGCCGTCCGTGCCGTGCACTCGGCGTTCGGGCTGGACGCCGACGAGGAGGCCGTGGTCTATGGCGGGTCCGGTCGCTGAGTCCGGACCCCCTGCGGTCGCCGTCGGCGCGCGGGACTCGTTATGACTTGTTCATCTGTTGCTGGGTGCGTCGCGTGTTTCCGCTGTGACGAATGGTGCATGATGTCGCCGTCGAGTTGACGGGTCGTGGTCAGGACTGGGGCAGATGACGGTGTCGGAGGAGAATCGGGCGTCGCGGTCGTTCCGCGTGCGTCAGTGGCGACGGGTCGCCGTTCTCGTCACGCTGCCGGGCCTCGTCCTCGGCACGGGAAGCATCGCGGCGGCCTTCGGTGTCGGGCTCTTCGATCACTCCGACAAGCCGGCCTGCCAACCGGTCCGGGTGCTCGCCCCCGCCCGTGACTCCTTCAAGCTGACCATCCTCAACGCCGCCGAGACCGCTGGTGAGGCGGCGCAGGCCGCGCGCGAGCTGACCAAGCGCGGATTCGCCATCGCCGCCTTCTCCAATGCGCCCGAGGGCGTCTACATCAAGCGGGCCGCGATGGTCTATCACGGCCCCGAGGGGCTCGACCAGGCCCTGCTCGTGGCCGCGCAGATCCCCGGCTCGCTGGTCTACGACGACGGCCGAGCTGGCACCAGCGTCGAGGCGGTGCTCGGCTACGGCTACCGCGGCCTCGTCGAGGTCCCACCCCCGCCGCCGCCGTTGACGAGCGAGATCCGGGTCAACGTCTACAACACGACGTGGCGCGAGGGGCTCGCCTCGCAGGCGGCGGATGCCCTCCACCGGCGCGGCTTCGTCGTCGGCGATGTCGGCAACGACCCGATCCGCTCCTTCCTTCCCGACGATGTCGCGGTCATCCGGTTCGGTCCCGACGGGCTGGACGCGGCGAAGGTCCTCCAGACCCACCTGCCCGGCGCCCGGATGCAGCAGGACGAGCGCACCACCAAGGACGTCGACCTCGTCCTCGGCAACGGCTACTCCACGCTGCTGCGCCTCAGCCAGGTGCCCAAGCAGCCCACGCGACCCCCGGCCCAGCCCGAGATGGTCGCGCGGCCCTGCGCCGACAGCTGAGCGGACGCGGCATACGTCCTCCGGGGGTGGTGGGTGTCCGCGGCGCCCGCGCGGGAGTGGAAGGATGGACGCAGGACACTCCCCCTCCCGAAAGGGTCCGCCATGCCGGTCCGGAAAGTCGCCATGCTCACCGCCGGGGGTCTCGCCCCGTGCCTCTCCAGCGCCGTCGGAGGCCTGATCGAGCGCTACAGCGCGGTCGCACCCGATGTCGAGATCATCGGTTATCTCGACGGGTATGCCGGTCTGCTCACCGGCAACTCCGTCACCGTCACCCCCGAGGTGCGCGCCGGCGCCCACCTCCTGCACGGGTTCGGCGGCAGCCCGCTCGGCAACTCGCGCGTCAAACTCACCAATGTCAAGGACTGCGTGAAGCGCGGGCTCGTCCAGGAGGGCCAGGACCCCCTGCACGTCGCGGCCGAGCAGCTGACCAAGGACGGTGTCGACGTCCTCCACACGATCGGCGGCGACGACACCAACACGACGGCGGCCGACCTCGCGGCATACCTGCACGAGAACGGCTATGAACTCCAGGTCGTCGGGCTCCCCAAGACGATCGACAACGACGTCGTCCCGATCCGGCAGAGCCTGGGCGCGTGGACCGCGGCCGAGCAGGGCTCGATCTTCGCGCGGAACATCATCGCCGAGCACACGTCGAACCCGCGGATGCTCATCGTCCACGAGGTCATGGGCCGCCACTGCGGGTGGCTGACCGCCGAGACGGCGCGGCGCTACCACGCGTGGGTGGGCGGGCGCGAGTTCGTCCCCGGCATCGGCAACACGAAGGAGGGCTGGGACGTGCATGCGGTGTACGTCCCGGAGACCCACATCGACATCAAGGGGGAGGGCGAGCGCCTCCGGGCGATCATGGACGCCCACGGTTGCGTCAACATCTTCCTGTCCGAGGGCGCCGGGGTCGAGGACGTCGTCGCCGAGTTGGAGGCCGCCGGTGAGGAGGTCCCGCGCGATCCGTTCGGGCACGTCCAGCTCGACAAGGTCAATCCGGGGGCGTGGTTCGCCAAGCACTTCGCCGCGGCCATCGGGGCCGAGAAGACGATGGTCCAGAAGAGTGGGTATTTCTCCCGCTCGGCCGCCGCGAACGACGAGGACCTGGCGCTGATCAAGCGCTGCACCGATCTCGCGGTCGACGCGGCCCTGCGCGGCGAGAGCGGCGTCATCGGCGAGGACGAGGAGCAGGGCGACGAGCTGCGGGCCATCGAGTTCCCGCGGATCCGCGGCGCCAAGGCGTTCGACCCGAGCGTCGCGTGGTTCCAGACCCTGCTGGGGGAGATCGGCCAGCACTGACGCGCCAGCGCTGTGCGCGTTGAGTGGAGCGCTGTGCGCGTCGAGTGGAGCCCTACCCGCATCGAAGGAGATGCCTCTGTCATGGATCGTCGCAACGCCTCGTCCGGGTCGCCCTATGAGGCGACGATCGGGTTCAGCCGCGCCACCAGGGTGGCCAATCACATCGCCGTGAGCGGCACGGCGCCGATCTGGCCGGACGGCGGGCTCGTCCTCGACGCGCACGCGCAGGCGCGGCGCTGCTGGGAGATCGCCCTCGCTGCCCTGGCCGAACTCGGCGGGTCGATCGAGGATGTCGTGCGGACGCGGCAGTACATCACCACCGCCGACTCCGCGGACCCGGTCTCGCAGGCGCACGGCGAGGTGTTCGGCGAGGTCCGGCCGGCGAGCACGATGGTCATCGTCACCGGCTTCCTCGACCCACGTTGGCTGGTCGAGGTCGAGTTGGACGCCATCGTCCCCAGCTGACTCGGCGCCGGAAGGCCCTTCGTCGCGCCGGAACGATTCCGGCGCGACGAGGGCCCTTGCGGCATCGGGCGGGAAAGCTGTCACTCCCCGGACGGGACGGGAGCGCGTAGGGTCGGGCCATGGCGCTGCGGTTGGGATACAAGGCATCGGCGGAGCAGTTCGGGCCGGAGCGGCTGGCGGCATACGCGCAGCTCGCGGAGGAGGTCGGGCTCGACAGCGCGACCATCTCCGACCACTACCAGCCGTGGCGGCTGACCGGCGGGCACGCCCCGAACGCCCTCGTCTGGCTCGCCCATGTCGCCGCCCGGACCGAGCGACTGACCCTGGGGACCTCGGTCCTCACGCCGACGTTCCGCTACAACCCGGCGGTCATCGCCCAGGAGTTCGCGACGCTCGCCTGTCTCGCCCCGGGGCGGATCTTCCTCGGCGTCGGGACCGGTGAGGCGCTCAACGAGGTCGCCGTCGGGTCGGTGACCGAGTGGCCGGACTTCAAGGAACGTTTCGCCCGCCTCCGCGAGGCGATCACCCTCATCCGGCGCCTGTGGACCGAGGACGAGGTCAGCATGGCCGGGGACTTCTACACCACCGTGGGCGCGCGGCTGTTCGACCGGCCGGACACCCCGGTGCCGATCTATGTCGCCGCCGGCGGGCCGATGGTCGCCCGGTATGCCGGTCGGGTCGCCGACGGCTTCATCTGCACCTCCGGCAAGGGCCGGGAGCTGTATGCCGATCAGCTCATCCCCGCGGTCGCCGAGGGGCGCGAGAAGGCGGGCCGGGCGGGCGAGCCGATCGAGCGGATGATCGAGATCAAGCTGTCCTGGGACCCCGACCCCGAGAAGGCGTTGGAGAACACCCGGTTCTGGGCGCCTCTGTCCCTCTCGGCCGAGCAGAAGCATTCGATCCACAGCGCCGCCGAGATGGAGGCGGCCGCGGACGCCCTCCCGATCGACCAGGTCGCCAAGCGGTGGATCGTCGCCTCCGACCCCGACGAGGCGGTCGCGGCGGTGAAGTTCTACACCGACCTCGGCTTCGACCACCTCGTCTTCCACGGGCCGGGGGAGGACCAGGAGCGTTTCCTGCGCACCTTCGCCGAGCAGGTCGTCCCGGGCCTGCGAGAGCTGGTCCCCGGCGCCTGACCGTCGATCGTCCACTGGACGGGGCCGAACCGGCAACTCCCACGCAGAGCGTGGGACCCAGACGTCCGACGCTGAGCGTGGGACGCAGAGCGTGGGTCAGGCCGGCCCGCCGCCCGTGCGGCGGGTCCGTTCGAGCGCCTGGGCGTAGCCGGTGCCCATCGCCAGCAGCGCGATGCCCGCGCCGATGAACGCGGCGATCCGGACGATCCCGTCGAGCGTGGCGAGGTCGAAGAGGAGCAGCTTGCCCACGGCCACCGCGGCGAGGGCCAGGCCGAGGCGCACCGACACGGTGGCGTCGGCGGTCCGGCGAAGTCCGTGCATGAGGAGGTAGGCCGCCCCGGCGGCCCACAGGAGCGTGGCCAACCCGTGGCCGACCACGAAGCCGCCGGAGGCCCGGTCCAGGCTCCGCCCCACCAGGACGGCGGCCGTGACGGTGCTCGCCCCGGCGCCGACGAGCAGGATGGACCAGGTCAGGCCGAGTCGCGCGGTCCGCCCCGCCGGCTGCCGTCCGGCATCCGCGGCCAGCGCGGCCTGGACCAGGGGCGGGAGCAGGACGCCCAGCCCGACGACGAGCGCGGACGCCACGAGGTTGGCGACCCCGAGGCCCCCGATCCGGTCGCGATCGAGAACCAGGGCCAGAGACGGAACGTACTTCGCCAGGGCGACGGCGGACACCCCGAGGGCGGCCCACCGGTTCCACGTGGTGGGCAGGAGGTGCGCGGCCGCGGCATACGCCAAGGCGAGGACGAGCAGGCCCGGGCGGACCCAGTCGTGCCGGACCCCGGTGCTGACCGCGATGACGGCGAAGGTCGTCCCCACGGCGGTCGCCCAGGGCGCCAGGCGCAGCACGACCGGCCCGGCCGGCCCTGGACCGGCGAGATAGGCGGCGGCGAGATAGGCGACGGCGGCCGGCGCGGCCACCGCCCAGAACGAGACGTCGACCATGTCGGCGACCGGGAGCAGCGGGATGGCGCTGGCGACGACGAGTGGGGCCACCAGACCCGTCCGCGGGTCGACCCGGATCGCGATGACGAGGGTGGCGAGGTCAACGGCGGCGAGGACGACGGCCCACCCGAGGAGCGCCCGATCGGCGCCGGGCGCGGTCGCGACCATCAGCGCGAGCGCGGCGGGGAGGACGCGGACGGCGTGGAGAACGAGCCAGTTCCTGCCGATGTGCGCCGGGTATGCCGCGAGCGCCAGCACGACCAGGAACGCCGCGGTGAGCAGGTGGTCGCCACGGGCGACGACGGGCGCGAGGGCCGCGACTCCGCCCACGGTCACCAGGGCGAGGAACTGCCGGTCCCACGCCCGGGCGAGCACGACACCGCTCGTCGCGACGAGGCCCCCGAGGCTCAGGCCGCCCACCGGCGGCAGCCAGTGATAGATCGTCGTGACCGCGATGATGTCGAGGTAGGCGGTCGCATACCCCGCTGCGGCGATCGCGATCGACCCCGCCGCCCGGCCCGGCGTGCGGTGCAGCCGCAGTGCCGTGCCGACCAGGCCGGCGGCGAGGACGGCGGCGCCGGCGACCCGCGCCTGCGGGCCGAGGTAGCCGTGCTCGATCGCGTAGGCGAGGAGCAGGGCGACGCCGATGAGCAGCACCCCGGCGCCGGCCACGCCGAGCAGCCGGACGACCATCCCCTCGCGCTGCCACCAGGCGACCCGCTCGACCGGCTCCGAGTGCGGTGCGCCGACGAGAACCTGTTCCCCGACGTCCTCGCGCTCCGGTGCCGTCGGGGGGACGGGCGGGGCCGCGGCCGCCGGCAGCGCCGGGACCGGCGGCACCGCCACGGCGTCCGGCGCGGCGG
>JBDIAJ010000154.1:0-8653 GCA_039812345.1 Nostocoides sp. | reverse complement strand
CCTCGACGACCAGCCCGGCCAGCCGGTGACCGGGCGTGCCCCCGCGGGCGTCGGCGATGCCGTAGCCGACCGCGACCGGCACGGTGAGCAGGAGCGGCACCGACCAACGCGCCCGCGCGGCCGCCGCCGGAGCGGGGGGCCACGCGGGCGCGTGCGCGCCGCCGTCCCGGCGGCGAGCCACGGCATACAGACCGGCGAGCGGGAGGGCGACAAGGCCGTCATCGACGGCCGCGGCCACCGCCCGCCGCCAGGCGACCGGGCTCGGGCTCACCGGGGTCGCCAACAGTCGATGCAGGGGGCCGCCTCCTCGGAGACCTCCGCGACGCGCTCGCGGCCCTCGATCGCGACCGGCGCGGCGAGGCAGAGCGAGAAGAGGGCGGTGAGCATGAGTTTCCGGTACGACATCGATCCCACATCCTTCGGTTCGTCGGAGCGGGCGGCGCCACCATCCCATGCAGCCTCGCCGCCCTGGATGTCTCAGACTCCCCCGCGGACGGGCAGGTGCGACAGTGGCAGTCCCTGCCCCGGCAGGAAGTGCCGCCGCCGCCGGGGCCGTCACCAACTCGCCGGGGAGACCTCCACGCGCGCCGCCCGGCACCCCAGGCCCGCCGAGCGCAGCACCTCGCGGACGTCGCGACCGACCACGCCGGGCGGGCGGTCGTCCTCGCCGGGCAGGAAGGCGGCCAAGTCGACGTACTCGCCGGTCACCTCCACTATGGAGAGGTGCGCCCGTCGATCGCCCTGGTCCCGGAGTCGCTCGGCGAGACCGGGCCACCCCGTGCAGTCGCGGCAGCCGGGATCGGCACACGGGCGCAGGAGGACCCTCAGCACCCGCATCGCCGGTTCCGTCCGTGGGGCATGTCCCGATCCTCCCCCAGTCGGTCGCGGTCGGTGCACCCCTCACAACCGGCCAGGCAGGAAGTTCCCCGATGACGGACGCGCCGCGGAACGGGTGGGATCTCGGTGACGAGGTGCTCGCGGCATACGACCACATCCTCTTCACGCCGGACTGGGACAAGCAGACCCTCGGTGCGGCGACCGGCGTCGGCCCGAGTGAGGCGGGGCGCCTGCTCGACGCGCTGATCGCGGCCCGGCTCATCCGGGCGTCGCAGGAGCGGTCCGGTGAATTGACGCCGGTTGCGCCGTCGGTGGGTCTGCGCGAGGCGCTGGAGGAGGGCGAGAACGACCTGCTCGAGCGGACCGCGGCGATCCAGCGACTGCGGGCGCGGGCGGCCGACCTCGACCACCGGTTCCGGCTGGAGCGGGAGGCCCGCAGCGAGTCGACCTTCGAGGAGCTGCGCGGGCTCGACACGACGGTCCGCCGGATCGGCGAACTCATCAACGCCGCGACGACGAGCATCAGCACGGTGGTCTCGACCCTGCCGGGCCCCGAGGCGCTGGACCAGGCCCGCGACCGGGACCGGGAACTCACCGGGCGCGGCATCCGGATCCGGGCGCTCTACCTCGAGGGGCACCGGCGGCAGTCGCGTCCGTTGCGTGACTACCTCGACTGGCTCGGCTCGCTCGGCGCGCAGGTGCGGATCACCCAGGCCCTGCCCCCGCGGCTGATCTGCGTGGACGACCACACGGCCGTCGTCGCGACCAATCCCGCCCGGGCGACGTCGGGCGCGATCGTCATCCGCACCCCCGGCCTGGTCGCGACCCTGAGTCAGTTCTTCGATCTGTTGTGGGACGGAGCCCGCCCGATCGCCGCGACCGGTCGCGCCCGGACGGACGTCGAGGGCGTCGAGTTCGAGGACCTCGAGCTGGCCGTCGTCCGGCTCCTCGCCCAGGGACACAAGGACGAGGCCGTCGCCCGGCGGATCGGGATGTCGCTGCGCTCGGTGCGCCGGGTGATCGGCACCGTCAGCGACAAACTGGAGACGTCGAGCCGGTTCGAACTCGGGGTCCGCTGCCGCGACCTCGGGCTCGTCCCCGCCGACCACCCACCACCTCCGTGACCCGACTACTGCGCCCGATGCCGGAGAATCCTGGCCGCACCGGGAATTTTCCGGCCCGCCCAGGACGTCCCGGCGCCCACCGTCGAGGCCGGCCGTAGGCTCCCGGCATGGGGAGATCAGGCGAGCGGAACCGGCCGGGCTCCCCCGCGGGTGCCCCGGAAGGCCCGCTCGACAGGCGGCCGGGGCTCCCCCGGGGTCGGGCGTTGCTGGCCTTCGCGCCCCTCGCCGCCGCCCTCGCCCTCAGCCTCACCGCCGCATCGAGCGGCACGGTCCACGTCATCGGCGAGCCCTATCGCGAGCTGCCGCTCCCGGTGCCCTCCCTCTCCGCGCGCACCGTCACGCCCCCGGTGCCCGGACACCTCACTCCCCCCGACCAGGCGCCCGATGTGCTGCGCCTGCTGGTGCTCGTGATCGTTCTCGCCACCCTCGTCACCGCGCTGGTGCTGCTGTGGCGCTCCCGGGGGTGGCGCCGGCGCCGCCCCGGCGCCCCACCCCTGCCGCCGCCCGGCGTGGCCGAGACGGTGCTCGCGGACGCGGCGGCCCAGGTCGCCGCCCTGCGGGCCGGGACGCCGAGCAACGCCATCATCGCGTGCTGGCAGCGGCTCGAGACGGCGATCGCGGGCGCCGGCCGGCCGGCATACGACTGGGAGACCCCGACCGAGGTGACCGAGGCGGTCCTCGCCGAGTTCGACGTCGACCGCGACGCGCTCGCCGACCTCCTCGGCCTCTATCGCGAAGCCCGGTTCAGCCGCCACCCCCTCGGGGAACCGGAGCGTGACCGGGCCCTGGCGGACCTGGACCGACTGCACGCGGGCCTGGCACGGCATACGCATCTGGCGGCACCGGATCTGCCGCTCACCCCCGCCGCGCGAGATGCCGTATGACGCCCCGGCGCCCTCCCCGGTCCTGGCCCCCGGCACCCAGCGGTCGAGTCCCGCTCGTCTCCACCCGGGTCGGCGTGAATCTCGCCCTCCTCGCGGCCGGGGTCTGCGGCATCGGGTGGTACTCCTTCGCCCCGGCCCCCGACTATCTCCTCCTCGTGGCCATCCTCGTCGTCGGCTGGATCCTCCTGTGGGTGATCGGCAACCTGGCGACGGTCGCGCACGACCAGACCTGGCAGCCCTACCGGCCCCTCGCCGGCCGGCGACGCGGCCGCGACTCCCGCGTCTCGCAGTTGCGCGCCCTGATCCAGGAACAGGATCGTCCCGGCAGCGCCGACGGCCTCCACGCCGTCGTCGCCGCCGTCACCCGGGAGCGGCTGGCCGCCCGTGGCCTGGACCCGGTGGGCGATCGCGAGGACGTCCTCGCCCTACTCGGGGCCGACCTGCGCGCCTATCTCGAGGCTCCACCCGGTGCACGAACACGGGCGCCGCGCGACCTCGACCAGTACCTCGCCCGGGTCGAGAGGATCTGACGTGGACCTGCCCACCGCCTCCCGGCTCGCCGCCGAGGTCCTCGACGAGGTCGAGACCTCCGTCGTCGGCAAACGCCACCCGCTGACCCTTCTCCTCGCCGGCATCCTCGCCGGGGGTCACGTCCTCCTCGAGGACTATCCCGGCCTGGGCAAGACCCTCGCCGCCCGCAGCCTCGCCGCGGCGCTCGGCCTCGACTTCGCCCGGGCCCAGTTCACCCCCGATCTGCTGCCGGCGGACCTGACCGGGGCGTTCGTCTATGACCAGCGGACCTCGACCTTCACCTTCCGCCGCGGCCCGATCTTCACCGGCCTGCTGCTCGCCGACGAGATCAACCGGACCCCGCCCAAGACCCAGTCGGCCCTGCTCGAAGCGATGCAGGAGCACCAGGTCACCGTCGAGGGGACCACCTTCGCGCTCGCGCGCCCGTTCCACGTGCTCGCCACCGCGAACCCGATCGAGTACGAGGGGACCTATCCCCTCCCGGAGGCCCAGCTCGACCGTTTTCTCATGCGGCTCGCCTTCGGCTATCCGAGCCCCACCGAGGAGTGGCAGGTCCTTCTCGCCCGCATGGCCCGGCGGACCGAGGACCACAGCATCCGGGCCGTCACCGACGCCGACGGAGTGCTGGCGATGCAGGCGGCCGTGGAAGGCGTCACCGTCGATGACGGCATCAGCCAGTACTGCGTCAACCTCGCCACCGCGACCCGACGCCACGCCCACGTCCTCGTCGGCGCCTCGCCGCGCGGCTCCCTCGCCCTGATGCTCTGCAGTCGAGCGTATGCCGTTCTCTCCCAACGCGATTACGTCACTCCCGAGGACGTCAAGGCGGTCGCCCACCCGGTCCTCGACCATCGGATCACGCTCAAACCCGAGTTGTGGGCGAGCGAACTCACCGCGGGCGGCGTCGTCGACGAGGTGCTCGGCTCCACGCCGACACCGGGCACCGGCCGCCCGACCGCGGACCCGGCCCGCGGCCCGGTCCCGTGACGACCCCGGACCGTGGCCGGACGTGGGCACCGACCCGCGCCCTGGTGGGCGCGATCCTCGTCTCGGTCATCCTGCTGCCGCTCGGGTTGCTCGCGCGCCGGCCGGACATCCTCCTGCTCGGGGTGCCGGCGGCGATCGTCGCGACCTGGGGAATGGCGGCCAGGCCGACCGGCACCCCGACGGTGCACACCCGCCTGAGCCCGACCGTCGTCACCGAGGGAACCCGGATCGGCTGGCGCGCGTATGTCACGGCTCCCCCGGGGGCCGAGGATGCCTGTGTCGCCATCGCCGCGACCCCCTATGTCGTCGCCGACGGGTCGCCGGCCCTCGCCGCCGATCTGGGCGGCGCCACGGACGGGGCACCGGTCGAACTCGCGACCGCGCTGGTCGCGATCCGCTGGGGGCGTTATGAGGCCGGGGCGGCGATCCTGGCCCTGACGTCGACCCTCGGGGCCTTTCGCTGGAGCCCGGGTCAATTGCCCGACACCGCCCTCGTCGTCCTGCCCGGCAAGGAGTCGTTCACCAGCCGGACCGGTATGCCGCATCCCCGCGGCGTCGTCGGCCGCAACCGCAGCCAGCGCCGCGGCGAGGGCAGCGACTTCGCCGCCGTCCGGGCCTATGGCCCCGGCGACCGGCTCGCCCGGATCGACTGGCGCGTGTCCACCCGGACCGGCGTGCTCCAGGTCAGCGCGATGCATGCCGATCTCGACACCCAGGTGCTCCTGGTCGTCGATGCCTTCCACGACCTCGGGGCCAGCGGCGGCGTCGCCGGCACCTCGAGCAGCCTCGACACCGCGGTCCGGGCCGCCACGGCTCTGGCCGAGCACTATCTGCGCGTCGGTGAGCGGGTGGGTCTGCTCGTTCTCGGGGTGAGCGGGGTCGAGCCGGTGCGGGCGCGGGCGGGTCAGGTCCAGTTCCGTCGGATCCGCGACTCCCTCGCCCGGATTCGCGCCGGAAGCGTGCAGGGAAGCGAGGACCGGGCCACCACCGCCCTCCTCGCGCGGATCCCCGCCGGCGCCATGGTCCTCCTCCTCACCCCGGGGATCTCCGCCGCCGCCCTCGAAAGAGCACACGGTCTCGCCGGGGCGGGGCCGACCGTGCTCGTCATCGACACCCTGCCGCGCGCCGCCGCGGCCGCCGACCGGCTCAGCCCGACCGACCTCGACGCGATCGCACCGCTGTCCAGCCTCCGCGACGTCGCGGTCACCCGGATCGCCTGGCGGCTGCGCCTGCTCGAGCGTCACGGTCAGCTGCGCAGGCTGCGCGCGAACGGGATCCCCGTCGTCGCCTGGGTCGGCCCGGGCTCCCTGGACGAGGTCCTCCGCCAGCTGCAGCGGCAGGCCCGGGCCCCGCGGGTCGTCCGGCGATGATCGACCGGAGGGAGGTGACGGAGGCACTCGCCGGGGAGGGGCGGCACCGGATGGTGCTGCGCGGGGCGATCGTCGTCCTCGGTATCGCCGCGGGCACCGTCACCGCGATCGCCGGCGGCACGCCCCGCCCGACGGGGCAACTGCTGCTGCTCGTCCTGACCCTCGCCACCGCCATCGTGCCGGACAGCCTGTTCCCCGCCGGGCTCACCATCGGCGTCGCCGTCTTCTGGGGCGCCACCGTCCCGCGTCCGGAGCGACCCGCCGACCTCGTGCCCGCCCTGATCACCGCGGTTCTGCTGCTCGGGGTCCACCTCGCCGCGGCCGCGCTCTCCGTCTGGCCGCCGGGGGCGACGATCCCCGCGTCGGCCCGGCGCCGCTGGCTCCGTCAGGGACTCCTCGTCGCGGCCGGGACCGCGGCGGCGGCCGGTCTCGCCGGCCTCCTCCTCGCCGCCCACCCACCGGGCGTCGCCCTGGTGAGCCTCGCGGCCCTGGTCGCGATCGCGGGCGGCGCGCTCGCGGCATACGTCATGAGCGCGGGTGGGCACCGCCCCGGGTGACGGACGGTCCCCGCGTCGCAAGGACGGGCGTGGACGTTGGGGCGCCCGCCGCGTCCCGGGTTACCCTCGTCCGTGGCTGTGGCGTCGTCCCGGCCGGACACTCGCAACTGCCGGAGGGAATCCCATGACCAGCACGACCACCCGAGCCGCCGCCGCGATCGGCGCGGCCCTCGCCGCCGCGACGCTCGCGACGGCCGCGCCCGCCCAGGCCACCACGGCGCCCCAGGCCGACAAGGTCACCACGTTGACGTATGACGCACTGGTCGCCATGTTCGGCGCCGGCTGGGTCGGCGACCGCGCGACCGTCGAGGCCGGCCTGCCTTCCCTCCAGGCACAGATGCGCACGGGCAGCATCAACACCCCCTCGCGTCGGGCCGCCTTCCTCGCCACGCTCGTGTCCGAGTCGGCGATGAAGTACAACGCCGACGAGTGGGGCTCGACCTACGCCTATCGCGGCCGCGGCTACATGCAGCTGACCGGCGATTTCAACTACAAGGACGCCGGGACCTATTTCGGCATCAACCTGCTCGGCAAGCCCGACCTCGCCAAGTCGCTGCGCTGGAGCGCCCCGATCGCCCGCTGGTACTGGACCGTCGCCCGGACCACGACCAACGCCTACGCCGACGCGCACGACATGAACGGCGTCAACCGCAATATCGGGTTCGCGTGGAGCTACGAGGAGGCCAAGCGCCGCTGCCAGCGGTTCAAGTCCGCCTACAAGTACCTCACCGGGATCTACCCCGCCCACACCATCTGCTACCCGGCCCGCCTGCCCAAGCCCGGCGACACCAACTGGTACGTCCACCCCGAGCGCGGCGCCAAGCGGTAGCCCACCGGGTCGGGTGGCGGGGTCCGCTCAGGCGGGCGAGGCCTCGGCGAAGTTCGGTGCCAGCGAGGTCCGGCGCGCCGGGCGCAGCCCCGTCGGCTGGACGCTGATCCACGAGACATTCCACCCGCCGAGGTCGACGGCGCCGCCGACGAACGCCGCCCGGCCGAGTTGCCGAACGACGCCGGCGGAGGGTTCGTAGACCTCCAGATCGCCGTCGCCACGGTCGGGCATGATCAGGCACACGTGCCGCGGGAGCCGGGTGTCGCCGACATAGAGCAGGGCCGGCTCGCCGTCGGCGACCAGCTCGAGGAGCCGGCTGTAGTGCGCGTCCAGCGCGGCCGGACCGAGCAGTCGCAGCGTCTCGACGTCATAGCGCGTGCCGCGGCGGGCCGCGCCATACTCGAGTTCGCTCTTGGCTCCCCATGGCGGGGTGCCGAGCGCGCGCGGCCAGGGGAGGTTGAGCCGGCCACCCCCCGCGCGCAGGCTGTTCGTCCGGCGGTGGACGATCCGTTCGTAGGCCGCGAACCGCGCCGCCAGGTCGGTCCCGGTGACGACGCCCGCCTGGGGGCCGTCACCGGTGAGGATCCAGTGGGCGAACAACGGGTCCACGAGCATCCGGGCGATCGTCAGACAGGCGGACCCGCACGTGGTCTGGCTCTGCTGGCGTGGCGCGGAGTCGCCGGGAGCGAGGCGGAAGGGGGGCATCACCGGCTCATCCTCACCCGTCCGGGAGGCCTACGGCCAGCGGGTCTCGGGACGGAGCCACGCGGCATACGGACTCAGGCGGAGCGGCGGCGCGGCGCCCGCTTGCGGGGCGGCAGCTGGTCCTGACGGACGATGGTCGGCAGGACGTTGCCGAGGACGGTCTCGCGGGTGACGACCACGCGGGCGATGTCGTCGTCGCTGGGGACGTCGAACATGACCGGCATGAGGACCTCCTCCATGATCGCCCGCAGGCCGCGCGCGCCGGTGCCCCGCTTGAGCGCCTGGTCGGCGATGGCCTCGAGCGCGTCGTCGGCGAACTCCAGCTCGACCCCGTCGAGCTCGAACATCTTGGCGTACTGCTTGATCAGCGCGTTCTTGGGCTCGCTGAGGATGCGCACGAGGGCATCGCGATCGAGCGGCGAGACCGTCGTGATGACCGGCAGGCGGCCGATGAATTCGGGGATGAGCCCGAACTTCATCAGGTCCTCGGGCATGACATCGGCGATGGAGTCGGCGAGGTCCTTGGGCGTGTGCAACTGGGAGCCGAAACCGAGGCCCTTCTTGCCGTTGCGCGACTCGATGAGCTTCTCCAGACCGGCGAACGCGCCGCCGACGATGAACAGGACGTTCGTCGTGTCGATCTGGATGAACTCCTGGTGGGGGTGCTTGCGCCCGCCCTGCGGGGGCACGCTCGCGGTGGTCCCCTCGAGGATCTTCAGCAGCGCCTGCTGGACGCCCTCGCCGGAGACGTCACGGGTGATCGACGGGTTCTCCGACTTGCGGGCGATCTTGTCGACCTCGTCGATGTAGATGATCCCCGTCTCGGCCT
>JBDIAJ010000153.1:0-8691 GCA_039812345.1 Nostocoides sp. | reverse complement strand
TCGGCCCCCATCCGATCCGGGCGCTGCGCGCCGTCGCTCCCGCCAGGCCCATCCAGCCTCGCCCCGGCCCCGTCCCCGCCCCGCGGGTCAGCGTCGTCGGGGGCGTCGCGGAAGTCCTCGGCCAGCAGTCGGCGCAGGTCCTCGGTGGTCATCTCGGTGGCGTCGCGCAGGCGCCAGGCGTGGCGGCCGATGGCCTCCTCGAGGAGGTTGCGGACGAAGCGGCCGTTGCCGAAGGTGAAGTTGCGGTCGGTGGCGGCGAGGATCTCGCGGACGACGGCCTCGGCCTCGGGCACGACGTCGTAATCGCTCGCGCCGGCGAGGGAGGTGAGGATGCCGACGAGTTCGTCGTCGGTGTAGTCCGCGAACTCGATGATCGTCTTGAACCGGCTGGCGAGGCCGGGGTTCTGGGCGATGAACTCCATCATCGGGGTGGGGTAGCCCGCGACGATGACGACGAGGTCGTCGCGGTGGTCCTCCATCTCCTTGACGAGGGTGTTGATCGCCTCCTGGCCGTACTGGTCGCCGGACAGGCCGTAGGCCTCGTCGATGAAGAGGACACCACCGAGGGCCTTGGCGACGACCTCGCTGGTCTTGATCGCGGTCTGGCCGAGGTAGCCGGCGACGAGTTCGGAGCGGTCGACCTCGACGAGCTGCCCCTTGGACAGGAGGCCGAGGGCACGGTAGAGGCCGCCGACGAGGCGGGCGACCGTGGTCTTGCCGGTGCCCGGGTTGCCGACGAAGACCAGATGGCGGGTGATCGTCGCGCTCTTCAGGCCCGCCTCGTGGCGCTTCTTCTCGACCTTGAGGATGGCGACCTGTTGGTGGACCTCCTTCTTGACACCGGCGAGGCCGACGAGACCGTCTAGTTCGGCCATGAGTTCGTCGAGGGACTTCGGCGGTGGGCCGGGGTCCGTGGGCGGCGTCGCGGCCGCGGGGTTCGCCGGGTCGGCGGGCGCGGGGTTCGCGGGGTCGGCCGGGGGTTGGCCGGGGCCCGGCGGCGGGAGCGCGGGGGCGGGGCCGGACGGGGGGGTCGGGGGACCGGACGGCGGAATGGCCGGGCCGCCGCGGAGCCGGTCGATCGCCTCGAGTTGGGCCTGGACCCGCCGCTGGTTCTCCAGCATGAGGTCGGTGAGGTTGGGGATGGCGTTCGGGTCGCCGACGCCCAGGGTCGGCGGCTGGGCACCACCGCGCTCCGTGGATCCCGATGGCGCCACCGTCCTCCGGTTCTCGGCATCGGGCGGAAAACCGGCAACGGGAGCGACGGGGGACGCGGTGACGCCCGGCGTCAGAGGACCCGCGGGACCGGACGCGCCGGGCGGTGGGGCGGCGCTCGCCTGGGCGGCCGCGGCGAGGGAGGCGTTCCCGGCGACCCGGGGGGTCGGCTGGCCGAGGAGGCACGCGGCGGCGGCGATGTCGGCGAGGCGCGCGGCATACGGGCTGGCCTGGGGGGATCCGGTGGCGGCCAGTTCGCTGAGGACGGCGGTGGGCGACTGGCGCCACTTGCGTCCGCCGGAGGCGGCCTCGAAGAACGCGAGGTTCGCCGCCGCCGCGTCCGCCGGGTCGAGCCCGGCGACCGGCGCCCAGTCCCGGGCGGCGCCGGGCGCCGACTCGGCGATCGCCGCGGCGAACCGCAGGCCTTCGGCGCGCGCGTCGTCGGCGGACACGCCCGCCGCGCTCGCGACGGCGACGAGGTCGGCGACGGCGGCCCGCAGGCTGTCGGCCGGTGCAGTCATCAGGCGTCTCTTCCGATCGGTGGGGCGAGGCGCCCGGCCTCCGGTGGCCCGGTCGGGCCGGTGCCGTATGCCGGGAGGTCGAGTGAGTTCGTCGCCGCGCTCGGGCGCGGACTCGCCAACGGGACGTCGCCGGTGTCATCGTCACTCGGCATACCGCCCGAGGGCGAGGGGGAGCCTCCCGGAGTTGCCCCTGATCCGGCCCCGACGCCACCCGGCCACCCAGCCGGCGGGGCGAGCGCGCCGGAGGAGTCGGGCATCGGTGGCAGGGCCGTGCGGGGATCGATCCCGAGCGCGCCCCCGGCGGGCGAGCCGAACTTCTCCTGGAGGAAGCGACCGTGGACGACGAGCGCCTGGGCGTCGGCGCGGCATACGGCATCGAAGACCTTGTCCATGGTCGACCCGAGCAGGTCGAGCTGGTCGATGAGGATGAGCAGCGAGGTCTTGCCCCGGTCGACCGGGCGACTGTCCGCCCAGTCGCGAGGGAGCCGGAGATAGCCGCCGATCGCGCCGGGGAGGTAGTCGGTCGCGGTCGCCATGACGTTGTAGGCGCTGGAGGAGTCTCCGCCGAGGCTGTCCAGGCGCGGGATCGTCTGTCGGACCACGCCAGTCACCCGCTTGAGCCGCGCCATGACCATCGGCGGGACCACACCTTCACGAGCCATCCGCTCGACATCGTCGAGGGCAGCCGACAGCGACTCGGAGGTCGGTGCCGCCGGCACCTCGATGATCGGTTCGCCCGGGACGGGCTTCTTCTTCCCGAGGCCGAACCAGTCGGCGATCCCCATGTGCGCTCGCTGTCACCCCCGCGATCGGCTCAGAGCTGGTTGCCCGGGCCGATGTTGAGGCTGCCCTGGGCGATCCGCTGGTCCTGGCGCTGGACCCGGTCGAGGTAGCTCTTGGACTTGGCGACCTCGGTCTCGAGCGTCCCGATGGTCGCCGCCATGTTGTCCAGGGCCTGCACCTTGAAGGTGTCGATGGCGTCCATGGTCGCGTAGATGTTCTGGAAGGCCCGCTGGAGCTGGGGCAGGCCGATGGTCGCGCTCGCGGCCTGCTCCTGGATCCGGATGCTGTTGTCCTTGAGCATCTCCGAGGTTCGCTCGATCAGGCCCGACGTCGTCGTGTTGAGCGCGGTGATCTGGTCGAGGACGAGTTGCTGGTTGGAAAGCGCCTGGCTGACGATGACCGCCGTGCGCAGGGCGCTGATCGTCGTCGTCGTCGCTCGGTCGACGCCCTTGATCAGCTCGATGTTGTTCTTGATGACGATGTCGATGGCGAGGTAGTTCTGGATGCTCACCGCGAGCTGGGTCAGCAGGTCCTGGTGCTTCTGGCGGACATAGAAGAGGACGTCCTCGCGCAGCGCCTTGGCCCGCTCGGGGTCGGTCGCATCGAACGTCGCGACCTGGGCTGCGAGCTTGGCGTCGAGCTTCTCGGCGATGTAGACGTACTGGTTCAGGCGGCCCATCGAGTCCCAGAGCTGCTGCTTCTCCAGGTTGAGCGCGACGTTGTCGCGCTGCAGCTCGTCCTGGCCATTGCGCAGGCTGTGCAGGATGCCGTTGAGGTGGGACTGGGCGGACTGGTACTTGCGGAAGTAGTCGCTGATCTTGTCGCCGAACGGGATCATCCCGAGGACCTTCTTGGCGCCCTGCGCCTGGCTCGGGTCGAGGTCCTCGACGGTGCGCCTCAGCTCGAGGAGCGTCTTGCCGACCTTGGAGCCGCTGGCCAGGCCGCCCTCCTGGAGCGCCTTGACCGGGCTCTGGAGCAGGCGGTTTGACGACTCGGCGGCCCGCCGGATGTCGTCATCGCCCATCGTCCGCATCTCGTTGGCCTTGGCCTCGTACTCGGGGCTCTTGGTCGCCGTGGTCGAGAGCGCCTGGAGGTAGCCGTCGACCTTCTGGTCGAGCATCGGGATCGCGCTCGCCGGGACCGCTGGCGCCATCTTGGGCGCCGCCGTGGACGGCACGCTCTGCATCGCCGGCGGCGCGTCGAGGGTCAACGTGGCGTTCGGCGGTGCGAGCGGCTGGAGGGCGTCCTGGATCGCCCCGGGCTGGTCGGACATCGCTGCGTTCTCCCTGTTCTGCCGCGCCCCCTGCGGCGTGGCCGTATGCCGTGTCTGCTCGCGGGCGCGCGTGGGCGCCCTCGTCATGTCATGACGTGGGAGCAATCTACGCGGTTCCCGGAATGCGCGGGCGCCTCGGGCGTGGGGAAGCGCCCCGGTCCGCCCCTGACCTGCCTCCGCCATGGTCAGGGCGAACGGTCGTAGGCTGAGTGCCGCCCCGCCCGCGCGGGGATGAGCCGTTTTACGGGGGTGTCGGAGAGCCCTCACTGAGTTCTCGCCCCGCTGCGCGGGGATGGCTCTCCACGTCCACGGTGATCGGGGCATCACAATTCCGGAACTTTTATGGGTGAGTTGGTATTGACAGTTAACTGTGAACTGGGTGACCATGGTCGCGCCATCGCCACTTAGGAGGCCATCGTGGGCCGATTCGAGGACCGGACCTGGGCCGGTGGCGATGGCCCGCGCCGGGCTCGCCGCAGCGGCACCTACCGCGCCTACGTGCCTGACCCCGTGCATGGCCGAAGCGTCACACTGACCACCGACAACCGACGCCTGCTCACCATCGCGGAGGGGGCCGTCCGCCGACTCGCCGAGACCGGCACGTCGCCCGGGATCGACGCCCTCGGCCCGTTGCTCGTCAGCTCTGAGGCAGCCGCCAGCTCCTGGATCGAGGGAGTCGCGCCCGGCGCTCGCCAGATCGCTCTCGCCGGACTGTCCCTGACCGAGGACGTCCGCGGGACCTCCGCGTCGGCCCGCCTCGTCGCCAACAATGTGGCCGTCATCCGTCAGGCGGTTAGCGACCTCGCCCAGGCGCCCAGGGTCACGGTGGAGGACCTCGTCGGACTCCAGCAGCGACTCCTCCCCGATCGGCAGGTGCTGCACGGCCTGCGGACCACGCAGAACTGGATCGGTGGATCGTCCTACGACCCGCTGTCAGCGGCCTACGTCCCACCCCCACCCGAACACGTCGAGCGGTTGGTCGCCGACCTCGTCGACTTCGTCGGCGACACGACGTTGTCGCCGCTGATCCAGGCCGGGATCGCGCACGCACAGTTCGAGACGATCCACCCCTTCGGCGACGGCAACGGCCGGGTTGGCCGGGCCCTGATCCACTTGATCCTGCGTCGCCGCGGGCTCACCCGGAACGCCCTCATCCCGGTGTCCCTCGTTCTCATGACGCGAACGGACGCCTACATCGCCGGCCTGGAGGCCTATCGCTTCGCCGGTGACCCGCGTGGCGCCGACGGCGTCGACGCCGTCAATGCCTGGCTCGCGGTCTTCCTGCCCGCCGTCATCGACGCGACCGATCAGGCGCGAGCCCTCGCCCGCGAGGTCACCGAGATCCGCGATCGGTGGTCGGCCGCCATCAATACGCATCGACTCGCCCAGGGGACCACCCGGCGGCCACGGGCCGACTCCGCTGTGGGCACGCTGCTCGACGGACTCATCGAGGCCCCGGTCATGAGCGTCGATACCGCCCAGAGGCTCTTCGGCGTCGGTGCACGGTCGGCCGCGCGCGCCTTCGCCGACCTCCAGAAGGCCGGCATCGTCAGCGCCAAGCACGACCGGGGCCGCCTTCTGATCGTCGCCGACGACATCGTCGACTTCCTGGACCTCGCTTCCCGCCGGCTCGCGAGCCCGGACTTCGACACCCGCGAATCGCCTCCGGCCCGGCCGGCGCCGGTCCGGCCCCGCGGCCACTCGACATCGCCCCGGATCGGGGCCGACGCGACCGAACCCGAGTTCTCCGATGCCGCCCTGTCGATCTGGGCCAAGACCAACGCCCAGGACGGGTCGTGGATGCGCCTGACCCGTCACCTCCTCGACACCAGCGCGACCGCCGAGCAGCTCTGGGACCACTGGTTGCCGGCGACCGTCCGCCAGGAGATCGGCGCGGCTTTCCCCGGCGGTGAGGCCGACGGCCGGATCGCGGTGGCATTCCTCGCCGGAGCCCATGATCTCGGCAAGGCGAGCCCCGGCTTCGCGGTGAAGGCCCGGATGGCGCCGGGCTTCGCCGATCTCGTGGACCGGATGGCCGACCACGGACTGGTCTGCCCGCCGTACCGGCCCGGCGGGTTCACCAAGCTCCCACCGCACTGCCGGATCGGCCAGCACCTCCTGCGCGGGTGGCTGATGGAGCAGCACTCGTTCTCTCATGCCGCGGCGACCTCTCTCTCGATCCCGGTCGGAATGCACCACGGCGTGCCCCCGACCGGACTGGAATTGCAGGACCTCGCCCGCGATCCCGTGTGGGTCGGCGACCGTGTCGAGGCGTGGCGCGCGGTCCAGACGGAGATCGTCGAGGCGATGGCGCGGCATACGGGAGCCGAGGCGAGGCTGAGCGCGTGGGCTCAGGCGCCCATCGACGTCACCGCTCAGGCCTTGCTCACCGCGGTCGTCATCGTCGCCGACTGGCTCGCCAGTGACTCCAATCGTTTCCCGTATGCCGACGGCTCCCCGTCCACTCAGCGCGTCGCCCGCGCCCACCTCGGCCGCGACCTCCTGTCACCGTGGCATCCCGGCCAGCCCACGGAGGATGTGGATCAGCTTCTCCCCCAACGATTCCCCACCGTCACCGGAGAGCCACGCCAGCTGCAACGTGACTTCGTCCGGGTCGCCGCACAGCTCACCGAGCCGAGCCTGCTCATCCTCGAGGCGCCGATGGGCTCGGGAAAGACCGAGGCCGCCCTCATGGCCGCCGAAGTGCTGGCGGCGAGGTTCGGCCAGGGCGGGGTCTTCGTCGCCCTCCCGACCATGGCCACGTCGGACGCGATGTTCGACCGGCTCCTGCCCTGGATCCGCCACCTCGATGACGCCACCGCCAGCACGGTCTTCCTCGCCCACGGCAAAGCCCAGTTGAACGAGAGCTACCGCGGGTTGGTCACCGGCGAGCGGATCCACGCCGTCAACGCCGCCGAGGCCGAGTTGCGCGACCTCGACGACCCGGGCGATGCGGCCATCGTCTCCGGCTGGCTGACCGGCCGCCGCAAGGGCGTCCTGGCGAGCATGGTCGCGGCGACGATCGACCAGGCCCTCTTCGGCGCGCTCAAGACCCGTTACCTCGCCCTGCGACACCTCGCCCTGGCCGGCAAGGTCGTGGTGATCGACGAATGCCACGCGGCGGATGACTACATGCGGCGCTACCTCGGCGGCATCCTGCAATGGCTCGCGGCCTACCGGACTCCGGTGATCCTGCTGTCGGCGACCCTGCCACCCGACCAGCGCGCCTACCTCGCCCAGGCGTATGCCGCCGGCCTCGCCCAGCGGATCGAGGCATCAGCGTCGGTCGGCTACCCACAGATCACCGTCCAGGGCGCAACGACCCAGACGTATGCCGTCCCGTGGGACGGCCTGAATCGCGCGCTGTCCGTGGACGCCCTGGCCGAGTCGGACCTGGTCGCCACCCTGGTCCCGTTGGTCGAGGACGGGGCCGTGGTCACGGTCATCCGCAACACGGTCGGGTCGGCGCAGGACACCTTCATCCGGTTGCGAGAGGTTCTCGGTGATCGAGTCACCTTGCTGCACAGCCGCTTCCTCGCCGACGCGCGAGCTGAGCGGGAACGCGTCCTCCGTGCCCGGCTGGGGCCGCCCGGACCAGGTGTCAGCCGGCCACGGGGCTTCGTCGTCGTCGGCACCCAGGTGCTCGAACAATCCCTCGACATCGACGCCGACGTCATGATCAGCGACCTCGCACCGATCGACCTGCTCCTCCAGCGGGCGGGACGGCTGCATCGGCACGAGCGCGGCGCCGGGGAGGCGGACCGCCCGCCCGGATGCCGTTCGCCGCGCCTCCACCTGCTTGGCCTGCCCGACCTCGACTCCCCTGCCGCGGAACTCCAACCGGGGAGCCGCGCCGTGTACGGCGCGAGCCGCCTGCTGCGCGCCGCCGCCGTCCTCGCGCCGCACGTGGGCGGGGCACCGGTCGCGATCCCCGCGGACATTCCGCGCCTCGTCGCGCAGGCCTACGACCGGAACCTGGTCTCGCCCCCCGCCTGGCGCGAGGCCTGGGCACGTGCGGAGGCGGACTACTCGCGGGTGATCGAGGACCAGATCGGACGCGCCGAGGTTTTCCGAATCGCCGGACCCCACGACGAGAGCCTGCTCGGGTGGCTGACCGGACGCACCGACGACTCCGGCACCGACGAGGACACGACGGGATCCGCGCGGGTGCGCGACAGTGAGGACGGGATCGAGGTCATCGTCGTCTATCGGCAGTCGGGTTTCGTTCGCCTGCTGCCCTTCTCCGGGCCGCATGCCGATGCCGACCTCGGCGTCGTCACCCTCGCTCCTCCTCCGGACCACCTCGCGCTCGCGGCGAGCGCCGCCACCGTGCGCCTGCCAGCAGCCATGACCCGGCCCGGGCAGATCGACCGCACCATCCGCGCGCTGGAAGACCAGTGCGCCGACTTCACGGGATGGCAGCGATCGCGCTGGCTGGCTCGCCAGTTGGTGCTCTGCCTCGACGAGAGCTTCACCGCGACCATCGCGGGCTGGCAGTTGCGCTATGACCCCGACCTCGGGCTCATGACGACGAGAGACAAGGAGTCAGGATGAGCCGCACGGCATACGACCTGCGCGACGAGCCGTGGATCGCCGTCCGCATCGGCGACCAGGTGCGCGAACTGTCCATTCGGCAGGTTCTTCACCGGGCGGGCGAGATTCGCGGGCTCGCCGGTGAGATCCCCACCCAGGACGCCGCCCTTCTGCGGCTGCTGCTCGTCATCGTCAACCGGGCGATACCGGAGCAACGGCACGGCCCGCAGGAGTGGACCCGCTTGTGGGCGGCGCGGGAACTCCCCCTCGCCGAGATCGACGCTTACCTCGACGCCCAGGGCGAGCGATTCGACCTGCTGTCAGTGACCACGCCGTTTCTCCAGGTGGCCGGCCTGAGCGCAGGCAAGA
>JBDIAJ010000152.1:0-8747 GCA_039812345.1 Nostocoides sp. | reverse complement strand
GTCCGTCCGCGCGATCGGCAGATGGGTCGACACGTCATACACCGAGATGGGCTGCCAGACGGCCAGCCAGTACTCCCCGGACGTCTTCTGGAGCAGGAAGGAGTTGACCGGGGTCGCCGGATCGGCACTGGTGACCGAGACGTCGAGCGGCGTCGGCGTCAGAGCCGCGTCCCCGCCGGCCAGCAGCGTCGTCAGGTGGTTCAGCCCCGTCGCCGCGGGCTTGGGGCTGCCGTTGGCGTGGAAGAGACCGAAGGCGCGTTCGCGCTTGGACGGCAGACTGCGCTCATCGATGAGCTCATAGAGATAGGTGCGCGGTATGCCGATCCGGAAGGCGTCGAGATACACCCGTGGGATATAGGTGCCCGAGCTGACCTCGTCGATCCGCCCGACATAGGAGGACTTGTCGTTGGAGTAGCCCGTCTCGGTCATGGTGATCGGCTTGTCGTGGGCGATGTAGTAGCCGTAGTTCGTGATCCGGTCCTCGAAGGTGTAGGCCCACGGCACATAGACGGGCTGGACGTTGAACTGGCTGGTGGTCGACGCCGGATCGACCGTGGGGAAGGTCGTCTCGGGCGCCTTCCCCAGCGGGTAGGAGTGGAAACTGCCGCTGTCGAAGTAGGCGTTGATCGGCCCACCCGAGGGGTCCGTGCTCATCAGGTGCGCGGTGTTGGGCAGATTGTGGCCGACGAGGGCCGGACCGAGGATCCGCGCCGCGGGCGCCAACCGCGCGCGTTGAGAGGCGAGGTAGATCATCTGCTGCTTCAGCACGTCGCTCCAGCCCGCGACCGGCGGATTGGTCTGGTCGAACTCGTTGAACGGCTCGATGGACTCGGCCGAGTCGACGAGCCCGTTGTCGGCGAGGTAGTTCAGGCGAAGGTCGACCGAGTCGATGATCTGCTGCTGGGTGTATTGCGCGATGGCGGCGTTCTGGATGGTGAAGTCCTGCCCGATCCCCGCGGCCGCCAGGGCCTTCGCCGCACTCAGCCCCTTGGCATAACCGGGATCCGACTGGTCGACGGTGCTGTTCGTCCGCACGTGGGTCAGGCCGACGCGCCGCAGGTAGCCGAGGACCTTGGTCGCGTCGGCCGGGTAGTCGACGGCACCGGGGTGGATGACCACCCCCAGAGAGTCGAGGAACTCCGTCGTCCGGCGCGGCACCACCGATACCGGATCCGCAACGGCGACCACTCCACCGCCGGCGGTCCCGAGCAGCGACGCCAGCAGGAGGGTCAGCACGCCGAGGTGTCTGCTCCGGCATCCGGTCGACTTCCTCATCGCGCTCGCCACAGGTCGACCGTATGCCGCGGACCGAGCCGCCCGCCAGGTGTTCGACGGGACTCGGGAGACACCTCCCGACAGCTCAGGCGCGGACGAGGAAGTCGCCGTACATGTCCTTGGCGTGGGTGAGCGCCGCGACATAGCCGGCCCGCTCGAACTCGGCCGCGTCGACCTGGTCGCCCAGCGCGAGCAGCCCCCGGACGTCGCCAACGGAGGCGAAGCCCTTGCGCTCCATCCAGGCGGTCAGCTCGGCCAGCAGCGTGGTCGCATACCCCGGCCCGTGCCGCATCAGCGCCGACGCGGTCATCACGACGTCGGCGCCGGCGAGGAGAAACTTCACCACATCCGCGCCCGTCTCGACGCCCGTGGTCGCCGCCAGCGAGGCCGAGACCCGCCCGCGGAGGATGGCGATCCAGGTCCGCGCGATCCCCGACTCGACCGGCGAGGACAGGGTCACCGACGGCCCCACGGTGAGCGTCTCGATGTCGATGTCCGGCTGGAGGAAGCGGTTGAACAGGACGAGCCCGTCCACCCCGGCCCGGTCGAGTTCGCGACACATCGTGCCGGTCGCGCTGAAGAACGGGCTGAGCTTCATCGCCACCGGGATCGTCACGGCCTCCTTGACGGCATGCACGATCTCGACATGCCGTTGCTCGACCGAGGCGCCGGAGACCCGCGTGTCGCCGGGCACGGCATACGGGTTGACCTCGATCGCCGCGGCACCGGCCTCCTGCATCTGCCGCGCGCACTGCGCCCACCCGTCGAGGCTCGCGCCGTTGAGGCTGCCGATGACCGGGATGTCCACGGCGGCGACGCAGTTCTCCAGGTGCCGGAGATAGGGCGTGGCGCCGCCGGCGACGATGTCCACCTCGGGGAAGTAGCTCGTCGCCTCACCGAAGGAGTCCTCGTGCATCGCGACGAGTTCGAAGTCGGCGACCTCCTGGCGGCGGATCTGCTCCTCGAAGAGCGAATAGAGCACCACCGCCCCGACGCCGGCGTCGGCCAGCGCCCGGACGTCGTCGGTCGTCTGCGAGAGCGGCGACGCCGACGCGACCAGCGGATTGCGCAGCGCGAGACCGAGATAGGTCGTGGCCAGGTCCATCACTTCTTCTTCCTCGCGTCGGGCATGAACTGGCTGGCGCCGCGCGTCGCCATCTCCTCATAGACCGCCCAGCGCTGGTCGACGGCGTGCTGGGCGAGCCCGAGCAGCCGCTCGGCCTCCTCGGGTGCGGTCTGCCGGAGCATCCGATAGCGCAGTTCCTTGTAGATGTAGTCCGAGAGCGGGATCGTCGGACGCGGGCTGTCGAGGAAGAACGGGTTGTCGCCGCGGTCGCGGATCGTCGGGTCATACCGCATCAGCGGCCAGTGCCCGGAGTTGACCGCCCGCTTCTGCTGCTCGAGGCCCTTGCTCATCTCGATGCCGTGGGCGATGCAGTGGCTGTAGGCGATGATCAGCGACGTCCCGTCATAGGCCTCCGCCTCGCGGAAGGCGCGCAGCGTCTGCTGCGGGTCGGCGCCGAGGGCGACCCGGGCGACATACACCGAGCCGTATGCCGTGGCCTGCAGCGCGAGGTCCTTCTTGGCGACCGTCTTGCCTGCGGCCGCGAATTTCGCCACCGCCGCAATGGGAGTCGCCTTGGAGGACTGACCGCCGGTGTTGGAGTAGACCTCGGTGTCCATGACCAGGATGTTGACATTGCGGCCGCTGGCCAGGACGTGGTCGAGGCCGCCGGAGCCGATGTCATACGCCCACCCGTCGCCGCCGACGATCCACACGCTGCGCCGCACGAGATGGTCGGCGACGCTGCGCAGGTCCTCGGCGACCGGCCCCTCGACCCCGTCGAGCCGGCGCACCAACTCCTCGACCCGGGCGCGCTGGGCGGCGAGCTCGGACTCGCGGATCTGTGGCGCCGCGAGGATCTCCTCGACGAGGTCGGCGCCGACGCGGTCACGCAGCACGGAGAGCCGCTCCCGGGCGAGCCGGGTGTGCAGGTCGGCGGCCATCTGCAGGCCGAGGCCGAACTCGGCGTTGTCCTCGAAGAGGCTGTTGGACCAGGCCGGCCCGCGGCCCGCGGCGTTGCGGGTCCACGGCGTCGTCGGGAGGTTGCCGCCATAGATCGACGAGCAGCCGGTCGCGTTGGCGACCGTGAGCCGGTCACCGAAGAGCTGGCTCAGCAGCTTCAGGTAGGGCGTCTCGCCGCACCCGGAGCAGGCCCCGGAGAACTCGAAGAGCGGCTGGAGGAACTGCGCCCCGCGGACGGTGCCGAAGTCGACGCGGGCCCGCTCGTTCTGCGGGATCGCCTCGAAGAACTCGACATTGGTGACGCCGCGCTCCATGACCTCCTCGTCGGCGCTGAGGTTGATCGCCTTGCGGGTCGAGCCGATCACCGGGGTGACCGGGCAGGCGGCGACGCACAGGCCGCAGCCGGTGCAGTCCTCGGTGTAGACCTGCAGGGTGTAGCGGCTCTGCGGCAGGCCGGCGGCGTTGAGCGGCGCCGATTCGAAGCCCTCGGGTGCGCCGTCGAGTGCGGTCTGGTCATAGAACTTCGAGCGCAGCACGGCGTGCGGGCAGACGAAGGCGCAGTTGCCGCACTGGATGCAGCCGCTCGGATCCCATTGCGCGACAAGGTCGCTGATCCGCCGCTTCTCGTATGCCGTGGTGCCACTCGGGAACGTCCCGTCCACCGGCATCGCACTCACCGGGAGGTCGTCGCCCCGACCGGCCATCATCGCGGCCGTCACGGTGCGGACGAACTCCGGCGCGTCCGCGCTGACGATCGCGCGCGGGGCACGCTCGGACGTGGCCGCCTCGGGGACGTCGATCCGGTGCAACTGGGCGAGGGTGGCATCGACCGCGGCCTCGTTGCGGCGCACGACCTCGGGGCCGCGCCGGCCATAGGTCTTGCGGATCGACTTCTTGATCGCCTCGATCGCCTCCTCGCGCGGCATGACGCCGGAGATGGCGAAGAAGCAGGTCTGGAGGATCGTGTTGGTCCTCCCGGGCAGCCCCGCGCCGCGCGCGACGCTGTCGGCGTCGATGGCATAGAGCTGCAGCCCCTTGGCGACGATCTCCTCCTGGGCCGGGCGCGAGAGGGCGTCCCAGACCTCCTCCCTGGGCACGGAGGCGTTGAGCAGCAGCACCCCACCGGGCCGGGCGAGGCTCAGGACGTCGAGCTTGTCGAGCAGCCCGAAGTGGTGGCAGCCGACGAAGCCGGCGCTGCCGACGAGATAGGGCGCCTTGATCGGGTGTGGGCCGAAGCGCAGGTGCGAGATCGTCGAGCCGCCGGACTTCTTCGAGTCATAGACGAAGTACGCCTGGGCGTAGCGATCCGGGTCCTCGCCGAGGATCTTGATCGTGTTCTTGTTGGCGCCGACGGTGCCGTCGGAGCCGAGGCCGAAGAAGACCGCCCTCAGGGTCTGGTCGTCCTCGATGTGCAGTTCCCGGTCGTAGTCGATCGAGGTCCCCGAGACGTCGTCCTTGATGCCGACGGTGAAGCCGGTGGGCGGCCGGTCGGCGGCCAGGGCGGCATACACGCCCGCCACCATCGCCGGCGTGAACTCCTTGCTGGAGAGGCCATATCGGCCACCGACGACGCGCGGCATCGACGCGAGGCGGCCCTCGGCATACGCGCTGGAGAGGGCGGCGACGACGTCGAGATAGAGCGGCTCGCCGCCGCTGCCGGGCTCCTTGGTCCGGTCGAGCACCCCGACGACGCGCGCGGTCGGCGGCAACGCGGCGACGAGTTCCGCCGCCGGGAACGGTCGGTAGAGCCGGACCCGGACGACCCCGACCTTCTCCCCCTGAGCGAGAAGGTGATTGACCGTCTCCTCGACGGTCTCCCCGCCCGATCCCATGATGACGATGACGCGCTCGGCGTCGGGGGCGCCGGCGTAGTCGATGAGGTGATAGGCGCGCCCGGTCTGGGCGGCGAGGTCGTCCATGACGCCCTGGACGATGCCGGGCGTCGCGGCATAGAACGGATTGACCGTCTCGCGGGCCTGGAAATAGACGTCGGGGTTCTGTGCGGTGCCACGCACGAAGGGCCGCTCGGGCGAGAGCCCCCGCATCCGGTGCTCGTGGACGAGGCTCTCGGGGACGAGCGCGTGCAGGACCGCGTCGTCGAGCAGGTCGATCGTGTTGAGTTCGTGCGAGGTCCGGAAGCCGTCGAAGAAGTGGACGAACGGGATCCGGCTGCGCAGGGTCGCCGCGTGCGCGACGAGGGCGAGGTCGTGCGCCTCCTGGACCGAGCCGGACGAGAGCAGCGCGAACCCGGTCTGCCGCACCGCCATGACGTCCTGGTGGTCGCCGAAGATCGACAGCCCTTGGGCGGCAAGCGATCGCGCCGCGACGTGCAGGACGGCGGAGGTGAGCTCGCCGGCGATCTTGTACATATTGGGGATCATCAACAGCAGACCCTGCGAGGCGGTGAAGGTCGTGCTCAGCGCGCCGCCCTGCAGCGACCCGTGCAGGGCCCCGGCGGCGCCGCCCTCGCTCTGCATCTCGATGACGGTCGGGACCGTCCCCCAGATATTGGTCCGGCCCTTGGCCGACCAGTCATCGGCGAGCTCGGCCATGGTCGAGGACGGGGTGATCGGATAGATCGCGCACAGCTCACTGAGCCGGTGCGCGACGTGCACGGTCGCCTCGTTGCCGTCGATCGTCGTGCGGGTCATCGCTGCGCACCTCCGTCGCGGACAGTCAGCGCCTCGGGGGCGATGAAGGCGTTCGCCGGCACCGGTGCGTGCTCGCCGATCATGTCGATGGCGTGCACCGGGCACTGGCGGGCACAGGTGCCACACCCGGTGCATTTCTCGTAGTCGAAGCGATAACGATGTCCGACACCGAGTTTGACGATCGCATCGTCGGGGCAGGAGCCGAGGCAGCCGTCGCACTCGAAGCAGTTGCCGCAGGAGAGACACCGGCCGGCCTCGAACGTGGCCTCGTCGCGGCCGAGGCCGGCGACCACCTCGGTGAAGACTTTGGCGCGGGCACTCGGGTCGAGTTCCTCCTGGGCGCTGCGCTGGTGGTCGCCGAAATACCACAGGTGCAGCTTGTGCAGATCACCGATCGGGTGCTTCGCCCCCGGCTCGTATGCCGATCCCCGCAGATACGCATCGATCGCCCGGGCCGCCTTCTTGCCGTGCCCGACGCCGACGGTCACCGTCCGCTCGCTGGGGACGGCGTCGCCGCCGGCGAACACCCCAGGGGCGCCGGTCATCAGCGTCACTGGGTCGACCTGGACGACATCCCCGTCGAAGGCGATGCCGGGAAGGGAGCGCAGGAAGCCGGTGTCCGACTCCTGGCCGAGCGCGAGGATGACCGTGTCGGCCTCGAGTTTCTCGAACCGTCCCGTTCCCCGCGGCTTTCCGTTCTCGTCCAGCTCCTGGATCTCGACCGTCAGGTCGTCCTGCCCCATCGAGGAGATCGTCCGCAGCCAGTTGATCCGGATGCCCTCCTCCTCCGCGTCCGACGCCTCGTCCTCGTGGGCCGGCATCTGGTCCCGGGTCCGCCGATAGACGATGATCGTGTCGTCAGCGCCGAGCCGCCGGGCGACCCGGGCGGCGTCCATCGCGGTGTTGCCACCGCCATAGACGGCGACCTTGCCGGTCAGCCCGGTCCGTTCCCCCTCCTCGACGTCCCGGAGGAAGGAGACCGCGTCCAAGACCCGGCCGGCGTCGCCGTTGGGGATGTCGACCCGCTTGGACAGGTGTGCCCCGACGGCGACGAAGGCGGCGTCGAAGCCGTCGGCGAGTTCGGCCTGAAGGTCGGTGACGGTGTGGTTCTGCTCGAAGGTCACACCGAAGGCGACGAGCCGGGCGATCTCGGCGTCGATGACATCGCGCGGGAGACGGTAGGCGGGGATGCCGTAGCGCATCATCCCGCCGGGCAGTTCGCTGTTGTCGCGCACCGTGACCCGGTGACCGAGCCGGGTGAGGTGGTAGGCGGCCGACAGGCCGCTCGGGCCCGCACCCACGACGAGGACGTGACGTCCGCTGGCGGGGGAGGGATCGGCATACGTCCAGCCGCCGGCGATGGCCGTGTCACCGAGGTGACGTTCGACGGCGTGGATGGACACGGCGCCGTCCATGAGCGCGCGATTGCACGCGGTCTCGCACGGGTGATAACAAACCCGGCCGTGGATGGCCGGGAAGGGATTGTCCTGGGTCAGCTGGTCCCAGGCGCCGCGGATGTCACCGCGCTTGGCGAGGGCCAACCACGCCTGGATGTTCTCGCCCGCCGGGCAGCCCGCGTTGCACGGCGGCAGCAGGTCGACATAGACGGGGCGCTGGTGGCGCACCGGGCCGGAGCGCTGGCGTCCGGTGCCCAGCGCGGACAGAGGGGTCAGGTCGTTGTCCCGCTCGCTCATCGCACTCTCTCCTGAGGCCCTGAGCGCCTGGCGTTCGCCGGCGCCGGCCCTGGGTCCGACCCTAGTCCCGACGCCCCGGCGCGGTCACGCGCGGCCATTCTGGACACTCCCCGGGCTCCCGACCGTCCAGCATGTGGCGGGCATAGCCTGGAGGACACCGCGAGTCCAGGAGCCGTTCATGTGCGCCGAATCCCTGACCTTCCTCGGTGCCGCCCGCACCGTCACCGGGTCGAAGTACCTCCTCGATCTCGACGGGCGTCGCCTGCTCGTCGACGCCGGGATGTTCCAGGGGGAGAAGCAGTGGCGGCTGCGCAACTGGGCGGACTTCCCGGTGCCGCCGGAGACGATCGGCGACATCGTCCTCACCCACGCCCACATGGACCACTGCGGCTATCTCCCGGCCCTCGTGGCGCGCGGGTTCACGGGAGCCGTATGGTGCACCCCCGGCACCCGGGACCTCGCCGCGATCGTGTTGCGCGACGCCGGTTTCCTCGCGGAGCGGGAGGCCCGAGACGCCGCCGCGGGTGGCTGGTCGAAACACACGCCGCCGCTGCCGCTCTACACCGGAGCCGACGTCGAACGAACCCTCCCCCTGCTGCGGGCGGTGGACTTCGACACCGACACCGAACTCGGAGACGGGGTGTCGGTGCGGTTCACCCGGGCCGGGCACATCCTCGGGTCGGCGTCGGTGACGGTGCGCACGCGGCATACGTCGGTGCTGTTCTCGGGCGACCTCGGGCGCCACGACCATCCGGTGCTGCGTCCCCGGGACACCCCGCCGGGGGCGCCGTTCGTCGTCGTCGAGTCCACGTATGGCGATCGGGAGCATCCCGAGCCGCGCAACCTGCCGCACGAGGTCCTGGCGGACGCGATCCGACGGACCGTGCAGGGCGGTGGGTCGGTGCTGGTGCCGGCGTTCGCGATCGACCGCACCGAGGTCGTGCTGCGGACGCTCGCGCAACTGCGCGCCGAGGGGCGGATCCCCCCGGTGCCGATCTATGTCAACTCGCCCATGGCCACGGCGGCGCTGGAGGTCTATCGGCGGGCGAGCGGGGAACTGCGTCCGGACATCGACATCGGCGAGTTCACCCGGATGGACAA
>JBDIAJ010000151.1:0-8841 GCA_039812345.1 Nostocoides sp. | reverse complement strand
CGGTCGTTCTCGTCGGTGCGCCCGAGGAGGGTGTCGGCGACGGCGTGCGGCTGCTCGTTGATCTCCTTCTCCATGAACGTGGCGTAGCCGCCCTTCTCGGCGGCGGCGGCATCCCAGGTGACCTCGTAGTGCGTGCCGTCGGCCGGCGCGCCGTCGAACCCGATCACCACACAGCCCTCGGGGGTGATCGTGACGATCTGGTCCTGGCCGAGTTCGAGCGCCTGACGGGTGTGCCCGATGAAGGCGGCGACGTCGGAGCCGAGGAAGTTCTCCCCCTCGCCGAGACCGACGACGAGCGGGCTGTTGCGCCGCGCGCCGACGACGACGCCCGGCTGGTCGGCATGGACGGCGAGGAGGGTGAAGGCCCCTTCGAGCCGCTGGACCGCGGCGAGCATCGCCGCGGTGAGGTCGCCGGTGCGGTCGAACTCGCGCCCGACGATCTTGGCGGCCACCTCGGTGTCCGTCTCGGAGTCGAACCGCGTTCCCTCCACGAGGAGTTCGCGCTTGAGGCCGTGGAAGTTCTCGATGATCCCGTTGTGGATGAGCGCGAGCTTGTCCTCGTTGCCGCCCCGGTGGGGGTGCGCGTTGCCGTCGCTGGGCCCGCCGTGAGTGGCCCAGCGGGTGTGCCCGATCGCGGTGCGCGAGTCGTGCAGCGGGTGGGCGTCGAGGGCGGCCCGGAGGTTGGCGAGCTTGCCGGCGCGCTTCTCGGTGTCGACGCCCCGCTCGGTGACGAGGGCGACGCCGGCGGAGTCGTAGCCGCGGTATTCGAGGCGAGCCAGGCCCTCGAGGACGACATCGAGGGCCCGGCCGTCGGCGTGAGGTCCGACATATCCGACGATTCCACACATGGGCCTCAGCCTAGGTGCTGGGCTCGGCGCGGCGGCGCAGCCCGGGGTGTCGTGCCGACCGGTCCGGCGGCGACCGGGGGTGACGTGGGAGGATGGCGCCGTGACGGCGACAGCGAGGCCCGCACCGACGCTGGCCTCCCCCTACGTCGAACTCACCCGGCGCGAGTGGGCGCACCTGCGTGACAACCATCCGATGACCCTCGATCCGGAGGACGTCGCCCGGCTGGCGGGTCTCGGGGAGCGGATCGACACCACCGAGGTCGAGGAGATCTATCTCCCGCTGTCCCGGCTGCTCGCCCACTATGTCGGGGAGACGACGCGGCTGCATCGGATCACCGGGGAGTTCCTCGGCGACCCGCCGGCCAAGACGCCGTTCGTCATCGGGGTGGCCGGGTCGGTGGCCGTCGGCAAGTCGACGACGTCGCGGGTGCTGCGCGAGATGCTGCGGCGCTGGCCCGAGTCGCCGCGGGTCGATCTCCTGACGACCGACGGGTTCCTCCTGCCCAACGCCGAGCTCGAGGCGCGCGGGCTGCTGCAGCGCAAGGGGTTCCCGGAGTCGTATGACCGCGCCGGCCTCCTGCGCTTCCTCACCGAGGTCAAGTCGGGCGTGCCGGAGGTGGAGGCTCCGGTCTATTCGCACCTGACCTATGACATCGTCCCCGGCGAGTCGATCATCGTCAGCCACCCCGACGTGCTCATCGTCGAGGGCCTCAACGTCCTGCAGGTGCCGCCGCCGGACGCCGGCGGGCGGTCAAGCCTCGCGGTCAGCGACTTCTTCGACTTCTCGGTGTTCGTCGACGCCGACCTCGACCTCATCCGGCACTGGTATGTCGAGCGCTTCCTGCGCCTGCGCCAGACCGCGTTCGCCCAGCCCGAGTCCTACTTCCGGCGGTATGCCGCGCTCTCCGACGCGCAGGCTCGGGCCACCGCGCGCGACATCTGGGCACGCATCAACGAGCCCAACCTGCTGCAGAACATCCAGCCGACCCGGGGGCGGGCGACATTGGTGCTCACCAAGGGCGAGTTGCACCGGGTCGAGCGGATCGGCCTGCGCAAGCTCTGAGCGGGCCGCGTGGCCGTCAGTACCAGTGCGGGTAGCGGCTGTTCCAGGCGCCGAGGGCGGCGCAGGGGCTGCCGTAGGTCGCCTTGATGTACTGCAGGCCCCAGCGAATCTGCGTCGCCGGGTTGGTGCGCCAGTCGGCTCCGATGGTGCCCATCTTGCTGCCGGGGAGGGCCTGCGGGATGCCGTAGGCACCGGACCCGGTGTTGGCGGCGGTGTACTTCCAGCCGCTCTCCCCGGTCCACAGGGTCTCGAGGCACTGCCACTGTCCGGAGCCGAAGCCATAGTCGCCGAGGAGGCTCTGCGCGACCGCCTTGGGGTTCTTCTGGGCGTTGGCGAGGGCCTTCGCCTTCCTGGCGGCGGCGGCCTTCTTCGCCTTGGCCTTGGCCGCCGCGGCCTCGCGAGCCTTGATGTCGCTGCGCTGCTGGGCGGCGCGGGAGGCCGCCGTCTCGGCCCGCTGGGCGGCGATCGCGATCTCGCTCACGGACGGCGCGGGATTCGCCGGCGCCGACGCGGCGGCGGTGACGGCCGCGGTCTCCGCCGCGTCGGAGGGGGCGATGCCGACGGCACCGAGGGCGACCGTGGCGGTGACCGTTACGGCGGCGGTCGCGAGGATGTGCGGCTGCGTGAGCGTATGCCGCGCGGCTCGGGCGCGCTCGACGGGCGCGGTGAAGCGCTCGGGCAGGGTGAACATCGTGGGATCTCCTCGATCGGGGACCGGCCGCAGTCGGGGGTTCGCGAGCCGGAGGCCGCATCTGCGCGACCCGAGCGCGCCGCATACCGCGCGCTGTTATCGAAACGAGATCTTACCGTGTCGTTGAATCCGATACCAAATCGGCCTCGGAGTGCGCCTCAGACGTCGATGCCCTCCAGCAGGTCTGTGACCAGGGCCGCGATCGGGCTGCGTTCGGACCGGGTCAGCGTCATGTGCGCGAACAACGGGTGACCCTTGAGGGTCTCGATGACGGCGGCGACCCCGTCGTGCCGGCCGACCCGCAGGTTGTCGCGCTGGGCGACGTCGTGCGTCAGGACCACCTTGGAGTTCTGGCCGATCCGGGACAAGACGGTGAGCAGGACGTTGCGCTCGAGCGACTGCGCCTCGTCGACGATGACGAAGGCGTCGTGGAGCGAGCGGCCGCGGATGTGGGTGAGCGGGAGGACCTCGAGCATCCCCCGGTCGAGGATCTCCTCGACGACCTCGGTGCTGACGACGGCCGAAAGGGTGTCGAAGACCGCCTGCCCCCACGGACCCATCTTCTCGGCCTCGGTCCCCGGGAGATAGCCGAGTTCCTGTCCGCCCACGGCATACAGCGGCCGGAAGACCATGACCCGGCGGTGCGCGCGCCGCTCCATGACCGCTTCGAGCCCCGCGCACAGGGCGAGGGCGGACTTGCCGGTCCCGGCGCGCCCGCCGAGCGACACGATGCCGACGTCGGGGTCGAGGAGGAGATCGAGCGCGATCCGCTGCTCCGCGCTGCGGCCGTGCAACCCGAACGCGTCCCGGTCGCCGCGCACCAGTCGGACCTGTTTGTCGGCGCCGACCCGCCCGAGTGCGGAGCCACGGGGCGACAACAGCCGCAGGCCCGTGTGACAGGGCAGTTCGGCGGCGGCCGCGGACTCGAGCCGCCCGGTCGCATAGAGCCCGTCGAGGTCATCGGCGGAGACATCGAGTTCGGCGAAGCCGGTCCAGCCGGATTCGACGGCCATCTCGTTGCGGTACTCCTCGGCGTCGAGCCCCACCGCGGAGGCCTTCACCCGGAGCGGGAGGTCCTTGCTGACGACGGTGACCAGGGCGCCCTCGACGGCGAGATTCTTGGCGACGGACAGGATGCGCGTGTCGTTGTCTCCGAGCCGGAATCCGTCGGGCAGGGCGCTGGTGTCGGTGTGGTTGAGCTCGACGCGCAGGCTGCCGCCGTCGCTCCCGAGCGGGACCGGCGCGTCCAGGCGGCCGTGCTCCACCCGCAGGTCATCGAGCAGCCGCAACGCGGTCCGCGCGAAATAGCCCAACTCCGGGTGGTGCCGCTTGCCCTCCAACTCGCTGATGACGACGACGGGCAGGACGACCTCGTGCTCCTTGAACTTCAGCAGCGCACGCGGGTCCGACAGCAGGACAGAGGTGTCGACGACATACGTCCGGCGCCGCTCCCCCGACGGTGTCACCCCCGCCGCGGATGTCGTCCGCGCCGACCGGCGCCGGGTGGTGGTGGAGCCGGTGGCGTTCGCCATTGGCGCTCTCCTCACGCTCCGGCCCTGTGCCGGTGCCTTGCCGCGAAGCTACGTCGCGGACATGGACGGTCGGGGGATTTGTCGCGTCGTGTCGAGGACTTTTCGCCGGACGGCCGCCGGACACGCGGCCCTTGTCGTATGCCGATTCGTCACCCCGCCCGTCTCGTTCCGTGGTCTCTCCCGCGCACCGCGGAGAACCCAGGCGGGGGCCGGATCGGCCTCTCGACGACCCTGGATCGGCCTCTCGACGACCCTGAATCGGCCTCTCGACGAGGGGGGCGTGCGGGCGCGGGGCGGCGGTTATGGGCGGGTCAGCCGCCGAACCGGCGGTGCCGGTCGGCATACGAGCGCAGGGCGCGGAGGAAGTCGACCCGCCGGAAGTCGGGCCAGTAGGCCTCGCAGAAGTAGAACTCGCTGTGGGCCGATTGCCAGAGCATGAAGCCCGACAGGCGCTGCTCGCCGGAGGTGCGGATGACGAGGTCGGGGTCGGGCTGGCCCGAGGTGTAGAGGTGCGTGGCGATGTCGTCCGCCGTCAACGACGTCGCGACGTCCGCGAGCGTCTCCCCATCCTCGGCCCGGGCCAGGAGCAGCGACCGCACCGCGTCGGTGATCTCCTGCCGGCCGCCGTAGCCGACGGCGACGTTGACGGTCATCCCGCTGACCAGCGCGGTCCGGGCGCCGCTGTCGCGGAGGCTGCCCGCGGTCCCGTCCGGCAGCAGGTCGAGCGCGCCGACGGGGTTGATCCGCCAGCGCCCGGACTCGGCGAGGTCGGCCACCGCGGTCTCGATGATCTCCAGCAGTGGCGCCAGTTCCTTCTCCGGCCGGGACAGGTTGTCCGTCGACAGAAGCCAGAGGGTGACGACCTCGACCCCCATGTCCTCGCACCAGCCGAGGAACCCGGCGATATTGTCCGCCCCCGCCTGATGCCCAGTCCGGCTGTCCTTGCCGCGCAGCTTCGCCCAGCGACGGTTGCCGTCGAGCATCACCCCCACGTGGCGGGGCAGGCTGTCGCGATCGAGGCTGCGGGCGAGGCGGCGCTCGTAGGCCGCGTAGACGACGTCGCCGACGGACACCGACGAGGCCTCAGCCGCGGCTGGGCGGGTCGGGCGGGTCGCTCGGCACCGAATCCCCGGGCGCCGTCGAGACCGCGTCCGCGGCCGGGTGCTCGGTGGCGTCCTCGGCCGGGGCGCCCCCGACGAGCGGCGCACCGGTGACGATCCGGCCGGCGCGTTCGGCCACCTCGTGCTCGTGCCGGTAGTTCATCCGCCGCAGCCGGACGGTGAGATTGCGCACGAGCAGATACACGGCGATGGCGAGGCAGAAGACGACGACGAAACCGAGGAACCCGGAGGAGTGCTCCTGGTTGTCCACGGCGGCCGGGAGGGCCCGCAGAGCGGCATACGGCACGCTCTCGATCATACGGCGACCACGACGCGCGCGACCCGCTCGTCATAGGCGAGCGCCGGCCGGGACAGCGCGATCGCGTCCGCGTCGGCCGCCGCCGGGACGGCGGCGAACAGGTCGTCCTCGAGCTCGACGATCGGGACGACCGACGCCGCCGCCTCGTAGTCGTCCCACGGCCACACCTTGGCCTGCTCCTCCCGGGAGACGGAGAAGAAGAAGCCGTCCGGGTCGATCTGCGTCGCATGCGCCAGCAGTGCCCGGTCGCGCCGCTCGAACCACGCCGCGCAGTCGATCCGCGTGGTCACCCGCCGCTGGGGCCGCTCGGCCATCCGGGTCAGCCACTCGGCATACGGGCTCTCGCGGCCGGCGTCGATGAGCGCCTGGTGGTAGGCCTCGATCCGAGCCCGGCTGAAACCGCCGTTGTAATAGAGCTTGAGCGGCTGCCAGGCCGGGCCCGCGGTGGGATAGCGCCCGGGGTCGCCCGCGGCGTCGAAGGCCGCCGTCGACACGTCGTGGCACATGATGTGGTCGGGGTGCGGATAGCCGCCCTGCTCGTCATAGGTCGTCACGACATGCGGCCGGAAGCGGCGGATCTCCCGCACGAGCGCCTCGGTCGTCACCTCGAGCGGTTCGAGCGCGAAACACCCCTCAGGCAGCGGCGGCAGCGGATCCCCTTCCGGCAGACCGGAATCGACGAACCCGAGCCAGGTATGCCGAACGCCGAGGATCTCCTGCGCGGCCCGCATCTCATCGCGCCGCACCTGAGCGAGATCGCGCAGGATCGCCGGGTCGCCCTTCAGCCGCGGGTTGAGGATGTCGCCGCGCTCGCCGCCGGTGCAGGAGACGACGAGGACCTCGACCCCGGCGTCGACGTACTTCGCCATCGTCGCCGCACCCTTGCTCGACTCGTCGTCCGGGTGCGCATGCACGCACATCAGGCGCAGGCCGGAGGCCATAGGCGGTCCTTTCGCCGGGATGACATGATCGGGACATCCTCTCACCGCATCCGGGAGTCCCCCTTGGCCGCAACTCATTCCCCGCGCTTCTGGTGGACGGTCGGCATCCTCGGGTGCCTCGCGATGTCGGCGATCGCCGTGTGGTGGGGGATCTCCGCCACGGTCGGGCGGGTCCAGTGGCAGGTCACGTCGTATGCCGTGGTGAGCCCGACGGAGGTCACCGTCACCTTCGCCATCGACCGCCCGGCCGACACCGCGGTCACCTGCGCGATCAGGGCGCTCGACTCCCGCTTCGGCGCGGTCGGGATCACCGAGGTGCGGATCCCGGCCGGGCCGGATCGCCACGTGGTCCAGACGAGCACGATCCGCACCCGGGCGCTCGCCGTCACCGGGACCGTCGACCGCTGCCGACCCGCCTGAGCGGGGGCGTCGGCGCGCCGACACGCTAGACTGGACGGTCTACCCGCAGCGCGGTGCCCACGCGACGACCGTCGACCGGCACCCCTGCACCAGCCCCGAACCGAGGCTCCGTGTCCGCGGAGGTCGGGCTCGGCATACCCTGAAGGACCGCGAGGAGACCACCATGACCGAGAGCGCGACCCAGGCCACTGGCGCCTACCTCACCCAGGAGGCCTACGACCGGCTCCAGGGGGAACTGAAGGACCTGCAGGGTCCGCGGCGCGCCGAGATCGTCCGCCGGATCGAGGCCGCCCGCGCCGAGGGCGACCTGAAGGAGAACGGCGGCTACCACGCCGCGCGCGAGGAGCAGGGCAAGCTCGAGCTGCGCATCCGCCAGCTCACCCAGTTGCTCCAGACGGCCGTCGTCGGCGACACCCCGCCGCCGGACGACGGGGTCGTCGAGCCCGGGATGGTCGTGACCGTCGAGTTGTTCGGCGACGAGGAGACCTTCCTGCTCGGCTCGCGCGAGATCGCCGACGGCTCGATCCAGGTGTTCTCCGAGAACTCCCCGCTCGGTGCGGCGATCAACGGGCGCAAGGTCGGCGACACCACGAGCTATCTCGCCCCGAACGGCAAGTCGATCGAGGTCACCATCACCGGCGCGAAACCCTACGCCGGTTGACCCTGGCCCCGGCCCCGCGCGGCGTCTAGGTTGACGTCATGAGCGCGCCGTCCGTGACATACGCCGATGTCCTCGCCGCCCGCGAGCAGTTGGGCACCCTCGTGCGTCCGACACCGATGCTCCACTCGCGGGTGCTCTCCGAGCGGCTCGGGACCACCGTGCTGCTCAAGTGCGAGAACCTCAACCGGGCCGGCTCGTTCAAGATCCGCGGCGCGTTCACGCGGATCTCCCGGCTCTCCGACGAGGAGAAGGCGCGCGGCGTCGTCGCGGCGAGCGCCGGCAACCACGCCCAGGGGGTGGCGCTGGCGAGCCAGCGGCTCGGCATCGCGGCGAAGGTCTACATGCCCGTCGGGGCGTCGATGCCCAAACTCAACGCGACCCGCGGCTATGGCGCGACGGTCGAGCAGTTCGGCACCACCCTCGACGAGGCGATCGTCAAGGCGCAGGCGTATGCCGCGGACACCGGCGCCGTCTTCATCCACCCCTTCGATCACCCCGACATCGTTGCGGGACAGGGCACCTGCGGCCTCGAGATCGTCGAGCAGTGCCCCGAGGTCAAGACCGTCGTCGTCAGCCTCGGCGGTGGTGGGCTGCTCGCGGGGGTCGCGGTCGCGCTGCGGGAGCTGCGCCCCGGGACGAGCGTCATCGGGGTGCAGGCGGAGGCGGCCGCGGCCTACCCGATGTCGCTCGCGGCCGGCCACCCGATCGCCGCGGACAAGATGGCGACGATGGCGGACGGGATCGCCGTGGGACTGCCCGGGAAGGTCCCGTTCGAGCTGATTCGCGGGCTGGTCGACCGGGTCGACACGGTGTCGGAGGACGCGCTGTCGCGGGCCCTCCTGCAGCTGCTCGAGCACAACAAGCTCGTCGTCGAGCCGGCGGGCGCGGCCGCGGCGGCCCGGCTCAACGAGTCGCCGGAGCTGGGCTGGGAGGGGCCGGTCGTCTGCGTCCTCTCCGGCGGCAACATCGACCCCCTGCTCCTGCTGCGGATCATCCGGCACGGCATGGCGGCGGCCGGCCGCTACCTCCAGTTCCGCGTGATCATGCCCGACCGGCCCGGCTCGCTCGCCCGGCTGATCTCCGACTGCGCGGCGGCGGACGCCAACGTCATCGAGGTCGAGCACCAACGGCACGACCCGGCCCTGCGGGTCGACGAGGTCGACATCCTCGTCCAGCTCGAGACCAAGGGTCCGGAGCACTGCCAGACGGTCCTGACCTCCCTGCGCGGGGCGGGCTACCGGCTCAAGTTCGCCTGACCCCGTCGAG
>JBDIAJ010000150.1:0-8896 GCA_039812345.1 Nostocoides sp. | reverse complement strand
GCGACCGCGGAGCGTCTCGGTGCCGAGATCGGGGTGACCCCGGTCGAAGGCGGCATCCACCCCCGCTTCGGCACGCGCAACATGATCCTTCCGCTCGCGCACGAACGCTATGTCGAGGTCGTCGAGGTGCTCGACCACCCGGCCGCCGACAAGGCCCCCTTCGGCCAGGCGGTCCGTGCCCGCAGCGAGATGGGCGGCGGCTGGCTCGGCTGGGTCGTCCGCGTCGAGGACCTGCACGATCTCGAAGGCCGGATCGGCCGGCAGGCGGTCGACGGGAACCGCCGGATGCCCGACGGCCGCGAATTCAAGTGGCGCCAGCTCGGCGTCCGGGGCCTCCAGTCGGATCCGCAGTTGCCGTTCTTCGTCCAGTGGGACGACCAGAGCCCGCATCCGTCCGACGACGCGCACACCGACGTCACCATCGAGTCGCTCGAGATCGGCGGCGACCCCGAGCGGGTCAAGGACTGGCTCGGGCTCCCGGCCGAGACCACGTCGTCGGTCATCCACTTCACCTTCGTCGCCCCCCACGGCACCCCGGGCCTGATGGCGGTCACCTTCAACACCGCCGAGGGCAAGGTCACCATCTGAAGCGGCCGTCGCCGGCCGAGGCCGGCGACGCCGTCCACGCCCGTGGACGCGGTCAGCGCGGGAAACCGCGCTGGCGCACCGCCTCATACAGGACGATCGCCGCGGACGTCGCCGCATTGAGCGAGTCGGCCCGGCCCGCCATCGGGATCCGCACCCGGATGCCGGCGGACCCGAGCATCCGCTCGTCGAGCCCCCACTTCTCGGCCCCGACCGCGACCGCGATCCCCCCGGTGAGATCGGCGTCGCTGTGCCGGATCCGCGTCTCGGGTGTCGTCGCGACGAGCACGAGGCCTCGGGCCTCCAGCCACGCCAGCGTCTGCGCGGTGCCCGCCGACGCGACCGGCACCGAGAAGACCGTGCCCTTGCTCGATCGGATGACATTGGGATTCCCCCAGTCCGTCACCGGGTCGGCGGCGATGACCGCGGCAACACCGGCCGCGTCGGCGGTCCGCAGCATCGCCCCGAGATTGCCGGGCTTCTCGATCGCCTGAGCGATGAGCACCAGCGCCCCGGCCGGGACCTCGAGCCGGTCCAATGCGACCCCGGGCGTCGGCACCAGCGCGAGGATGCCGTCGGGCCCCTCGCGATAGGCGACCCGCTCGAAGGCGGTTCTCGACACCGAGAACGTCGCCGCCCCCGATGCCCGCACCCGCTCGACCAGCTCCAAACCACCGGCCGGATCGGCCCCCATGAGCTCGGCGCAGTGGAACAGCGTCCGCACGCCCACGCCGGCATCGAGGGCGAGCCGCAACTCCTCCGCACCGTCGAGGCAGGTCAGCCCGCGCACGTCCCGAGCCCGCCGCGATCGCAGCGCGAGCACCTCTTTCACGCGCGGATTCGCCGTCGACGTGAGGTGGAGTTCGGCCATCAGCGCATCACCGCGAGGTCCCCGTGCCCGACCCCGGGGAGCGACTCGAGGACCCGAGCGAGACCGTCCTCCTCGACGTCGGTGGTCACCTCGTCGGCCTCGGCGCGCACCTCCTCCGGCGCATTGCCCATGGCGACCCCCCGGGCCGCCCACCGCAGCATCTCGACGTCGTTGCGCTGGTCTCCGACGGCGACCGTATGCTGCGGGGCCACCCCCAGCCGGCGCCGCACCAGTTCCAGCGCACTGCCCTTGTTCACGCCCTCGGGATTGACGTCGAGCCAGGCCGAGTAGCCGACGGCGTAGTTCATCCCGTGCAACCCGATCCGGTGCGCCAACGCGAGGAAGTCCTCGCTCGACCCGGTCGGCGAATAGAAGGTCAGGCGAGTCACCGGGGCCGCCGCAAGGTCCTCCCACGGCACGACCGTGATCGTCCCCTCCAGCCGCTCCGGGAACGGCGCGGACACCTTGAACCCGACACCGAGATCCTCCACCGCGACAACGGCATCCGGCCAGGCGTCGCGCAGCAGCGCGAGCGCCGGGGCGGGGTCGAAGGTGATCGCGTCGAGCACCTCATACCCACTCGGGTGCCCGGGGTCCAGCGCGATCGTGACCGCACCGTTGGAGCACACGGCATACCCGGTGTCGAGGCCGAGATCGGCGAGGACGGGCAGGGTGCCGACCACGGCACGCCCGGTGGACACGACGAGGTGATGACCGGCCGCGCGGGCCCGCCGCACGGCATACCGCACTGGGTCCCGGAGGGTGCCGTCGTGGGTGAGGGTGGTCCCGTCGATGTCGATCCCGACCAGGTGCGGCGCGCCCACGACCTCAGTCCTCGGCCGTCCACGCCTGCCGGATGCCGACCCGGCCCCGGGTCTGCAGCAGGGACCGCCGATAGATCCGCTCGCCGACGCGGATGGTCAGCCCGGCGAACCCCAGGAGTAGGACGAGGGCGAGCACCGGCTGCCACCAGGGGACGCCGCCGTCGAGCAACCGCATCGGCATGGCGATGGCGCTGACCGGCGGGATGAACGAGACGATCGTCGCCGCCGCGCCCTTGGCCATCAGCGCCCCGAAGAAGATCGCCATGACGAACGTCGTCAACGGGGTCGTCGTCGCCTGAAGGTCCTCCGAGCGGCTCGCCAGGGCGCCGGCGACGGCCCAGAGGCAGGCGAGCGCGGCGAACCCGGCGACGAAGAAGACGAGGAACCAGGCGATCGGCCCACCGACGTCACGGACGTACTTGCCGTAGGTCGTGAACGACAGGCCGACGAGACCCAGACCCGCATAGAGCGTCATCTGGGCGAACGCGAGCAACGTGTTGCCGACGATCTTGCCGGCCAGCAACTGCCGCAGCGGAATCGAGGTCGCGATGATCTCGACGATGCGGGACTGCTTCTCCTCCAACACGCTCTGCGCGAGTTGGACCCCGAACAGGAGCGCCGAGATATAGAAGAGGAAGGCGAAGACGAACCCGAGCACGGTGCGCAGGAGGCCCACGCCGCCGGAGCCGTCGAGCGCCTGAGGCGTCACGACGCTGCCTCTGGTCAGCGCCTGGACGGTCGTGCCCGCGGCCGCCGCGTTGGCGGCGAGCGCATTCTCGCGCACCACGACCGTCGTCGCCGCGAGCAGTCCGGTGTCCGGATCGGACTTCGCCGTGAGCACCCATCCGGCACCCGAGTGATGCAGCCAGGCGTCCGCCTTCCCGTCCTCGAGGGCGGCCTTGGCGGCGGCATCGTCGGCGACGGTCAGACCGGTGACCGTCGTCTTGGCGTCCGCGGCCTTCGCCGCTGCGGCGACCTGCGTCACCAACGGCCGGGCGTCGCTCGCGGTGGCGAGGGTGACGTGGTGGGCGCGATTGGCCAGCAGGCCCTGCACGACCAGGGCCGCGGTGATGACGACGAGCATCATCCCGGTGGCGAAGAGGAAGGCCCGGTCGCGCAGTTTCGCGGCGACCTCCCGGCGCGCGACGATCGTCCACGGGTACTGGGCGGGGCTCATGCCGCGGTCACCTTCCGATAGATCTCCGACAGGGGCGGTATGACGCGTCCGAAGCTCTCGACCGGCCCACGTCGGACCGCTTCGGCGAGGACGTCCTGCTCCGCGCCGGGCCGGCTCACCTGGAACTCGACCGACCGGTCCCGTCGCTCCAGCGCCGCGACGCCCGGTATGCCGCCGACCCACCCGAGGTCTCCCGACCCGGCCACGTGGTAGCGCGCCGGTCCCGCCGTCCGCAGATCGTCGGAGGTCCCCTGGGCGACGACCCGCCCTCGGGCCATGACCACGAGACGGTCGCACAGGCGATCGACGAGGTCGAGCTGGTGACTGGAGAACAGGACGGGCACGCCCCGGGCCACGTGCTCGCGCAGCATCGCCGCCATCGAGTCGACGGCGTCGGGGTCGAGGCCGGAGAACGGCTCGTCGAGGACGAGGAAGCGCGGCTCGCCGAGCAGCGCGGCGACGATCTGGACGCGTTGCTGGTTGCCGAGCGAGAGCTTCTCGACGCGCTCCCTGGCCCGGTCCGCCAGCCCGAAGCGGTCGAGGTAGGTGAGAATGGTCGATCGCGCGGCCGGCGCCGTCATCCCCTTCAGCCGACCGAGATAGGTCAGCTGGTCGATGACCGGCTGCTTCGGATAGAGGCCGCGCTCCTCCGGCATGTAGCCGAAATGCCGCCGGTCCTCGGCGGTGACCGGCGCTCCGTTCCAGACGACCGACCCGGCGTGGATGCCGAGGACACCCATGATCATCCGCATCGTCGTCGTCTTGCCGGCGCCGTTCCCCCCGATGAAGCCGGTCATCCGACCGTCGGGAACGGTCATCGAGACACCGTCGACGGCGACCACGTCGCCGAAGCGACGGGTCAGGTCATGAGTCGTGAGCACGCGGCATACCCCCAGGATCGTGATGAACGCCCCGGAAGCCTATGCCGCCGACCTCAACGCGGGCTGAGCACGTCCAGACCGACGAACGGACGCAGCCCCTCGGGCACGACGACCGAGCCGTCCGCCCGCTGGTGGTTCTCGAGGATCGCGACGACGAAGCGTGTCGTCGCCAGGGTGCCGTTGAGGGTGGCCGCGACCTCGTTGCCGTTCGCGCCGCGGAAGCGGGTGCCGAGCCGGCGCGCCTGGAAGGTCGTGCAGTTCGACGTCGAGGTCAGCTCGCGGTAGCGGCCCTGGGTCGGGATCCACGCCTCGCAGTCGAACTTGCGCGCGGCGCTCTGGCCGAGGTCGCCGGCGGCGGTGTCGATGATCCGGTAGGGGACGTCGATGAGCGCGAGCATGTCGCGTTCCATCTGGAGCAGCCGCTCGTGTTCCGCCTCGGCCCGGGCCGGGTCGCAGTAGACGAACATCTCGATCTTGTTGAACTGGTGGACCCGGATGATGCCCCGGGTGTCCTTGCCATAGCTGCCGGCCTCGCGCCGATAGCACGTCGACCAGCCGGCATAGCGCCGCGGCCCGTCGGCGAGGTCGACGACCTCACCGGTGTGGTAGCCGGCGAGGGCGACCTCCGAGGTGCCGGTGAGGAACAGGTCGTCGGCCTCGAGCCGATAGACCTCGTCGGCGTGCCGGTCGATGAACCCGGCGCCCTTCATGATCTCGGGCAGGACGAGAGTCGGGGTGATCATCGGGACGAACCCGTGCTCGATGGCCATCGCCATGCCCGCATTGAGCAGGCCGAGCTCGAGCCGCGCCCCGGCCCCGGTCAGGAAATAGAACCGGGCCCCCGACACCCGGGCACCGCGGGCCATGTCAATGGCACCGAGCCGCTCGCCGAGGTCGAGATGATCGGCCGGCGCGAACCCGTCGGCGGCGAAGTCCCGAGGCGTCCCGACGACCTCCCGGACGACGTAGTCCTCCTCGCCACCCGCGGGCACGCCGTCGATGACGACGTTGCCGATCTGCTCGAGCAGCCCGTCGCGCTCGGCCTGCGCGGCGGCGGCCGCGCTGTCGAGGTCCTTGACCCGGGCGGCCAGGTCCCGAGTCTGGACCAGCAGCGCCTGCTTCTCCTCGCCCTGGGCGCGAGCCACGTCCCGGCCCAACGCCTTCTGCCGAGCCCGAGCACCCTCGAACTCGGTCAGGCTCGCGCGGCGCGCCCTGTCGGCGGCGAGCACGCGGTCGACCAGAGACTCCTCGTCCCCGCGGGCACGCTGCGAGGCCTTGACCCGCTCGGGGTCGTCGATGAGGAGTCGGATGTCGATCACAGCGCCAGGTTATCGGGGCCGCGCAACCGGATTCCCCAAGGCCCGGAGGTAGCCTGGGCATTCCGGCGCGTCCCTGGCCGGATCGCGTTCAGGAGGGAAGGGGTCATGCGCGTGCGCATGTCGTCACGGCGCCCGCTGGCCTCCGAGGCCGCCGAGGCCTTCGCCGCCTACCGCGCGGGTGACCGCCGCCGACTCGGCGACCTGGTGGATCTCCTGACCCCGATCCTGTGGCGCGTGGCTCGCAACCACTGCGCGCGCCGGGAGGACGCCGAGGAAGCCGTCCAGAACACGTGGCTGCGCCTGGTCGATCACACCGGCGACATCGCCGACCCGCAGGCGGTCCTCGCGTGGCTCCTGGTGACCGTGCGCCGCGAGGCGTGGCATGTCGCGGGGCGGGATCGGCATACGGCATTGGGGCCGGACGTCGGCGCTGACGAGGTCGCGCCGGGACCCGGCCCCGAGGCGCTCGCGCTGCTCTCGGAGCGGCAGCGCCTCCTCTGGGGTCATGTCCAGAACCTTCCGCCACATTGCCAGCACCTGATTTCCGTGATCGCCCACGCGGCCCGACCCGACTATGCGACCATTGCCGAGAACCTGGGAATCCCGGTCGGGAGTATCGGACCGACGCGCGGGCGCTGCCTCGCGAAACTCAAAGCGGCGCTCGACGCCGACCCGCGCTGGAAGGAGTGAGCGATGAACGCCACGTTCGATGACGTCGCCGACGCGTCCGCGCTGTTGGCCGAGTTGAACGACCTTCTCGAGACCCTCGACCCGGTCCCCGCGGATCTGGCCGAGCGGGCCAAGTTCGCGATCTCGGCGCGTGCCCTCGATGCCGAGATCGCCGCGTTGATGACCGCGGACCTCGTGACGGTCCGCGGGAGCACCGCGCAGGAGACCGGCCGCCTGTTCACCACCCCAGGGGGCGCCAGCGTCCTGGTCGACCTGTCCGTCGACACCGGCGGCCGGCTACGCATCGACGGCTGGGTCACGGACGGGTCCGCCGAGATCAGCGCGTATGCCGCGCAGGACCCTCTCGCCGTCGCCGGCGCGCCCGCCCTCGCCCGGGTGCGGGCGGACGACGACGGCCGTTTCATCCTCACCGTGCCCGGCGGCCCCGTGATGCTCCTGGTGCGTCCGGCCGCGACGGGCGCGGGCGCGGTGCTCACGCCACCGCTGGAGCTCTGACTCGATCGCCGGGCGGTCGGGTCCGTGGCTGGAGACACCCTCACGCGGCTGAACGACAAACGCCTCGCCGCGCAACGCGACAACAACACGGGGCAGCACGGACGCGCCCGGCAGAACTTCCTCCGGCTGCTGCGCCGCGTCGAGAAGGTCGAGGCGGAACCGGACCGAGCGGAGGAGTTGCGCGAACTCACCGTCCGGACCTGGATCGGATTGTCCTTCGCCTGCGTGGCCACGGCGCGCTGGGATGAGGCGATGTCGGCGCTCGATCTGGCGGCGGCGGTGTGCGGTCCCGCCCGTCCGGACCTGCGCTCGCTCGTCGCCCGGCAGCGCGGGGTCAGCTACGCCAACGCCGGTCGCACCCGGGAGGCCCTGGCCCACTTCCAAGAAGCCCTGGCCCAGCGCGAGCGGCTCCCGACCCAGGACGTCGTCGTCTGCCTGCTCAACCTGGCCCTGACCCACGCCCACGTGGGCGACCCGGGGGCCGCGCACCGCGAGAGCGCGGAACTGCTCACCCTCGCCGACCCGGTGCGCTTCCCAGCGGAGCGGTTCATGGCGACCTACAACGCCGGCATGATCGCCTATCTGGCCGGCGACCTGCCCCGTGCGCTCGCGACGATGGCCGAGGCCGACGCCATGGACGTCGCCGTGACGCGGACGCCCGGATGGGTCGACCAGGGCCACGTCCTGCTCGAGGCCGGACTCGTGGACGAGGCGATCGAGTTGCTGACCACGGCCCTCCGGGACGCGCGCGCGGGGGGCCGATCCCTCTTCCTCGCTCAGGTCGAGGCGACCCTCGCCGACGCCTACCTTCTCGCCGAGCGCCACGACGAGGCGTATGCCGCGGCCCGCGCGTCCCTGGCGCATCTGGGCCGCCGCGCGTCCGCGGCGATGCGGGACCGGGTCCGCCTCACCCTGCTCGCGATCCGGCTCGACCGAGGGGAGAACCCACGAGCCATCGCCGCCGCCGCCCGGCCGGTTCTCAAGCGGGCGGTGGCCGAGGGGAGCCTGCTCGAGACCCGGGCCCGGCTGCTGACGGCGGAGGCCCTGCTGCCGTCGGACCCGAAAGCGGCCGTCACGGTCCTCCCACGATCCGCCGCGACCGACCGGATGTCCGCCAGCGACCTGCTGCGTCGGCGGCGCGTGCGCGCCGAGAGCGCCGCCGCGGCGGGCCATCAGGCGCGGGCCCGCCGGGAGCTGCGGGCCGCGTCCGAGGACCTGCGCCGGGCGCAGTCGGCCATCGCCAGCCTCGACCTCGGGACCGCGCGGGCCCGGCATACCGAGCCGTTGATCAGGATCGATCTGCACCTGGCCATGGGCAGTGGACCCGGCGCGGTCTTCGAGGCGACGGAGCGCTGGCGGGCGGCGACGGCCCGACTCGCCTCGGTCCGGCCGCCCGCGGATCCGGTGGCGGCGGACCTCGTCGCGCGCCTTCGGGCGGCCCACGCCAGGCTGGAGGCGACCCCGGAACGGGAGCGCGGCGAGATCCGCGCGGCGATCGACGACCTCGAGCGGGAGATCCGTCGCCGCGACTGGGGTGATCAGGCGGCGAATCCGCAGGCGGAGCTCCACCCGCTGGCGCCCGCGTCGGCGCGGGCGGAACTGGCCGGTGCCGGCGTCGACGCGTGCGCCTTCTTCCAACTCGACGGGGTCATTCACGTCCTCCACTGCCGTGACGGGGTCATGTCCGTCGAACCATGTCTCGGAACCGACGTGGCGCTCGACCTGACCTTGCGGGTGTGCGCCGACCTGCGAATGCGGATCGCCCACCAGAGGAGCCCGTTCGCCGGTGCCCTGGATGCGAGCCTCGCGCGCACCCTCGCCCGCCTTGACGACGCCCTGCTCGGGGGCGTGCGCTCCAGCGCCCGGCCTCTGGTCATCGTCCCGTGCCGGTCGATCGGAGGGCTCCCGTGGGGGGTGCTGCCGTCGGTGCGGGGCCGGCCGTTCACCATCGCCCGGTCCATCTCGGGCTTCCTCGGCCAGATTCCCGGCCTGATCCGCGCCGCAGCGACGCCGCGGGTGGCGGCCCTCGCCGGGTCGGTGCTCGGGCCGTTGGC